>JAUSAI010000001.1 GCA_030652945.1 Caldisericota bacterium | reverse complement strand
TTGGCCGCGGGAATCGCTCATGACTTCAACAACCTGTTGACGAGCATCAACGGGTTCTCGGAGTTGCTGGGGGCTGACCTCCCAGGCGACAGCCCTCTGCAGGACAACGTCGCAGGGATACGGAAAGCCGCTGCTACGGCAGCCTCGATGACACGTCAACTGCTGGCATTCAGCAGACGACAGCCTCTCCGCCTCGTCTCCGTTGATCTCGACAGTCTCATTGTTGGTCTGGGTCCCGTTCTGAGCCGTCTCCTCGGGGAGAAGATATCGCTTGCAGTAGTCCCGGACCCCATGGCTTCATCAATCCCAGCCGATCCGTCGCAGCTTGAGCAGGCTCTCATGAACCTGCTGGTCAATGCCCGCGACGCCATGCCAGACGGTGGCACTATCACGATCAGAACTGGTCGACGAACGGTCACGGTCGAGGACGCAACGACCATTCCCTCGTGTCCCGCACCTGGTTCCTATGCCTGGTTCGCGGTTTCCGACACGGGAAGCGGCATTCCTCCCGAGTTCGTTCTCCACGTCTTCGAACCGTTCTTCACGACAAAGGGACAGGGCAAGGGAACCGGCCTCGGGCTGTCCGTCGTCCAGAGCATTGCTCAAGGGCATGGGGGATGGGCGAGCGTTTCCTCTCACGTCGGGGCTGGAAGCACGTTCACGGTCTTCCTGAGAGTCGACAGAACACCTCTGGCGCAGGATACCGCCGCACTCGAACAGTCGACCGCACCGCTGATGCCGAAACCGAGGGGCACCGTCCTCATCGTAGACGACGACAGCGGAGTCCTTGCGTTCGTCGAGCGCGCCCTGACTGGGATGGGCTATGCAACACTATCAGCTGGTTCTGTTCAAGAAGCCACCGCGCTCTTCGCTCGACACATGGCGGACATCCGCCTTGTTATCTCCGACTTCGCCTTGCCCGACCAGACGGGGGTTGATCTTGCCAAGAGCCTCTGGCAGATATCGCCAGACTTGCCCATCGCTCTTATGACGGGGTATCTGGGCTGGTCGGTAGAAGTGGACATCTCCAAGCGGCTGAGGGGAGTGCTTGAGAAACCCTTTACACTCAGTCAATTGCAGGAACTCGTGGCTAGCGCTCTTACTGAGAGTTCGTTGAGAGTCTGATGGATGCTATGAAAACGCGACGGACCAGGCGGCGTACAACAGCATAAGTACCATGACGGCTGTGTAGGCAACCTTCACCTTCGGGCTTCCGATGAACCGCTGGATCGCCGATCCGAGCAGTGCCCACAGCGACGTCGACACGAATGCGAGGCCAGCCATGACCAGCGCCGACAGCACGACAGCAAGTGGATTGCTGGTCAGCGGTGCAAGGAGCGTCGCATACATCGTCAGCGCGAAGAGGATGACCTTAGGGTTGACCAGCTGCAGCAGCAGGCCGTCCCGATAGCGGGAGCCGGCTTCGGAAGCTCCGTGTGTATGGATGCTTGACCGCAACAGGCTGTACGCCAGATAGAGGAGATACCCTACCCCCACAATCCGCAGTATCAGCGCCATGCGCTCGTAGGCCGAAACCAGTACTTCAGTGAGCAGACCGGCTGCCAGCATGATGACGAAGAACCCCGTGACGACGCCGCAGATGAAACCAATCGTGCGACGGTAGCCGATGCGCATCCCCAGCGAGGAGGCTGTGACATTGTTGGGCCCGGGGGTGAAGATCGAGACGATGGCGTAGCTCAAGGCGGGCAATAGTGCAATGCCCGTATCCGTCATGGCTGACGCTCCAGCGAAATACGGAACGGATGGAGCTCGGCGGTCATGATGCCTGCCATTACCGCTGGGTCATCATTCATGGTCGAGACGGCTGTCCCTTCGTCCTCCGCTTCGAAAACGACGATGCCGAATGCCCCATCCAGAGCGGGACCTGCCATGTGCACCGTCCCCTCTTCGAACAGCCTCTTCAGCCGCTCGAAGTGGCGGTCCATGATGTCTGTCTCCTCGACCGTCGGATCAGTCAGCATTGCAGGCCTTGTCAAACGCACCAAGTAGATCCACGTCGCCACTGCTACCCCCGTTTCATCCGCCTATGGTCCCCGTAACTCTAGCTGATATGGCCCTTTCCGTACATTGACGCCCTGTCTGATGCGCCTAGAATGCTACAATAGACATGGCTGGAGGACTCCCTATGGATGACCTGCCCATTATCGTGCGCGGTACAAAAGTGGTGCTGACGCCGGCTCGCCGCGAGGATGTTCCAACGTACTGGAAGTGGATCTGCGACCCCGAGGTCAACCGGACACTCAGCGACATCGGAGCGTGCGTCACGATCGAGAATGAGTACTCTTGGTACGATGATCGCCTGGCCAAACCCTCTCCTGACCTGTTCCACGTCGATGTGCACCTCGCTGAAGGGTTTCGTCTCATTGGCAACGGAGAGTTGTTCGACATCAATCAGATGGATGGCACGGCTGAGCTCGGTATCCTTATCGGTGAGAAGGACTGCTGGGGACACGGTTGCGGCACCGAGGCGGTGGCGCTCATCGCAAAGTACGGATTCGACATCCTGCATCTGCACAACATCATGCTGCGGGCGGCAGCCTACAACACCCGCGGTCTGGCAGCCTATCGCACGGTTGGGTTCCGTGAAATTGGACGGAGGCGCGGGGTCGACGTGCTTGAACGGGAACGGTTTGACGAAGTGCTGATGGACCTGCTGGCCGACGAACTGAAGATGCCTTGATCGTCGCACAACTGCGAGCGAACAACAGTGACGAGCGCCCGGCAGAGCCTGTGCCCGTCGTGGACTGAACCCTTTCACCTTTCTATCAACAACTTATCCACAGATTTGCATGATTTCAAGACCAGGCACCGAGGGGGGATGCTGTACCCTTGAACTGAGACATGTAGAGCTTGTAGTAGAAGCCCTGCTGCGCCAGCAGTTCGTGATGTGTGCCACGTTCGATGATGCGGCCGTCGTTGATGACCAGGACCTGGTCCGCGGTACGGATGGTGCTGAGCCGGTGCGCGATGACGAAGCTGGTGCGGCCTCTCATGAGGTTGAGCAGCGCCTGCTGGATGTGAATCTCGGTTCGCGTGTCCACGGATGACGTCGCCTCGTCAAGCACCAGGATGCGAGGGTCCGCAAGGATTGCACGGGCTATCGTGAGCAGCTGACGCTGCCCCTGGCTGAGGTCGCTGCCGCGCTCGGCAAGGACCGTGTCGTAGCCATCGGGCAGGCGCCGGATGAACTGGTCGGCATTGGCAAGGGTCGCCGCGGCGGCGATTTCGTCGTCGGTCGCATCGAGACGGCCGTAGCGAAGGTTCTCTCGCACAGTCGCTGAGAACAGGAATCCATCCTGAAGGACGATACCGAGTTGGCGGCGCAGGCTGTCCACCTGCACGTCCTTGATGTCGGTCCCGTCGATGAAGATCCGCCCAGCCTGAATGTCATAGAAGCGCGACAGGATGCTCACCATGGTCGTCTTGCCGGCTCCCGTTGGTCCGACAAGAGCGATCATCTGGCCCGGCAGAGCGTGCAGGCTCACGTCATGGAGGACCGGCACGTTCTTGAGATAGCCAAAGTCGACGTGTTCGAAGACGACGTCCCCCTGGATCTCCGGAAGCAGCTGTGCTCCCGGCTTGTCACGCAGTTCCGGCTTGTGGTCCATGACCTCGAACACGCGTTCGGCACCAGCCAGAGCAGCCTGAATGGTGTTGAGCAGGTTGGCGACCTGGAGCAGTGGCTGTGACAGCCGCTGCGTATAGGTAATGAACGACGAGACGACCCCGACCGTGACCATCCCTCGAATGGCAAGGACCCCGCCGACACCGGCAACAACAGCAATATCGGCGTGGTCGAGGACCATGAGGAGCGGCATCACGAGCAGAGCGATGAACTGCGCCTTCCGGCTTGCGTGGTACGCTGCCTTGTTGCTTTCGTCGAAGACCTGGAGGGCCTTGCCTTCCTGACCGAATGCCTGCACGACGCGCTGGCCGCCTACGCTTTCGTCCATCACGCCGTTGAGGTGCCCGACACTGCGCTGCTGCTCGAGAAAAAGCGCGCGCGTCTTGTGCATGATGCCGCCCGTCAACAGGAACATGAACGGCAACATGACAAAAGCGGCCAGGGCAAGCCACTTGTTCAACGCCAGCATGATGCCGATGATGGCTGCCACGCTCAGGACGTTGCTGAACAGCGAGGTCAGGTCCTGCGAGAGCGACTGGCTGATGGCGTCCATATCATTGGTGAGGCGGCTCATGAGGTCACCCTGAGAGTGCCGGTCGAAGTAGCTCATGGACAGACTCTGGAGGTGTTCGAACAGACCTCTTCGCATGTCGCGGACGGCGTTCTGCGAGATGCTTGCCATGATCCATGCCTGGGCAGAGCCGGCCAACCACGTCCCCAGGCTGGTTCCGGCCATCAGGAGCGCGATATTGGCCAATCCCTGGAGGCTGCGCGTCCTGATAATCATGTCAATAGCCCTTCCGATGAGCAGCGGCCCGACGAGGGACAGTCCTGACCCAATGACGACGAGGATGCCAACGACGACGAGTTTCGGCTGGTACGGTCGCAGGTATGCCAACATCCGACGGGCAGCCCCTTTTGCGTCCTTCGCCCGTGCTGTGGCCATGGCGCCGCCCATCGGACCCCCGCCACGGGCGACCTGCCCTTGAGCATGCTGCTCAGCCATTTCCGTTTCCCCCGTTCCCGAGTTGTGATTCGTAGATCTCTCGGTAGATGGAACTCGTCTGCATCAGCTCCTGGTGAACGCCTTCGGCGACAATGCGTCCCTTGTCGAGGACCAGGATCTTGTCGGCGTTCAGCACCGTGCTGATGCGCTGGGCAACGATGAAGACAGTCGTGTGGTGATGCACGCGCAACAGAGCGTCCTGGATGCGCACCTCGGTATCCACATCGACCGCGCTGGTGCTGTCGTCCAGGATGAGGATCGCCGGTTTCATGAGCAGGGCCCGTGCAATCGCAATACGCTGTTTCTGTCCACCGGACAGATTGGCACCGCGCTCCTCTACTTTGGTCTCGTATCCGTCTGGCATGTTCAGGATGAATTCTTCCGCCTCGGCCGCTTGTGCAGCGGCAATGACTTCCTCTTCCGATGCGTCCGGACGGCCATACCGGATGTTGTCGCGAATGGTCCCGGTGAACAGCACCGCCTCCTGCAACGAAATCCCCATGTGCTTCCGCAGCGAATTCAGCGTGACGTCGCGGATGTCGATGCCGTCCACTGTGATACGCCCATCACATACGTCATAGAACCGTGGAATGAGGTTGACGAGTGTCGTCTTTCCTGATCCCGTCTCGCCCAGAATCGCGACCGTCTGCCCCACTTCTGCAATGAAGCTGACGTCGGCCAGCACGGGTTCTGCACACGCTCCCTGGTAGCTGTACGAAACGTGCTCAAAAGCCACCTTGCCTTGAACACTTGTCAACTCGACGGCGCCGGGCCGGTCCACAATGGTGCTCTTCGTTTCGAGGATACCGTTGATGCGGCCCGCCGATGCATCCGCCTGAGAAAGCATGACAAGAAGCATCCCAAGCAGCATCAGCGGAAACATGGTCAGCATGAGGTAGTTGATGAACGCCATCAGCTGGCCGGTCGTCATCGTTCCGGCAATCGTCTGTCTGCCACCAATCAGGATGACAAGCGCAAGGCCGATATTGATGATGATCGTGAGGGTCGGCATGATGACTGCAAACAGCCGCTGGACGCGGATGTTCTGAGCCATCAGGTCATCGTTGACGACCCCGAAACGCCTGCTCTCCTCGTGGGAACGCACGAACGCCTTGACAAGACGCATGCCTGCCAGATTCTCCTGCAGGACCGAATTGAGACGGTCGAGTCGTTCCTGTACGCGCAGGAAGATCGGCTGCGCCTTTGACGAGAGAACGACGATAAGAGTGCCGGTGACTGCAAGCAGTGCCAGCACATACAATGCCACTCCGGGACTCGTAGTCACCATGAGAACGATACTGCCCAGCATCATCAGGGGCGCCCGCGTCATGATGCGCAATCCCATCTGGACCGTCGTCTGGACGCGATTGACATCGCTGGTGAGGTTCGTCATCAGGGCCCCGGTACGACGTTCGTCCAGGTTGCTGAAGCTGAAGCTCTGTATCTTTCTGAACGTTGCGGCACGCACGTCCATCCCATAGCCCATCGCTGCGTCGACCGCGAAACGCGTGTTGACGACAGACGCGATGGCGCCGAGTGCCGAGACGGCCAGCATGATACCCATCGTCCCCAGAACCACACCCATGTCGCCTTTCGATATGCCGTCGTCCACGATCCTCTGGATGAGCCTGGGAACGGCGAGATCTGTACCGATGGAGAATGTCAGAGCGACGAGCGCCACTGCCGACTTGCGCCGGTAGGGTGCGAGAAATCGCAGTATCCGCCTCAATTGACGCATGGCCTACTCCTCTTCGATGGGAGAGACAGACACCTGGCAACACCGCAGATCATCCCTCGACACCTTGGGGGTCCCACTGCATGGTCCAGCATATGCGTTGGTACCGTTGTCTTCCGTCATGCATGGCTCCTGATGAGCGTGCTGGCCGCCTACGGGACATTCGCCCAGTATCGTCGATTATAGGCACGGAACGGGGACCGACCATGAGGAGGCGTTCACGGCCGCCTGCTGACATCCCGAGGGAGTCAGCCTCCCCCTTGCAACAACCACTCCTGGGTCCACAATGTGTTCAGCTTAGCACGGGCACTCCCGAAACACGACTCCGGAGATACCATGAAACTGTTGCGTCGTTGCTGCATAGTTGTGGTCGCGCTGCTGCTCTTCGGCAGCAGTCTTGTCTGCATCCCCCGTGCAGAAGGGGCCACCCCGATGCACGTGCTCATCCTCAACTCGTATCATGAGGGGTACTCGTGGACAGACGGTGAAGTCGACGGGATCCGCTCTGCACTGACCACGTATCAGCAACCGCTACAGCTGTCTGTTGAGTACCTCGACTGGCTGCGTTTCGACACCGAGGAGAATCTTGAGCACATCAAGGCTCTGCTGACGTATCGATACAGTGGGGCGCGACCCGATGTCCTGATTGTCACGGACCAGCCCGCGCTGGACTTTGCACTCGACCACCGCGCCACCGTGTTCTCGGGGGTGCCCGTCGTGTTCTGTGGCATCGACGACCATGCCTCATTGGCTCTGCAGGACGCAAGCGGCGTCACGGGAGTCACCGAAGAGGTAGACCCGGCTGCAACCCTGACCATCGCCCTGAGGCTCCACACGAGCACTTCCGCCGTGTATGTTGTCGTCGACCGCACTGATGCCGGTACTGCCGCCCGCCAGACGATCGAGGCCATGGTCTCACAGTTCGCAGATCGTGTAGCGTTTGTGTTCTCGCCAGACATCGAGGTATCCGCACTCTTCGACGAGGTTGGGCGTCTCTCGAAAGGAACATTGATTCTAGCTGCCCCGTTTACGCGCGACCGTGCCGGCTTGTTCATCGATACACCGGAGTTCATTACCGAACTTACCAGCCACACCCAACTGCCCGTCTATGGCATCTATGAGGAGGGGTTGGGTCACGGAATCGTTGGTGGCATTCTCACCAGTTCCACCTTGGAGGGACAGAAGGCTGGGCAGCTCGCCGTGCGCATCCTGAATGGAGAACCGGCGGACACGATTCCTATTGTGACAAGTCAGTCGACGCGTGCGGCTTTCGACTGGATACGATTGCAGAAGTATGGCATCCCTGTCTCGCGACTACCCGTCGGGGCAACCGTCGTCAACCAGCCGCTGAGCATCTTCGACACGAACCGTCAGTTCGTCCTCACGACGCTCGCCGTTCTGCTGTCGTTGCTGATGATGCTGGCGTTGCTTGGGTTCAACACGATGCGGCGGCAACGGGCAGAAGCCCAGCTCCAGCGGCTTGCGACCGCGGTGGAGCAGGCAGCGGAAGGTATGGCTGTTACTGACCCGCAGTGGATCGTGAGCTATATGAACCCCGCCTTCGAGGCTATGACAGGGTGTCCGCACACCGAAGCACCGGGCAAGGATATGCGCGACATTCTCGGGCGGTCTGCCGTAGGCGCCCTCGAAGCGGAGGCGCGGTCGCACCTTGTGACGGAAGGTGTCTGGAAGGGGATGTTCACGAGTTCAAGGTCCGACGGGACGCCCGTCGAGCTTGAACTCACGATCACCCCTGTACGTATCGATGACTCCCTCACAAACTACACATTCATCGGTCGCGATGTCACGGCTGAATCGACGCTGGAGGACCAGCTTCGCCAATCCCAGAAACTTGAGGCGATCGGGCGCTTGGCTGGTGGGGTCGCCCATGATTTCAACAACATCCTGACCGGCATCCTGGGCTATGCCAACATGCTTGAGCCCGATGCAGAGCACGGCAGCACAATGCAAGAGGGTCTGCGTGTCATCCAGCAAGCGGCAGAGCGAGCCGCAGAGCTGACAAAACAGCTCCTCAGCTTCGCTCGCCGCGGCAAGCGCCAAGTCACGTCGGTCGACCTCAATGCCACGGTTTTGGAGGTTGTCTCCCTCCTGACCAGGGCGGTCAACAAGAACATTACGCTAGCTGAGCACTTTGGTGCTGATCAGGCTACGGTTGTCGGAGACCCGGGCCAGTTGCAACAGGTTGTGCTCAACCTCGCCATCAACGCGAGAGACGCCATGCCCAATGGGGGAACGATTACCTTCCGCACCCGGCGAACGAACTTGGACGCTGAGGAGGTCATGGCACATCCAGGCGCCGCGCCGGGAGACTATGTAGCTCTGTCCGTATCCGATACGGGCGTGGGGATCGAGCGGAAGAACCTGCGTCGCATCTTCGAGCCCTTCTTCACGACGAAAGGCGAAGACAAGGGGACTGGTATGGGTCTGGCAATGGTGTACGGCATCGTCAAGGGTCATGACGGGTTTGTCGACGTGCACAGCGAACTCAAGCGGGGCACGACATTTACCGTCTACGTCCCCGCCACCGATACGCCGCCAGTACCAGTACCGGCTGCTCGCCACATGGAACAGGGTCACGGCCGGATCCTCCTCGTCGACGATGAAGAAGTAGTTCGCAAGCTGGCCCGTGAGATGCTTCGGCGCAGTGGCTATGACGTCGAGACCGCCGCGAGCACCGACGAGGCTGTCGCCTGGTACCAGGCCCACCCGGAGGGTGCCGACCTTGTCATCATCGACATGGTCATGCCGGGCATAGATGGGCTGGACTGCTTCCACAAGCTCAAGGCTATCGATCGGCGTGTTCGCGCCATCCTTTCGACGGGCTATGGACTTGACGGACATGCACAAGATGCTCTTGACGAGGGGATGGTCGGGTACGTCCAGAAACCCTATCACCTGCAAGACCTGGTCACGGCGGTTGCGGACGCGCTCGCGGAGAAACCGCCCGCCTGAAACCTCGATGCCGCTGGTTCGGCACCTGACGGATCTGCTGCACTGAAAGACGTCAGGCCCCGGTGAGGGCGCGTAGAGTCCCTATCGAAACGCGATGCCTACACGTTTGATAACGATGTTGCTCGCCTTCGGTCGCAGCAGCTTCTGCTCCACTGCCAGGAACCTGGCTCGTGCGGCTTGCTCCTCCGCACCCACCACTGCCTGCATCTGTGCCGTGAGGACAGCCAGCTGCTGCTGAAGATCGCTCACCTTCTGCTGGAGGTCCTTGGCCTTCTCCTGCAGTGTCTGAGCCGATCCCCTGGCCCTTGCACCTGCCGTGAAACTGCGCTTCCGCCCCACCAGCAGCCCCAGGAACGCTTCGGCCGTCTGCATGGTGGCTGTGGAGCTGCGGTTACGTGCCTCCATCTGGGCGATGTTGAGCCGTTGCTGTGCCTCCGTCAGATCGTTCTCCAGTTTGCGCTGTCTCTCCTGCAGTTTCTCCTGAGCCTTGTTCACGGCGGCCGTGATGTCCGGCGCCGACAGCACCCCCAGCCTGGCCATGAACTGTGCCTCGGTCTCGTCCTCCTGCTGTGCCACCTTGTACGGCTTGCTGGTCAGGAGTTGAAACGGCCGTACCTTCAGCACATCCCTGAACCGTGCGTTCAACGTCTTCCACGAGACGGGTTTCTGCAGGTCCGCTGGTACGTCGCCGAAGAGAACGCCTTCAGGGGCCTTGTCCCCCCAAGCTGCTGCGACGGACAGCTGTTCTGCTGTGGTCCAGTCCACCGCGGGCCATTGCGAAGCCGGAACAGCAAGCAGGAGATGCTCCTGCAGGAACGCTCCCGTCGCCTTGTCCTCATAGGCGACATCTGCCTCGCCAAAAACGTAGGGATCCATTGTCGTACCTGCCGGCACCGGGGCGAATCGGACCGGTGTATCGTCTGGAAACGCCGGAAGATACCGCGAAGGGCCGGCCGCCGGCATCGCTTCGTGGGTGACTTGCGCAAATTCGGCTTTCCTCGGCTCCATGAGCTGGGCGATCTGTGATTTGGTCAGCGGGCCGCGAAGGTAGCTCATCGCAAACCGGGACTGCACGACGACTGGTCTTGGCGCGTGTATGTTGTGGAGAAGGAACTGGCGTTTCGCGAGTCCGCTCAGCACTTGCGCAAACCAGGCGCGGTCCAGCGACCGCCCACCTTCCTGCATCGCTCCTTCCAATCCTCCGAGGACACGTTCGCGGTCGTTGTCCTGCTGCATCTTGCCGATGACCCAGGTGCCTGCGTTGCTCAATCCCTTGTAGTCGATGTCGACCGGGTTCTGTGTTGCCAGGACAACCCCGAGGCCAAAAGCGCGCGCCTGCTTCATCAGCGTGAGGAGTGGAATCTTCGATGGTGGGTTGAGGGGATGCGGCGGGAAGTAGCCGAACACTTCGTCGAAGTACAGGATGGCGCGCAACGCGTCAGTTCCCTGCTGAAGACGCATCCAGGACAGCACTTCCTGCAGTAACAGGGTGACGAAGAACATACGCTCGGCGTCCGACAGATGTGCGATCGCGAAGATGCTGCAACGAGGCCTCCCGTCAGGTGCGCGCAGGAATCCGGCGACATCCAGCGGTGCCCCGTTCAGCCACGACTGAAAGGAGGGGGAGGCAATGAGGCCATTGATGCGCATCGCAAGGTCGAGCCGGTCCTTCGGTGGAAAGAAGGTATCGACTTCGAAGACGCCAAGCTTCTCGAACGGCGGGTTCTGCAATTGGACGATGAGATCCGGCAGTGTCAGGTCGAGCCCCCTGCCCCATGTGTCATTGATGATCGAGCTGATGAGGATGTGTTCCCGGCTGCGGATGGGGTCGGCGTCAATACCGACAAGGCCCAGCAGGGCCGATGTGACGCCTTTGACCTTCTCCTGCGTTTCTTCGTCACCGAGAGCCCCCTGAGGCCGACGAAAGCTCTGGAGAACAGAAACCGGGATGCCGGCGGCAGAGCCTGGTGTAAATATGACGAAGTCGGCCGCCGCCTTCAGTGCGGCTACCCTATCCGGCGTGATGCCGGCACCCGACAGGCCACTTCGCCACGTCTCGGCTATCGCAGCAGCGGTTTCATCGATCGTCAGTCCCCGGCGTTCGGCTTCAGCCGGGTCGACCCACGGCCGGAACTCCTGTGGAGACAGCCCGGGGAAGGTCAGCAGGAGATTCCCCAAGTCTCCTTTGGGGTCGATGGCGATGACGGGGATGCCGTCCAGGAGTGCCTCTTCGATGAAGTCGATGGACAGCCCGGTCTTACCTGAGCCGGTCATACCTACGATGATGCCGTGTGTCGTCAAGTCCTTGCCGTTGTAAAGAACCGAACCGCCCGCCTGCTGGTTCATCGGGTCGATCTCGGTACCGATGTAGAAGGTCTTGCGGTCTTCCTGCATCACGTTCCTCCTGGAAGCTCTTCCCTCTATCGTATGC
>JAUSAI010000262.1 GCA_030652945.1 Caldisericota bacterium | reverse complement strand
CGTTCTCCTACCACCATGCCGGCGACGATGGTTTCGGCCAGGGAGTTGCCGCCCAGGCGATTGAAGCCATGGAGGTCCCAGCAGGCCGCTTCGCCGGCGGCAAAGAGGCTCTTCAAGCCATAGACGTCGCCGTTCTTGTTGGTGCGGACGCCGCCCATGGAATAGTGCTGGGTGGGCCGGACCGGGATGAGGGCTTCGACGCAGTCGATACCCAAGAAATTTTGACAGATGGTATGGACTTCCCGGAGGTTGGTGCAGATGTGCTCCGGGCCCAGGTGGCGGATGTCCAGCCAGAGGTGGGGGCCGTAGGGGCTGTCGACTCCGAAGCCCTGGCGGATGTGGTGCAGCATCCAGCGGCTGACCACGTCCCGGGAGGCGATTTCCTTTTTCACCGGCTCGTAATCGGGCATGAAGCGGTGGAGATTTTTATCCAGGAGGATGCCGCCGTCGCCCCGGCAACCTTCGGTGACCAGGATATTGGCGGGAACGATGCCGGTGGGATGGAACTGCACCGCCTCCATGTTGCCCAGGGGCACGACGCCGGTGTCTTGGGCGATGGCCATGCCGGTGCCTTCATTGATCACGGCGTTGGTGGAGGTGCCATAGATGCGGCCGTAGCCGCCGGTGGCGATGACCGTGGCCTTGGCCAGGTAGGGGCGAATCTCGCCGGTGCGCAGATCCATGGTCACGGCGCCGAAACAGGTCTCGCCGTCGTGGATCAGGCTGATGGCCTCGCAACGATCATGCACCGTCACCCCCAGCTTCACCACCACGGAATCCATGGCGTACTGGAGGACGTGGCCGGTGCCGTCGGCGGCGAAACAGGTACGCCACTTGGCGGTGCCGCCGAACTGGCGCTGGGCGATGAGGCCGGCCTTTTCCTGGAGGTCTTCGATATCGGTGCCGTCGGGCAGGGTGCGCTTGCCGGGGACCACCCGGGACCAGGGCACGCCCCATTGGGACAGTTGGCGCACGGCCACGGGGGCCAGTTCACAGAAAATCCGGGACACCTCCTGGTCGCAGCCCCAGTCGGAGCCCTTGACCGTATCTTCAAAGTGGATGTCGGGATTGTCGCCATAGCCCTGGGCGACGTTCCCGAGGGCCGC
>JAUSAI010000253.1 GCA_030652945.1 Caldisericota bacterium | reverse complement strand
ATGGCGGCACCCGTTACGACAGCGATACCGAACGCCTTCATGTCGATCAGGAGGGATGTCTCTTCGGTGTCCTTGAGTGGATACAGGTAGTCAGGGAGGGTGACGAGGCCCACAATGTCAAACGTGCGGCCTGCAACGGCGATAGTACTGCCCACGGGAACCTTCCGGGACAGGGCGATCGTCTGTCCCAGCAAGAGCTCCGAGTCCGTGGCAAGGGGTGATCCGTCTATCACGGCGGGCCGGTTGACGAGGGAGGTTTGTTCCAGGATGCGGAGTGTATATGGCTCTGTGCCCTCCATCACAACATCAGCTTCCCTCCGTGCCTCCAGGACCACGTCGAATCTCGCTGCCAGAGAACTGGAGTCTGCCAGCGGCCGCTGTGTGACAAACGCAGCGGACTCCAGCGCATAGTCCTGCGCGAAGCGTGCACGATTACTGCTCATGTTGCCAATGAGAGCTTCGATGCTCGTGTACGACATCGATGCCAGCATCACCAACAGGGCCGAACCGATCATGACTGCTCCGCTTCCCCGTATGATGCGCGGAATGCGTCTCGCGAGAATGCTCATACAGCGCCTCGAGCTTTCACGCTACGCGGCGAGTCACCACGTGACCTCGCTGGCAGGACTGCGGTGGTCGTTCATCATGTCCTCTTCGACTTCGCCACTGCGCATCCGGATGATGTGGTGCGCCATGGAAGCGATGGCGGTGTTGTGCGTCACGAGGAGCATGGTCGTGCCGTAGTCACCATTGATACGCTCCAACAGGCCAAGGACCTCCCGGCTCGTCCGGTAGTCCAGTGACCCTGTCGGCTCATCGCACAGCAGAAGCGCAGGTCGCTTGACGACCGCCCGCGCAACCGCCACGCGCTGCTGCTCGCCACCGCTGAGGGCTGACGGGAATGCAGACGCCCTGCCCTGCAATCCCACCGCGGCAAGCACTTCGTCGACATCCAGGGGATGAGGAACGATGGTTGCCGTGACCTGGATGTTCTCCCGGACGGTGAGGGTGGGGATGAGGTTGAAGAGCTGGAAGACGAACCCCACGGTCTTCCTCCGATACATGGTCAGCTGACGGCTTGTAAGCGCAGTTACGTCCTGCCCAGCGACAGCGACGGTACCCTCATCAGACCGGTCGATGCCGCCGATGATATTGAGAAGGGTGGACTTGCCGGAACCGGACGGCCCGAGGATCGTGACAAGTTCGCCCTCCTGCACGGTGAGCGACACGCCGTGAAGGGCACAGGTACGCTGAGTACCGGTAGTGTAGTACTTGAATACGTCGTGAAGGTCAATAATCACCGCAGGTCCTTTCGGGTGCAGGAGAGCAGATGGCTTCACCACAACGTTGCGGCGCAAGAGTTTGCGCGATTGGTTCGCAGTATCGGAGACCACTGAAACGCGTCAACAAGTGCTCGTTGCGGCCGACTACTGCTGCACGTGCGCCAGGACCGTCCTATGCCTGGACTGAGGTCATTGCTCCTGCACTGGAGGCACTCGCGTTCCTGGTTCCACGTGGACAACCACTTCGTCGACGGTCGGGACCGACGCCTTGATGCTCATCTCGACTTGCTCGGCAAGGTCGTGCCCTTGCGCGACGGAGATAGTGGGCAGAACGTCCAGGTGAAGGTCGACAACGAGACTGTTGCCCTCGAACCGAGTGCGGATGTTGTGCACGTCCTGGACGCCCGAGATCGACTCCGCGGCAACTTTGATGCTCTCTACCACGCCATCGTCTGCGCTGCGGCCAAGCAGGATGTTCGTGTTGGGCAGAAGGATGTGCAGGGCAAACCTGATGATCAGCAG
>JAUSAI010000195.1 GCA_030652945.1 Caldisericota bacterium | reverse complement strand
GGTCCGACGTCTCCTGGTCGCAACGCAGGATTCCCGTGTTTCACGGCATCTCCGACGCGGGAGATGAACGGTCGACCGTGTCTGCGGCGGCCAATTGGGCGGTGGAACTGACCCATCGGAATTGCGCCTCCTTGACCAGACAGTAGATACACGGCGCGATCAGGAACGTCACGAGCTGCACGCCCATGCCGCCCACGCTGGGGATCGCCATCGGCTGCATCACGTCGGAGCCCCGGCCGTGCGTCAGGAAGATCGGCATCAGACCGAAGACGGTGGTGGCCGTGGACATCAGCAGCGGGCGGACCCGTTTCAGAGTGGCTTCGATGACGAGGTCGCGGATCTCAGGGACGCTCTGCGGATGCTGGCCGCGGAAGGAGTTCTCCAGAAAGCTGAGGATGACGACGCTGGCGTCGTCCGCCACACCGAAGAGCACGAGGAAGCCCACCCAGACGGCGACGCTGACGTTTGCGCCGTAGAAGAACAACAGCGCGAAGCCGCCGGACGCGGAGACCAGAATGCCGAAGAAGACGATAAAGGCTAACCACCACTTGCCCAACCCCAGGTAGATCATCACGAACATGGAAAACAGAACGACAGGGACGAGCAACGACAGGCGTTTTGTCGCACGCTGCTGGTTTTCGAACTGACCGCCCCATTTCCAGTAATAGCCGGGGGGCAGGACGAGGCTGGCCTCTGCATGCTTTCCGGCGGAGACGAGTTCGTCGCTCCGGCGTTTCTCGGATTGCAGCAGCCGTTCGGCGTCTTCCACGACACTGACTTCGTCCCGGTCGCGCGTATTCATCGTGACGTAGCCGACCAACAGGCCATTCTCGCTCTTCAGCTCCTGCGGGCCGATCGTGTAGCGAATTGTGGCAACCTGCCCGATGGGGATGTGCGCGCCGCTTGACGTCGGCACCAGGATCCGTTCCAGATCGTCGAAGCGTTCTCTCAGTTCGCGGAGGTAGCGGACGCGCATCGGGTAGCGTTCGCGGCCCTCGACGGTCGTCGTGAGATTCTCGCCGCCGATCGCGATTTCGATCACGTCCTGCACGTCGCGGATATGGACGCCATAACGGGCGATCTTGGCCCGGTCGATCTCGTACTCGATGTACGGCTTGCCGACGATGCGGTCGGCGACGATGTCGACCGCGCCCGGCACCTTCTGCAGCAACTGTTCGATCTGCAGACCAATCCGCTCGATTTCGCGCGGATCCGAGCCGAAGACCTTCACGCCCATCATCGCCCGAAAACCGGTCTGCAACATGACGATGCGCGTCTGGATCGGCTGCAGCCAGGTGGGCAGGACGCCGGGAATCGCCGTTGTAGTTTCGAGTTCCTGGAGGATCTCCTCCTTGGTGATCGGCCGCACTTCCGGCCAGAAGGACGCGAGCACCGGCCGAGACCAGTCCAACCAGGCAACGTCGCTGTGCCAGCGCGGCTGAGAGACGCGCCGCCACTGGTCCTCCGG
>JAUSAI010000241.1 GCA_030652945.1 Caldisericota bacterium | reverse complement strand
TGTCTACTATGCTGACCAAGGCAAGAAGACCCTCATTGTCACGACCGACCCGGCGTCGAACCTGGCTGACGTGTTTGAGCAGACCATAGGCCATCATGTGACACCTGTCACTGGTGTTTCCAATCTGTGGGCCATGGAGATCGACCCGGACGAGGCTACCCGCGAGTACAAGGAACGGTCACTGGCACCCATGCGCGATCTCTTTGACGAAGAGATGCTGACGGTCGTCGAGGAGCAGTTGAGCGGTCCATGCACGGAGGAGATGGCTGCGTTCGACAAGTTCACGGATTTCATGGAGGACGACAACTGGGATGTCATCATCTTTGACACGGCACCGACGGGCCACACCCTGCGGCTTCTGGAGCTCCCGGTCGAATGGAGCAAGCACATCAGAGATAGTGCCCTGGGGAGCGGTCAGACATGCATGGGACCGGTCGCCCTGATTCAGGAGAGCAAACAGAAGTACGATGACGCGATAGCCCGACTTCGAGATACAAGCCGCACGCGATTCGTCTTCGTCATGCAGGCAGAGCAGACGTCTCTTGAGGAGACATCGCGTTCCATCATGGAGCTGGCAGCGTTGGGTGTGGCAACATCAAGGGTCATCGTGAACGGGCTCATCCCTGAGGCCGAGGCAGCAAATCCCTTCTTCCGGAAGCGGCGTGACATGCAGCAGGTCTACCTGGACCGTGCGAGGCAGTTGTACCCGGACACGCCCGTGCAGACGATGGAACTGCTGGATAGCGAGATGAAGGGAGTGGCGATGTTCCGCAGGGTGGCTCCCATGCTGTTTCCAGGAGGGACTGGCAATGGCTGACATCGAGAGCTTGTTGCGTCCAAGCACGAACGGAGCCCGGCAAGTGTTCTTTGCAGGCAAGGGTGGCGTGGGCAAGACGACCATGGCGTGCCTGACTGCTGTGCACGCGGCCAGGAAGGGATACCGGACCCTGCTCCTCACGACGGACCCCGCGGCACACACCGGCAGCGTGCTGGGCAAAACCGTGGGGGATCAGGTGGGACCCGTCGATGGCGTCCCAGGATTGTTTGCCGCGAAGATCGACCAGAAGCAGGCGACCGAGGAGTACAAGAAGGGCATCCTCGACGATGCGCGGACCAGGTTCGACGAGGACACGATCCGCACGATGACGGAGGAACTGGCCTCGCCGTGCACCGAGGAAATGGCAGCGTTCCAGCGCTTCATCGACCTCTCGAATACGGAAGGATTCGATGTGTTTGTCTTCGATACGGCGCCGACCGGGCATACCATGAGACTTCTCGAACTGCCGCTTGACTGGAGCGAGCAGATTCGGATCAAGGCCGGCGTCACCCAGGCGATGTCTGCCGGAGACCGAGTGCAGAAGGACCGCTTTGACCGAGCGTTCAGCACGATGCGTGATCCTGAGCTGACGACCTTCAGCTTTGTCATGTACCCGGAGAGTACGCCGATCCTTGAGGCATACCGGGCATCTCAAGAACTGGCGGCAATCGGTGTGGCGACCCAGCTGGTGGTGGCCAACCTCCTGATTGCCGAGGAACAGGCGACGACGCCCTTCTTCCAGAAGCGCAGACAGCTCCAGCTGGGATACCTGGACGACATGCGGCGACGCTTCGCGGGGGCCGCACTTCTCATGGTTCCCATGATGGACAGCGACATTCGTGGCATCGACAAGCTTGACCTGCTGGACAGAATCGTGTTTGGAGGGATGGGATGACAGAGGGAACGATCGTGGAAATTCAGGTGTATGGCATCTGGGACGAGGCTCCGGCGGCTACGTCGTGCGGGTGCGGCGCGGGTGCGTGCGGCCCGGGCGCTGGTCCGGCGCCGACAATGGGCGAAATGTTCCAGAGTCTCAGGACGTCCATTGAAGGGAGCGACCTCAAAGAGCGGTGTACCCTCAGGTTCATTGACGTCATCAAGGAAAGTGACGCGGCAGTGGACCAGGTCCGCAAGCTGGTTGAAACAGGATACTGGCTGCCGCTGACGGCGCTGAACGGCAAGTGGTCGTTCCACGGCGGCATCTCGAACGAGCTGTTCGCCCTGAAGATACGCGAGATGCTGGATGGGGCGAAAGAGCAACAGGGTAGACGGTCGAGCGCATGAAGGGCTTCCCTCATGCGTCATCAGGACTTGCCGTCTAGTGAAGTGACCGCGTCAGGGTGTCGGCAAGCAGCATGATGTTGAGTCCGATGACGATGGCGGCGATCGTCCACAGGAGAATGCGGTCTTTGGCACTGTTTGCATATGTTCCCATGATGGCAGGACTCGAGGTCAGCAGGATTTGCAGAACGATGGTCCAGGGCAGTTGGATGGACAGTGCCAGCTGGCTGAAGAGCAGTCCCTTGAACGGATCGCCGACAACCATGATGAGGCCGAGCGCGCCGAGAAGGGTGATGGTGATGCCCAGACGCGTGTGGTTGTCTGCAGTGTCATAGGGCTCACGGTACAGGCCGGCAAGAATACTGCCGCCAGCCATCCCCGCTGTGACCGACGATGACAGACCGGCCATCAGCAGTGCCCCGCCGAAGACGACGGACGCCGCGTTTCCCAGCAACGGGGCCAGCATCGCCTGCGCCTGTCCCAGTTCGGTGACGACGATCCCACGAACGAAGAACGTGGCAGCGGCGAGGATGATCATACTGCTGTTGATGGCCCATCCGACGAGCATCGAGCTGAGCGTGTCGACGAACTCGTACCGAAGCTGTTTCTCGACGATGCTCGTTCCTTCCAGGTGGAGTTGGCGGCTCTGGATGATCTCGCTGTGCAGGAACAGGTTATGGGGCATGACGACCGCACCGAGTACGCTCATGACGATGGGCAGGGCACCGGCAGGGAGCGAAGGTGTCACCCATCCTGCACCGGCCTGTCCCCACGGAACCCGAACGAGGGACAGCTCATAAAGGAACGACAGGCCGATGACCGAGACGAACGCGATGATGAGCCTCTCGATCTTGCGGTAGCTGTTGCTGAACAGTAGCCAG
>JAUSAI010000233.1 GCA_030652945.1 Caldisericota bacterium | reverse complement strand
CATTCACGCGAACGTTCTGTCCCGAGATGGATCCCGGCACAACGGTCCCGGCTGGGAAGATGAGCGTGATCTGACCCGATCCCGCCGACAGCAGTCCACCCGCGCCCGTATTGAAGACTACGGTGTATCCAGAAGGCTTGCCGACACCGTTCGTCGTCAGGGTGACCTGCGGCGGAGCAATCTGGGAGATCGTCGTTGTGTAGGAGATGGAGCGTGTTCCTACGTCCTGCGACGTAGAGACGTCGAAACTCACAGAGGTTCCCACCGTTGACGGGTTACGCAAACCAGAGGTTGCGGCGATGACCACTGTCACCTGTTGGCTGTTGCCAACCGACACCGGCATGCGGATGGCAAGTCTGTCGGATGTGACCGAACTGGCTGTGGCAACCTGAGTTCCGTTGACCGTTGTAGCGCTGGCCGCAATCGAAGACGGCGGATTCATCGAGCTGGGAATCTGGATGTAGATGTAGTCGCCGGTCGTGAGTGCGCCAGAGCCGGATGTCGTGAAGGTGAACCGCAGCTCAGGGTAGGCACTCTGCGAGGTCGGCGTGGCAGTCACTGCCAAGCTAGCGATGGAGGTACCGACCAGCGTGTATTGGCTCGATGTCACCTGTGTCGTGTCGAGACTCGTCGAGACCTTGAGTGAGTAGTTGCCTGACGCGGGCGGGTTTACAATGTTTGCCGTCGTGCCAATCTGAAGACTAACGAATTGCTGTGCAACGGGGAGCGTTGACGGAACAGCAATCGTCACCACGTTACCGTTGCGCGTAGGTGCGGTCTGCGCCTGCTGACCATTGATGATGAAGCAGGCAGGGCAGAATGAACCAGATGGGAACTGCGTGCCAGTGGGAAACTCGACCCTGATGGTATCGCCGAACTTGATGCCGGCCCCTGGAGAACTAGTCAGGAATGAGATGTTGAACTGGGCGACGGAGCTTGGCGTGAGTGGTGCCACTCCAACGTTCAGATTCGTCAGTGACGACCCTGACAGTGTGAATTGGCTAGAGGCAACCGAAACCGGGTCCTGACTGGTCGCGACGTACACCGAGTAGGAGCCGGCGACTGATGTGTTCACAAGACCGTACGTTGTCTGGAATACCATAATGATGTTGGTCGCACTTGAGCCGAGCGTTGGCATGGCGACCTGGGCTTGCGTCGATGAGAGCCTTGTCACCGCTGGTGACGCGACCGTATTCACTGTGACCGACCCCAAGGTATACGATGCCGGGATCGTCGTACCCGCGGGGAACGTCACGGTGACGGTGTCCGTCGGGCCATTGAGTGCACCCGTGATACTGGTATTGAAGTAGACCGTGTAGCTGGATGCCTGTCCGACGGTCAGCGAAGAGAGAAAGACACCTACACCCGTGACGGCATTGCCACCGATGACAACACTCGTCGTCCCAAGCGTCTCGGCAGTTGACGTGTTCACCGTGATGGGAAAGGTTCCCGGCGATACTGGCGTCTTGAGATTTGCTCCGCTGGAAATGGATATCGTGTAGGTCCCGGCCGAAAAGCCCATGGATGAAGTGATGAACAGACTTGTTCCGCTGACTAGTGCACCGACAACTCCAGCGGACGGCGTACTGGAAACGTATGTGCTATTGATGGAACCAGGGACTTGAAAGGACGGCAGACCAAGAAGCACATAGCCTCCGCTCCCAATCGGTCCGCCTAGCGTGAACGTCACCGCGAGTGTCGTCGCGGTGTTCACTGAAGACGGACTTACAGATGCAGTCACCGCACTGACAGCAGATACCTGACTCGGACGTACCGTAATTGGTGTGACGAGCAATGCCAAGATGACCAGCACTGTCAATACTCTCTTGATCATGAGTACCTCCCTGAATTCGGTAGAACTTGATTCACGCGGCACAGCCGCAGACCATGGTTCTAGATGAGACCACCATCCGCTAGGACACAGCAACGAGTGTGAAAGTTCCCATTTGCGTTCTCATTCATCCATCATGGGGTGCAGGAGGCGGTAGACGCGCTCGGGCGTTGCCGGCAAATGACGGATCCAGACGCCGGTGGCGTCATGGATGGCCAGCGGGATTGCCGGGATGATGGGGACCATCGTGACTTCGCCGATGCCACGCACGCCAAGCGGGCTGGTTCCCTCGGGATTCTCCAGCACGATGTACTCGTGGCTAGGGACATCCTGCACGGTCGGGATGATG
>JAUSAI010000225.1 GCA_030652945.1 Caldisericota bacterium | reverse complement strand
GAGCGCAACGACGAGCAGGACAACCTGCTTCCGGGGACGACGGAACACTGCCATGAGGACTACCTCCTAGGGCCTTGGACCCAGACTGAACGTGACGTCGCTTACCGGTTCAATCGTTGACGCGTTCTCTTGAGCAGTGATGACGAGTTCGTCGTCGCATCTCGGACAGTATGGGTGGTTCCCCGCAACATAGCCATGTTTGGGACAGATGGAGAACGTCGGTGTCAGGGTGAAATATGGCAGATGGTAGTTGGTAGTGATGGCTCGCACGATCTGCCGCACCTGGTCAGCGCTGTCGAGCCGCTCCCCGAGGAACAGGTGCACGACCGTGCCGCCCGTGTACTTGGTCTGCAGGGGGTCCTGCAGGTCGA
The DNA here is from genome assembly GCA_030652945.1 of Caldisericota bacterium. GTDB lineage: Bacteria > Caldisericota > Caldisericia > Cryosericales > Cryosericaceae > Cryosericum. Next base: position 7,035 of record JAUSAI010000225.1, on the reverse strand, counting down.
GCGCCTCGAAGGGATCCGTCGTGAATGCCACGGGCAGTTGTGTCGAGTTTGTATAGTAGGGATCGGCGCCATCACGGACAGCCTCGTCGTTTGCCACGATGATGTCGGGGAAGAGGGCTTTGTCCTGCTTGGCGAGCACATAGGTGGCAGACTCGGCTGGTGTCGCTTCGAGGTTGTACAGCTGGCCGCTCTCATGCTGGAATGCCTCGAGCTTGCCGAGCATGAAGTCCATGATCTCCAGTGCCAGACGCTGTCCCTCGGGGTCCGAGATTGCCACGCCGGCGAAGTTGAGCAGCAGCTCGTTCATGCCATTGATGCCGATAGTATTGAAGTGGTTGGCCCAGTAGGTTCCGTGGCATTGCTTGACAGTGTCGAGGTAGTGCCGGGAATACGGGTAGAGTCCGGCGGACGTGAGGTTCTCGATGATCTTGCGCCTGATTTCGAGCGACGTTCGCGCCACGTCCATGATGTGCCCGAGGCGATCGAAGAGCTCCTCCCTGCTGTGCGAGAGGTACCCGATGCGGGGCATATCGATGGTGACGACTCCAATCGAACCCGTGAGAGGATTCGCGGCGAACAGGCCGCCGCCGCGCTTGCGCAGCTCCCGCGTGTCCAGCCTCAGGCGACAGCACATGGAACGTGCGTCGTCAGGACTCATGTCGCTGTTCACGAAGTTACTCCAGTAGGGAATGCCGAACTTGGCAGTCATCTCGAAGATGGCGTTGTAGACGGGGTTGTCCCAGTCAAAATCGCGCGTGATGTTGTAGGTGGGGATGGGGAAGGAGAAGACGCGTCCCTTGGAGTCTCCCGCCAGCATGACTTCGGCAAAAGCCCGGTTGAACATGTCCATCTCCGGCTGGAAGTCGGCGTATGTTTCCTGTTGGGGCTGACCGCCGATGATGGCCGCCTCCTGTGCCGTCAGGCCGTGGGGGTGCAGGTCCAGGGTGATGTTGCTGAACGGTGACTGGAACCCCGCCCTGGTGGGAACGTTCATGTTGAAGACAAACTCCTGGACAGCCTGCTTCACCTCGTCATAGGAGAGGTGGTCCTTGCGGATGAACGGTGCCAGATACGTGTCGACGGAACTGAATGCCTGTGCTCCGGCCGCCTCGCCCTGCATGGTGAAGATGAAATTGACCATCTGGCCCAGCGCAGAACGGAAGTGGCGGGCAGGCCTGCTTTCGACCTTTCCGTAGACGCCGCCCAAACCTCTCGTCAGGAGGTCCTTGAGGTCCCAGCCGACACAGTAGGCGGCGAGGTAGCCGAGGTCGTGGATGTACATTTCTCCGTTCACGTGGGCATCCCGCACTTCCGGGGGGTAAACCTCGTTGAGCCAGTAGCGGCTGACGATGCTGGTTGCAAGGTGCATGTTGAGCCCCTGGAGCGAGTAGCTGGTGTTGGAATTCTCATTCACACGCCAGTCCAGCTTGTCCAGGTACTTCTGAATGGTCTCGCGCGGGTCGAGCAGCCTCTTGAGGTCACGAAGCTTGCGGTGCTGCTCGCGGTAGAGGATGTACGACTTGGCCGTCTTGTGGTGACGGGATTCCATGAGCGTCTGTTCGACAAGGTCCTGGATCTGCTCGACGGTGGCGATGTCGTCGGGGATCTGCGCGGCGATGATGCGGGTCAGGCGGTCTGCTTCTGCGTCGTCGAATTCACCCGTTGCCTTTCCTGCCCGGGCCACGGCGTTGCGAATCTTGGATAGATCGAATACTACCTTCTCGCCGGTTCGCTTGACGACGTATTGCATGCGTACCCCTCCCGGGAATTCCCTGTCGGCGTGCCCCTCGTGTGGCAAGCAACCGTCACGGTCACATTGTAGAAGTGGGATCGAGTCAGTCAACGATTGTGAAAATGCGGGTTCAGGGCTTGACAGGATGCAAAATGGTGTTCCGGACGTACGTCAAGCAGTCCTGGTAGCGACCTGGTGCTCCGGAGGGATGACCTGAACACCTTTCTGTGACTATGTTCTCAGTACCTCGCCTGCGCCCTTGCCGAGCAGGAGCGCTATCTCATTGCTTGCTGTAGTCGGCGAGCTTGGGGATGGGAACGTTCTTCAACGTCGTGACGATGACCTCATTGGTCGTGACGCCCCGGAGGCGGGCTTCGGCCTGAAGGATAAGCCTGTGTCCGGAAATGTAGGGAAAGACCAGCTTGACATCATCCGGGATGACGAAATCGCGGCCCTGGAGGTACGCATATGCCTTGCCGAGACGCATCAGGTCGATACTCCCTCGCGGCGACAGACCCAGGTAGACCGTGTCGTCATGGCGCGTCGCGTCTACCAGTGCGACGGCGTACGTGATGAGTTCACGCGCAATATAGACGCTTTCCACTTCCGCCTGCATCGCAAGAAGGTCCTCGCGGCTGACGATATGAACATCATCGCCGACCCTGCGCGACCGGTCATAGAAGCCAGTCACGATTTCCTCCTCCTTCTCCCTGCTCGGATAGCCAATGGTCAGGCGGGTCATGAACCGGTCCAGCTGGGCCTCGGGGAGGGGGAACGTGCCTTCGTATTCGATAGGGTTCATCGTGGCCATGACAACGAACGGTCGTTCCAGCTTGACGATGGTCCCATCGATCGTGACCTGATACTCAGCCATGGCTTCCAGGAGTGCCGACTGCGTCTTGGGGGTTCCGCGGTTGATTTCGTCGGCGAGCAGAAGGTTTGTGAAGATCGGCCCCCGCTTGAGGCGGAACTCCTGGGTCTTCTGGTCATACACAGAAACGCCGGAGATATCGGATGGCAGGAGGTCCGGCGTGAACTGGATGCGTTTGAATTCGAGACCGAGAGACCGCGCGATGAGATTGGCAAGTGTCGTCTTGCCCAGGCCGGGAACGTCTTCGAGGAAGATATGCCCGCCGGCCAGCAGTGTCGAAAAGGCGACGTCGACGACCGTGTTCTTCCCCACAAAGTACTGTTCGACATACGCTATCGCTTTTGTCAGGTTCTCGTTCATACGCGTCTCCTTGGCAGGAATACTCTTGTCTTCATTGTAGGCGAGCTGTCTCGAAATCAACGGGTCGGCCGCAAACGGCTGTTCGTCCGCCGGAGTTCCTCTCGTACACCGCGGCAAACCAGTTGCAGCTCCTGCAGAGCCGATCGACCTGCGAGCACGTCTTCACCCGAGACGGACGCCCGGCTGTACCGCGCTCTCGTGAACAGAGCTGACAGTCGAAGCATCGATTCGCCGCACGCTGGCACCTCGGTGGCGGTGCGGCGGCCGAATTCGTCGGCAGTCTCGCCACGATGAAGACGCGGCCCCACTGAAGCGACCGCTTCGACGCCGAGCGCAAACAGCGCTGTGATGCTGGTAGCAGGGTCCTCAAGCAGAGCCCCTTCGTCCAGACTCGCGAGGCGCCGCATGGTGCGCAGGACCTTCTTGCGTTCCTTGCGGTCCAGCATGGACAGCAGGACCTCGTGGCGGAACTCGAAGACCATGTCGCGGAGCGTTGTGACGATGGAGACGATCAGCAGGCTGGCGACGATCCAGTACGTCGTCGTCACGATGGTGCGCAGTGTCGTACGCAGGGCGTCGTTCTCGGGGGGAAGGTCACCTTGGCCGCGCAGCGTCTTGACGATGTCGTCGTAGTTCGCCAGGGGAGTCAGTTGACCCGCCGCCGAGATGCCTGAGGAAATCTGGGCGGTCTTGATGCCGGTGTAGAGGACCGCGAAGAGGAGTGCCGACGTGATGAGGGCAATGGGGAACAGAAGTGTGCGGATTGTCTGGCTCCAGCTGTTGTGCAGGACGTAGACCGAGACGAGCATGGCGGCAAGGAGGAGGCCCGACATGACGGCCAGCGGCAGGTACATGAATCCGAACAACTGCCAGAAGAAGTCCTGCAGGACTCGGCGCAATGTCATATTCGGCAGGGTGACAGGCAGGCTACCTTCCTGTCCAGCTGGCTTCGGGGTCGAGACAGGGGTCCCTGGCAGCAGCCAGACGGCTGCACGCGGCAGAGTGGGCGCACGCATGATCGGCGACATGACTGCGACGCTGAAGACAAGCGCGAGAATGAGCATGCTCGGAAGCAGGCGACGCATCAGATGCGGGTCATCCTCAGAAAATGCTGATAACAGCGTCCCTCCCAGCAGGACGACGAGGGCAATTGCAGGAAGCAGAGGGTCTGTGTTGCCAAGCACTGCATAACAGCAGGCAATGATGCTGAGGCGGAGGAAGTGGGCAGGTGACTCGGCCGCCAAGGCAAGATTGCCTGCCAGCCACAGCCAGACCTCGAACAGCGCTGTCATCAGCAGGATGGCCAGGAGCTCCTGCAAGGTGTGATTGCCTGCCGTCACTGCCAGCCAGATGATGAGGGCGCAGGTCTGGAGCCCATGATAGAGCCGGAACAGACGCTGATTGCGGTGCGCGAGGCAGATGTTGACGATGCCCAGTGCTGGAAGGGCGAAGGGCCATGGAACGGCGGCGCGCGCGATCCAGTAGGCCAGGAAGACAGCGACATTCAGGGCGATGAGACGGGCGAGGCGTGTCGTGTTCACAGTATGCTCCTCAAGCAGTGGCGACTGCTGACAGGGGATCGTTCAGTCCAATGATCGTGAGCTCGACCCCGTTTTCGCGCAGGACGCGCTGCAACGTCCGCAGTCTCTGCAACCCTGTAGTATCATGGAGAAAGTACGGTGCACGATGTTCGCCCGGCAGGAGGAACGTACCCTCCGGAAACAGGACGACGGTCACGCGAGTGAAGTGCTCACGTTGCCGGAGGAGATGGACAACGTCTTGTTCGCCGAGCGCGGAAGCAAGAACGACCAGCTGGGACTGGGCGGGGAACTTTGCCACATTGCGCCTCAGCCAGTCCGTGACGATGTGCGGCTGAACCGAGGGTGTTGCGGCCGACGCGGCAACGATAGACAGGCAGGACAGCTGGTGGGTCCGGTCGTGTCCGACGCCCGACCAGGCGGGCTCGGCTCCCAGGGAGGCTATGCCGAATGGGAGCTTGTGGTCGACAGCGTATTGCAGGATGCTCGAGGCGGCAGTCGAAAGAGTGTCGTCTAGCAGCTCGAGCGTGAAGCTCCTTTCCCGCTGTACGGTGTAGTCGACGACAAGCACGACGGTCGTCGTGGCCGATGGGACGAACTCCTTGGCACACAGCTGTCCAGTATGGGCACTCATCTTCCAGTGGATGCGGCTCATGGGGTGGCTCGCATACGGAACGACCCCGGTCAGCTCACTCGTGTCCTCATTTGGCGCGAACCTCACACGTTGGCCGTCGAGAGGTGACGTCAGCGCGATGTGCAGGCGCTCCAGCGGCACTGGTCGTGGCACGACAGTCAGGACGAGTCCAGCGGGATACCGGCGCTGGAGATGAAAGACCCGCAAAGGGTCCTTGAGTGTGAGGCAGACGTCGCCGACCAGATAGCGGCCCTTTCGGGTGGCGTCAAGGAAGACGGTCACAGAACCGGGAGAGGTTCGTTCATGTCGCTTGACGACCCAGGCGGGAAGTGCGACGTCGATGTCCAGAAGGACTGCCGAGGTGGGAGCATACCCTGAGACCGTCACGGCCAGAAGGTTTGGCTGACGCACGCTGGCGACGTGATGCTTGAGCACGGCGTCAATTGTGATGCGCCGGTAAAGGCCTGCCAGGGCCGCTCCAAAGATACAGCTGTACGAAAGTGCAGCCAGTCCGAGCACGAGGAATGAGCCGTTTCGCAGCCAGATGGCCGTACCAAGCATGACTGCGGACAGAACGAGACCTGCGCGGGAAGCGGAGAAGAACGCCGACACGAAACGTGCAGGCGGTTCAGGAGGTACTGATACCGTCTTCCACTGTCGTTCTGGAGCTGCGGTGCGAGTCATGTCCATTGCACATCTCTACTAGTACAACGCAGTTCGCGATGATGGCGTTACATGAGCATTCACGTACAATCACTTCACAAGAGGGCTTCGGTACCCTCACCTTTGATACGCGGGTGGATCGACTCTTCCTTCAGGATCTCCAGAATCTCCTGATACGTTGCACGGCATGCCATAACCTGCTCGGGAGAGACGTCGTCGGTCGAGTAGCGAGCCACGTAGTAGGAACGGGCAAGCCGTTCGATGAGGACGGCGATGTCGGGATACCAGACCGCCGAACGGCGGGCCAGTTCCGTGGGTGTCTCGCCGCGTTCCATGGCCAGACTTAGCGGATAGAGTGCGTTTGCCGCCATGTAAAAGATGGCGATGACCGTGCCGCGCGGGTCGTGCAGTAGCTCATCGTCGCCCAGTCCGCGGATACGTCTGATCGTGCGCTCGATGCGGATGCGTTCGCGTCGTCCGCCGATTCCTTCAAGCGTGTTCCACTTTGTGGCAAGCGCTTGACGAACGCATGTTGCGATGCAGAAAAGCGACGCGAGAATGGCAATGTTGCGGACTGCCAGCTGGAGCGCGATGACCGTGTCCGACGGGAAGAGGCGGACGCTCGCGCGAAGGCCGAGGAACATATTCCAGCTGTCCGGCATGTACATCTTGCCGTTCACGAACCAGGGCGACGTCGGGCCATACATCAGCGTGTTCAGGGACCGGGCATCAAGGATGGTCAGCGCTGCCAGCAGGACGCAGATGCAGGCTTCGAGTACAAGTGCAGGAACGAGTCTGCGCAAGCTCTTCCCTGGTCCCTGCTGGAGGGTGGCGCCGATGAAGATCCAGGACAACAGCAGGACGACAGGAACGGCCACCAAGGGGACCGCAAGGGCACGCGCCTGGCCGGCGAAAGCTTCCTTCAACAGCCAGCTGCCTGCCAGGTAGGTCGGCGCCGGGGGCCAAGGCTTGAACCAGTTCGTCTTGTAGCGGTGCCTGATGGCGTCGCTCTCGGTCGGATTGCCAAACAGATACTCCTGCAGTCCCTGCGCAGCGGACTCGCTGAACGGGCCGGTTTCCACCGGAAGGACAACTGCAAACAGGGTCACGGTGATGAGGAGCAGTGCAACAGGAACACGGCGGTGCATGAGGCGCGGACGGTCGGCCGTGGTACTGCCGAGCAGAAGAGCCAGCAGGACCAGCAGCGACAGGACCGCTATAGTCACCGGCGCGCCGG
>JAUSAI010000220.1 GCA_030652945.1 Caldisericota bacterium | reverse complement strand
TCAGTGCGGCGCTGGGAGCTGGCGAGGTGGTGGCGATCTACCGCGATGGCGTGAAGATTGGCAACGCGGCGGTGGTGGACACCAGCTGGAGATACACGGACAGCGGGCTGGTCAACGGCAGCACGTACGCGTACACGGCGAGGGTGGAAGACGCGGCGAGCAACCAGGGCGCGCTGAGCAACACGTACACGATCAGCCATGACTCGGTTGCGCCGACAGCGCCTGTGGTCGTCTCGATTGTGGAGAGCGCGGGCGGGGGCATCAACGCGCTCGAGGCGAGCGACGGCACGCCTGTGGTGGTGAGCTTGACGAACACAGGAGCCGTCGCTGGGGATAAGGTCAGTGTGCTTTGGGGGAGTCAGGCTGTGGACCATACGCTGCAGCAGTCAGAGATCAATGCACAATCGGCGACCATTTCAGTTTCGTCCGGTGCGATCACTGCCCAGGGAAATGGCACCGTAGGCGTACAGGCTCGAATCACAGATGCGGCGGGCAATGTGGGGAATCTCTCTGCACCCAACAATGTGACGGTAGACCTCACCCTGCCGACGATAGCGCCCACCGGCGGCATCACCATCACCAGCACTCCGTCAGGCAAGAGCGACGGTGTCAATGCAGACACCTATATCCCAGGCGATGTCGTGACCATCAAGGTAAAGTTCTCCGAGGCGGTCACGCTGAATACGGCGACTGGAACACCGACATTGGCACTGAACATCGAGGGGCTCAACCTTATTGTTAATAATATTGTCAACATCGATCGGAACGCGGTGTTCGATCAGCAGTTGAGTTCGACTGAGCTTCAGTTCAAGTACACGATCCCGGCGACCAGCCAAACCTGGTTCTACTTGAACGATACCAATGGCATTTCCTTCGCTGCCAATCCACTCACTTTGAACGGCGCCAGCCTGGTGGATGCCGCAGGAAATGCGGCCAATCTGAGCTATGGCGTCGTGCCCGATAATCCCAGCCACCGGGTCGATCAAAGGGGGCCGCGGATTTTAGGCTATACAGTGCTCAGTGATCCCGGAGCGGACAAAACCTATGGGGTAGGTGAGACCATCCGGATCCAATACAACTTCAATGACAAAATCGTGGTGGTAGGCAATCCGTCCATGACTTTGAGTGTAGGGAACGCCAACCGGACGATCTACTGGGACCCTAATGACAGTGGGACCCATCTCGACAGCGGCAATATTGTCTTTACGTACACGGTACAGGCCGGGGATCTGGATG
>JAUSAI010000202.1 GCA_030652945.1 Caldisericota bacterium | reverse complement strand
AATCCGAAGCTGAGAACCGCACGCATCGCAGGACTGCTGTCGACGAACAGCGAGCGAGTGGAGTACGCCGGCCGCCACGGCATCATGGCAATCGTCATGGAGGATTTCACCAGCCGGTTCCAGGCGATGGATGCCGAACGCTTCGTCCGTGACATCCTTGTTGCGCGGTTGAACGCCCATGTCGTCGTCGTCGGCGAGGACTTTCGCTTTGGCAAAGGTCGGGCGGGCGACATCGTAGTGATGGAACACACTCTGGAGGACGAGGGCCGACGGCTTGCAGTGGTTCCGGAGGTTCGGGTGGGCGAGCATTCCTGCTCCAGCTCGTCGATTCGTGCAATGATTGCCGGCGGGCAGGTCGACGAAGCTGCCGTCTACCTCGGGCGCCCCTACGCCGTCGACGGTGTCGTCGTGACGGGCAACCGGGTGGGCGGGAAGCTTGGTTTCCCCACGGCGAACATCGAGGTACCGGACCCTGTCAAGCTGCTTCCCGGGAATGGTGTCTATGCGGTGCGAGCGTGCATCGATGGACTGCCGCTGGCCGGTGTCTGCAACATCGGCGTTCGGCCAACGGTCTGCACCGACGAGCGGCGGACCGTCGAAGTCCATCTGCTGGACTTCCATCGGCAGATCTATGGCCACCTGGCTCGCGTGGAGTTTGTCCGGCGCATCCGGGATGAGGCAAGATTCGCGTCGCCTGCCGCGCTTGCCGCGCAGATCGTCAAGGATATTGCCGCGGCACGTGCTCTGCTCGGTGTCGATGTCCCCCGATTGTGATGCTGGGAGGACCACGCAGCTGCGCGCTTTTCGCTTTACTTCGGTGCCGATTCTGCTAGACTAATTCGACATCCCCCGTACCCGGTCGTGCGCTCTGGCTGGACGCGGTACTGAGTACAGGGACACCCATGGAGGTATGACATGCTTACAGCCGAAGAGAAGTTGAAGATTATCAACGAGTACAAGCTCAGCGAAGAGGACACTGGTTCGTTCGAGGTGCAGGTGGCGATGCTGTCGAAGCGCATTACCGCCTTGACTGGCCATCTTCAGAGCCATCAGAAGGACTTCAGTTCGAAGCGCGGCCTGTACAAGTTGGTCGGAGAACGTCGCAGACTCCTCAGCAGCCTTAGACGGGTCGATGAGGATCGATATGCACTATTGATCAAGCGGCTTGGAATCCGCAAGTAGGAGCTGATGATAGAGAATGATGAAAGAAGAACGGTCCGTGGAACAATAGCGGGCAAACCGGTCTCGTTCGAGACAGGACACCTGGCAAAGCAGGCGGGCGGAGCGGTTCTCGTGACCATGGGAGGAACAGTCATCCTGGCCACTGCAACCGTGAGTTCGTCCAAGAAGGAGGGGATCGACTTCTTCCCTCTCACCGTCGACTACTTCGAGAAACTGTACGCTGCCGGCAAGATCCCCGGAGGCTTCTACAAGCGTGAGGGACGACCCAGCGAACGCGAGATCCTGCGGTCACGCCTCATCGACCGATCCATCAGGCCGTTGTTCCCCAAGCATTTCCGACAGGAGGTGCAAGTCATCGTCTATGTCCTGTCTGCCGACGACGAGAACCTTCCTGACGTTCTGGCAATCAACGCAGTCTCTGCCGCGCTCATTATCAGCAATGCCCCCTTCGTCGACGCAGTTGGTGCTGCCCGTGTCGGCAAGATCGACGGCCAGCTGGTGTTCAACCCGACGACGCCGGCAATGGACAAGAGTGATCTGGATCTCGTGGTTTCGGGCACGGCCGACGGCATTCTCATGGTCGAGTCCGGTTCGCGTGAGATCAGCGAGACCGAAATGGTAGAGGCGCTCGTTCGCTCTCAGGAACCGATCAGAGAGGCGTGCGCTCTGCAGGAAGAGCTGCGGAAGATGACGTCCAAGACCAAGATCGTCGTTCCTGAGCTCGTTTTCGACGCTGTCATCCAGGACAAGGCACGCAAGCTGATCGGAGAACGGCTGCCTCTTCTTCTGAAAGACGAAGAGAAGCTGAAGAAGGAGAAGATCCTCGACGAGTTCAAGTCAGAACTGGCAGTTGAACTCCTGGAGGCTCACCCGGACAGCGCTGCAGCCATTGGCGAAGTACTCGACGTTGAAATCAAGCACTTCATCAGGCATCGCGTCATTGCCGAAGGCTTGAGAATCGATGGAAGAACGCCAGAGCAGGTTCGCCCCATCGGCGTCGAAGTGGGACTCCTTCCCATGAGTCATGGGTCCGGTCTGTTCTCACGGGGACAGACACAGGTTCTGTCTGTTGCCACCCTGGGCGGAAAGAGCGAGGGCCAGCTTGTAGAGAGTCTCGAAGACGAAGTCACAAAGCACTACATGCACTACTACAACTTCCCGCCTTTCTCCGTCGGCGAAACGAGGCCACTGCGTGGCCCGGGCCGCAGGGAGATCGGGCACGGTGCGCTAGCAGAGAGAGCGTTGCTGCCGGTGATTCCCGACGAAGCAGATTTCCCGTATGCGATCCGCGTTGTCTCGGAGGTTCTCGAGTCCAACGGGTCGACTTCTCAAGCGTCAGTCTGTGGAAGCACACTTGCCTTGATGGATGCTGGTGTTCCCATAAAGGCTCCGGTGGCAGGGATTGCCATGGGTCTCATGAAGGAAGGCGCGACAAGTGTCATCCTGACGGACATCCAGGGTGCAGAGGACGCCAACGGCGACATGGATTTCAAGGTTGCCGGGACGGCAAAGGGCATTACCGCCTTGCAGATGGACATCAAAATCCATGGCGTCGACAGCTCACTGCTGTCTTCAGCGCTGGATCATGCGCGAACGGCGAGGCTGTTCATTCTCGACAAGATGCTCTCGGTTCTTCCCGCCCCGCGCGGAGAAGTGAATCCGCGTGCTCCCCGCATCTTCACCATGCAGATTCCTCAGGACAAGATTGGTGCGCTCATCGGCCCTGGTGGCAAGAATATCAAGAAGATCATCGCAGAGACCGGCTGTGACATCGATATCGAAGATGACGGTTCAGTCTATGTCACTGCCCCCGACGGTGTTCGCGGACAGGCTGCCATGGATGTCATCGCGGCGATTACCGAGGATATCGTCGTCGGGAAGGTCTATACGGGCAAGGTAACGGAGATCAGGGACTTTGGCGCGTTCGTCGAAATCGCCCCCGGGAAGAGTGGACTGCTCCACGTCTCCCAGGTTTCGGACACGTACGTGAAGGACGTCCGAACCGTTCTGAAAGTCGGAGACGTCATCCTCGTGAAGACGCTCCCTCTCAAGGACGACGGGAAGATCTCATTGACCCGCAAGGGCCTTATCACTGAAGATTCTGGCAAGGCACCGGAAGAATCCCGCCCTGAGCGTCATCATGGGGATCGCTAGCGGAGAGCGTCGACCACCGGAAGTCAGGACGCTACGTAACGGAATACGCGTCATTCTCGACGTTGACAAGGGGCACCCGACAGCTGCTGTCGGTGCCCTTGTTGCGAGCGGCTCCCGGTTTGAAGGCGATCGCAACCGCGGTATCAGCCATTTCATCGAACACGTCGTCTTCAAGGGCACGGAACATCGCACGGCACTGGAAATCTCCTCATCGATCGAGAACGTAGGGGGAGAGCTCAACGCATTTACGGACACACAGTACACGATGTTCTACATGCGTGTGCCGAGCACCCACACGGGACTGGCCCTCGACGTTCTCGGCGATATCCTCCTGCACCCCCTGATGGACTCTGCGTCCGTTGAACTGGAACGCAAGGTCATCGAACAGGAAATCCTTGCATTTCAGGACAGTCCCGATGACGTTGTCTCAGACGAGCTTCTGAAGCTCGTTTTCGGAAACGATCCGGTCGCGGCGAATCCACTGGGGACGCTGGAGTCGGTCAAATCGCTCACACGAGCGGATCTGCTGGATTACTATCGTCAGCGTTTCAACGGGTCGGGTCTCGTCCTCTCCATCGCGGGAGATGTCGACACAGCCGAGGTGCTGCAGCTTGCGGAGAAGACCTTCGGGACGTTGCCGGTCGGCGAGGCTTTGCCGACGTGGGGCGAGCCAAGCCGCAACTGCGGCCGGGTCGTGACCGAGCGCCCGACAGAGCAGATCTACCTTGCAATGGCGCTTCCCGGCTTTGCCCAGTACTCCCGGCAATCCTCGGTGCTGAATCTGGTTTCCAGCATCTTTGGGGGAAACATGTCGAGCAGGCTCTTCCAGAGGGCTCGCGAGAAGGAAGCCCTGGTGTACAGCATTGGCTCCTTCCCAATGACCTTCAGCAACACCGGGATTCTCGGCGTCAGTGCATCGAGCTCTCCCCAGAATGCTGACCGCGTGCAGGAAGTCATCATGGATGAGATCGAGATCATGCGGCACGACAAGATCAGCATGGTCGAGCTTCAACACGCCAAGGACGGGATACTGGGCGGATTCCTGCTCTCTCTCGAGTCCTTCTTCCGGAGGATGCACCGGAATGCCGGCGAATTGTACATGCGGGGGACCATCAGGTCTGTCGGCGAGATTGCCGAACTGGTGAACTCGATAACGCTGGGAGAGGCCATGGAGATCATCGACAACGTCTTTGACAGCTCACGCCTGGCGGTTTCTGTTGTCCATGGACCAGCAGACTCCTGACATCATCGTCCGTGTCTGCAGGATGAGTGAACGCGCGGTACTGCCGCGCCGTGCTACTCCGGGCTCGTCAGGGTTCGATCTCTCCTCGGGGGAGGCCGCCGACTGCTGCGTCGCTCGCGGGAGCATCGTCGTCGTTGGCACCGGCCTATCACTCGAGATCCCCGAGGGATTCGAGGGGCAGGTGCGCAGCAGGTCAGGCCTGGCAATGAAGCATGGGCTGGTCGTCTTGAACTCCCCGGGCACGGTCGACAGCGACTACCGGGGGGAGGTCAGAGTGATCCTTGCGAACCTGGGGACCGAAGACATCGTCGTGCATCCGGGCGACCGCATCGCACAGCTGGTGATCATGCAGGTTCCGAGAGTCGGGCTGTGTGAAGTGAAGGAGCTCTCATGCACAGACCGGGGCGAGGGCGGGTTTGGATCATCCGGCGTCTAGTACGCGCAAGAACCTTCTCGACTCGCTCTCCCGGCAGATATCGGAGTGCAGAGACTGCCGCCTCGGGTCGACCCGCACGTCGGCGGTACCCGGCATCGGTTCCCCTGATGCCGAAATCTGCTTCATTGGAGAAGGGCCGGGTCGCGACGAAGACGCGACAGGCGTACCGTTTGTCGGGCAGGCGGGGCACGTTCTCGACAGGCTGCTTCTGTCAGTCGGCCTGCAGCGCGGTGACTGCTACATCTGCAACATCGTCAAGTGCAGGCCGCCAAACAACAGAGTCCCCGCTCCGGATGAGATCGAAACGTGCTCTGTCTACCTCTATGCGCAGCTGGCCGTGCTGGAGCCTTCGATCATCTGCCTGCTGGGCAACACGGCACTGCGCTTCTTCTTCGGCGAGAACTATGCAATTGGCCAAGTCCGCGGGACCATTCTTGTCAAGGATGGCCAGCGGTTCCTTCCAACATACCACCCTGCCGCAGCGCTCCGGAACCCGCAATACGAGTCAGTTATCCAGAAGGACCTTCTGAAACTGCTCGACGCGATTCACGACCCCGGCAGCTTGGCCAGCCGTTCCGCACGGTTGCAGAGCTCGACGAACTCACGGAGGACAACAGCGAGATAGCCGGCAGACCCCGGTTCCATGTCTCGGGCAATGCTCTGGATACTGCGGACGCGCTGTCTGATGACCCGGCGGATGATCGCCGAGCCTTGTCTCGTGCTCTTCAATACTACCTGTCGCCTGTCGACGGCGTTCTGGGTCTTTGTGATGTAGCCCAGTTCTACGAGACGGTCCACCATCTCGGAAATCGTCGAAGCGGCGAGACCAGTCAGTCTTGTGAGCTGTTTGATGTTCAATGCCTCCCCGAAGTAGACGAGCTGGAGGACCTGGAACTGAGGAAGCGTGATATTGACGCTGGACAGTGCGTCTCGACCCCTCTTCTTGATCCAGTACGAGACATTGCGCAACAGTGATTCAAGTTCTGCGAAGGTATCTTTCATGGTCCCCCCGGCGGCTCCTCCGGACGCAAGGGCCGCTTCTGGTGTTGCTCATCTGCCCCGAACAGAAGATCGAGCTCTCGTTCGCTGTCCAGGAGTGTGGCGGAAGCGTGGACAACATTCAGCGTCACGTGATTGGAGTAGTCGCCCCGGATAGTGCCTGGGAGACGCTGTTCCGGGTCGGTCGGCCCGATCATCGCGCGCATACGCCCGATCGCGTCCTCACCTGCAACATCCAGGGCAACGACTGGTCCGGAGGTCATGAATTCGATGAGAGCGGGGAAGAAGGGCTTTGCCTCGTGTTCTGCGTAGAATCGGCGGGCAAGGCTGGCATCCATTCGAACCATGAGCATGTTCTCGATAGCGAGACCCTTCTGTTCGATGCGTGAGAGCACTGCCCCGACGAGGCCGCGCCGCACGCCATCGGGTTTGACTATGACCAGCGTATGCTCATGTTTCATGCGGCACCCTCTCAGACTCGCGTGATGCGATGCGGAGTCGCTGGTATTGTAGCGGCATTCAAGGGTAGTGCAACATGCCCGCAGATGTTGGCGGAGCTTGTGAAGCGGCCGTGCTGTCATAAGATAGAGGAACGATGAAATGCGAAAACCGATGGTTTGTGCTTGTCCTCGTGGTTCTCCTCCTGGTTTCTGGCGCTCTCGTGCTTTCAGCGACCGGAGTCCTGGACGAATCGGAACACCTGCCGATTGCTTCGCTTGGCCCGGGGGCCTCCTGCGCTGTAACGCCGGATCCCGGCGTTCGGACTGCACTTGTCGCAGACATCGATATGGCTTCGCGCTCGGTATTCGTGGAGAGCTACCTGCTGTCGGACAAGGCGGTCATCGCATCACTGCAGAGAGCTCGGAAACGTGGGTGCGACGTCCGGGTCATCATGGAAGAAGCGCCGTACGGCGGCTTCTCGCTGAATGTCGCGACACGAAACCAGCTCAGGTCTGCGGGCATTGATGCCGTATGGGGCAACAGGATCTACTCCTTCAGCCACGCCAAGTTCCTCGTCATCGACGGGACCTTGAGCTGGCTCATGACCGCCAATCTGACGAAGAGTGCGTTCGACACGAATCGGGACGTGTTCCTGCGGAGTCACGACGACAGGCTGGCTGCAGAGCTGACAGGCGTCTTCCGGGCAGATCGCAACAGGGGTCCATGCAAGCCCGGCAGGCTGGTTGTGAGTCCCGGCAATGCACGGGGTATCCTGCGCAGTCTTCTGATGGAGGCGCAGACGAGCGTCGACGTCGCCGTCGAGGTCTTCGACGAGCCTGAAATCGAGGGCGTTCTCCGGAGTCTTGTCCGCAAGGGAATTCGGGTGCGAGTCCAGCTGGCTACACCGGACCGGATAGCTGTCAACAAGGACACCTATGACCGACTGGCCCTCTTCGGCGCGGCCGTGTGCTATGTCGAGGAGCCGTACCTGCACACCAAGTACATCATCGTCGACGGTCGTCTGGCGTACGTCGGCTCTCACAACTTCACGGCTGGTTCGATCGACGAGAACAGGGAAGTTGGCATCATCACGGCGGACAGCACTGTCGTGGATGCATTGCACTCCGTCTTCGACACGGACTGGTCCGCTCCCTAGCGCGAAAAGGATACGTTCCGGGCTGCAGCTGTACACGCGCAGGCGGCAACGACCCCGCGGACTACATACCGTCAAAACTCCAGGTGATGTCCTCGAGGAACGCGCGCCATGGCGAAAGATCGCGCCCCTGCCGTATAGCCGTCTGCAGTTGTCGTGACCCAGTGGTAGTGCCGAGCATGATAGCTCCCTTCGCTGCGCCGGACTGCAGGATGACCTTCCGGTACTGTCCAGCGCCTCTGGCAGTGATGATTTCGTAGTCGGACGCCGGATCCGGATTGACGGTTCCCATGCTGAGCAGGTCTATACCGACAACCTTGAGCACATTGGACATGATGCTTCCCTCGTACGCCACACTGCCAGGGTGAACCATGTTCTGGGCCGCAGTCTTTCCTTGCTCGAGCGCAGGAGGCACAATGCCGTAGACGCGTCCCCGGTGTTCGGCGACGTCGCCTGCAGCGAAGATGCCCTCCCTAGAAGTCTGGAGGAAGTCATCGACGACGATGCCCCTGCCCACGGTCAGGCCGGCGTCACGGGCCAGGGCTGTATTGGGGCGTACGCCAACCGACAGCACGACGAGACTCCCGTCGATGCGGCGTCCGTCCTTGAGCAGGATGCCGCTTGCTGCGTTGCCGTCCGAAAGGACCTGTGTCGACTCGGCGCCGACGACGGAGACCACCCCCATCGATCCCAAGATAGCTGCAAGAAGATCGGCTCCCTCCTGGTCAAGCTGGTTGGGAAGCAGCCGCCCGGCGAACTCGAGAACGACAGCCGACATGCCCAGTTCACAGAGTGCCCTGGCAGTCTCGAGCCCCAGTACTCCGCCGCCTACGATGACGGCCGTCTGTCCGCGTGATGCGGCAGCGCGCAGGCGGTCCGCATCGGCCAACGTCCTCACTGCGAAGACACCCGTCTGATCGATGCCTGGGAGGGGAGGAACAAATGGAGACGAGCCTGTTGCCAGCAGGAGCTTGTCGTATGCGACATCTCCGCCATCGGCGAGATGGAGAGTGCGGGCCCCACTGTCTATGCTGGTGACCCTGGTGCCCGTCCTCAAGGTGATGCCGTTGGCGGGATACCAGCCGGCATCGTGGAGGGGAAGCTGTTCACGCCCCTTGCGCCCTGCAATGTAGTCGATGAGACCGGGCCGCGAGTAGTATGGACTGGACTCGGCATCGAGGACGAGGATCTCGGCGTCCACATCCAGCTTGCGAAGCTGGCTGGCTGCAGCCGTGCCCGCGACCCAGCCGCCTACGATGACATGCTTCATGCGGGAGTTGTCAGATCAGGCCTTTTCGAACAGATCCTTGGCAGCGCCACAATCCGGACATACCCAGGTGTCGGGGAGGTCCTCGAACTTGACACCTGGAGCGATACCCTGCGTAGTGTCCCCAACGGCGGGATCATAGACATAGCCACAGACAGTACAGATCCACTTCTCCATGGTACTCCTCCTCCACATGCGGGTGTGTCAGGGAAATCCCTGTACTTTCGGAGTGTAGGGTGAACGGCGCTATTTGCAAATCCGGCCTGACGAAGGTGGCCGGGTCCTGCCATGAGGATGACGGCCCGCGGAATGCTGCGAGCCTTTGACAGCATCGCAAGGTGCGGTATGCTGAAAGGCAGTGCCAAGGCAGTCCCAGGAGGAATCATGGACAAGCACGTCATCGTTGAAGGCGTAGGGGGAAGCCGCGAACTGCTGCTTGGAAACGAGGCAGCGGTCCGGGGAGCATTGGAGGCAGGAATCGGTGTCGCGGCAAGCTATCCCGGAACACCCTCTTCGGAGATTGGTGACGTTCTGAGCACGATCGCGGGAGCCGCCGGCGTGTACTTCGAGTACTCGGCCAACGAGAAGGTGGCTCTGGAGGTTGCGGCTGCTGCAGCAGCGTGCGGTGTGCGCTCCTTCACCTTCATGAAGCACGTCGGTCTCAATGTTGCCGCAGATTCGTTCATGACGACAGCGTATATAGGAACGAAGGCAGGATTCGTCATTCTGACGGCCGACGATCCGTCGACGCACTCGTCACAGAACGAGCAGGACAATCGATACTATGCCAGACTCGCCGGCGTGCCGCTTGTCGAACCCTCAAACCCGCAGGAAGTCAAGGACTTCATGGTGGCATCCTTCGACATCTCGGAACAGCTGGGGATGCCAGTGCTCTTCCGTACGACGACGCGCATCTCGCATATGCGTGCGGACGTCGTGTTCGGGGACCGGCGTCCGGCCGTGGCCAAGGGGGAATTCGTCAAGGACGCAAAGGCCTATGTGCCGGTCCCTGCAAATTCCTTGCGCATGCATGTGCAGCTGCTTGCCCGGATGGATGAAGCGAGGCGTCTCAGCGAGACATCCGGATTGACCCGTGTGGTAGATATCGGTCAACAGCCCACCATTGGCATTGTGACCGCCGGGAGCGCATTCAACTACGTCATGGACGCTCTCGAACAGATGGGAGCGTCGGCGCGAATCCTGAAGCTCGGGTTCACCTATCCCCTGCCGCTGGACCGCATCCGCGAATTTGCGGGAACCGTCGAGCAGCTGCTCGTTGTCGAGGAGCTTGAGCCTCTGATGGAGCAGGAAATCAAGGCGGACTTCCTGTCGCACAGGATCGCAACGCCTGTCCTTGGAAAGGAAGACCTGCAGATTTCCCGCGCGCACGAACTGAACGTCGACATCGTCACGAAGTGCCTGGGCCGTCACTTTGGAATAGCCGTGACAGACGCGGCAGCTGCGACAGTCAAGGCGTGGCCGTCGCCGTTGCCACTGCGTCCCCCGGTCCTGTGCGCCGGTTGCCCACACCGTGGCACCTATATGGCAGTGCGGCGGGCGATTCGTGAACTCGCGCTCCCGGAGCCAATATTTGCATCAGACATTGGATGCTATACGCTGGGCATTTCGGCTCCATTCAGCGCAGCGGACTACCTCCTTTCCATGGGCTCGAGCATTGGAATCGCGGCAGGATTCGATGTTGCCCAGGATCGGCGGGTGTTTGCCTTCATCGGAGACAGCACGTTCTTCCACGCCGGCCTGTCTCCGCTGGCCAGTGCCGTTCACAACAAGCACCGCATGGTCGTGACGATTCTCGACAACCGTACAACGGCCATGACCGGTCATCAGTCCAATCCTTCCATGTTGACGGGTGCAGCAGGCGAACCAGCACCAGCCATCAGCATCGAGGCAGTCGTGAAGGCAATGGGAGCTTCGTTTGTCAGGACCATCAATCCGTATCGGGTCGAGGATGCGACTGCTGCGTACCGGGAGGCCATCCAGGCGGATGGCGTTGCCATCATAGTGGCAAAGCAGATCTGCAGTCTTCTGCTGGACCGTGCCAAGCGGGCCAAGGGCGTCTGGCAGACGTTTCGCGTGGATGCGGAACGATGCACGGGGTGCTTGACCTGCATTCACGAGGCTGCGTGTCCTGCCATGTACGTGGCTCAAGGGCACGCCGTCATCAACCAGGACTTGTGTGACGGATGCAGTGTGTGCTCGCAAGTGTGTCCGGAGCATGTCATCGAGGTGAAGAGATGACCAGCGTGAACATCTTCTTTGCAGGCGTCGGGGGACAGGGGATCATCACGGGGGCGAGCCTGCTGGCCCGTGCTGCGGTTGCCTTGGGCATGAAGGCAGTGATGAGCGAGGTCCACGGGATGGCACAGCGTGGGGGATCGGTCGTCTGCGAATTGCGACTCGGCAATGTGCAGAGTCCGATGATCCCGGATGGACAGGCGAGCATCATCATAGGGTTTGAACCGGTTGAAACGGTCCGTTCACTGCGGAAGGCTCACAGCACGACGGTCATCGTGACGGAGACACGCCCGATCGTTCCTGTGAGCGTATCTCTTGGTGGAACGCCGTATCCGGAAGTCGCCGATCTGCTGGCGTATCTGCGGTCACAGGTGGCCGACGTCTATGCCGTAGCGGCCGCTGACATTGCCGAAGGATTGGGCATGCCGCAGTCAGCAAACGTCGTCCTTCTCGGAGCGGCACTTGCCACGGGTGTTTTGCCGCTAAGTCGGGAGATCCTCGAGCAGACGATTGCAGCGACGGTCCCGGCCAAGACCGTGGATGCCAACATGCGCGCGCTGGCTGCGGGGATTGCCGGGAGCAGGAGAAGCTAGGAGAGCGATACGCCGGCGTCGAAGCCGAGGTGACAGGTCGAGTTGAGCAGTTCGATGCGCCAGGAGCCTTCGATGAGACCGATGACCGAGACGTTGCCGTTGGCTTGTCCGAAGTCCTTGTGAGAGGCAACCGGTAGTCCAAGGAGTGCCGTCATGAAGATGCAGTTGAAGGCTCCGTGGGCAACGACGAGTGTTGTCACTGCCGATTGCCCTTCGACATAGCGGCGTACGAACAGGGCTCTCTCGAGAACGTCAGCAACCGACTCTCCCCCTTCAGGTCGTGCGAAGGGGGAATCTCGCTGGGCGACAGCTGTTTCCGGGAATTGAACAGCGACTTCCTGCAAGGTCAGACCTTCCCATATCCCAAACCGCCGTTCGCACAGTTGCGGCAATTCGATGAGGGGGATACCGAGGGTGCGGGAGACAGGCTCTGCAATTGCTCGGGCGCGTAGCAGGGGGCTTGAAAGGACCGAGTCAATATCCAGACTGCAGAGGTGGTCAACGAGGCGGGAAGTCTGCACTCTTCCTTCGGAAGACAGCTCGATGTCGCGATTCCCCTGGATTCGTCCCTCTCTGTTCCAGGTCGTCTCGCCGTGTCGAACAAGAATGACAGTTTTCATCAGCTCCCCTTGACTTTGTGCCCATAATCAGGCATAGTATGTGGTCAAAGTCTCGGTTTGAGAAGGGAGTACGATAGTGAAGCTCATCAAGGTGATTGCAGCAAAGACCATCTGTATCGATACGAGGCTGGCCAAGGCCTGCCGTGAGTGCCAGACTCCCTGCAAGTCGGCCTGCAAGACTTCCTCCACGGTCGGCAACCAGGTCTGCGAGAACAAGAAGAAGCCCGAACGCTTTATCTGGTAGTAGTTCGCGGTGGCTCTTTCCCGCAACGTCCCCGCCTCTGTTCATCTGTTTGAGAGAGGCGGCCTCTTTATTCTCCTCGACGTTCCTTCCGGATCGGTCTACTCCGTCGACCCACGCGTCTACCGGTATCTTCAGGTCATCCTGCGCGAGCCGCAGGTGACGTCATTGCAGTGTGCCAGCCAGATCGGTGTCGAAGAGGATGCGATCGACGAGATCGAGGGCGAACTCGAACAGTTGATTGCCGCAGGATGTCTGTTCACGCCTCCGGTTACGCCGAATGAAGACACGAGCGGTCTGACGCTCAAGTCGCTCTGCCTGAACGTGGCGCACTCGTGCAACTTCTCATGCTCATACTGCTTCGCGCACGGCGGGGACTACGGCGGCGCTGCTGAACTCATGCCGGAGAGGGTCGCCCGGGCAGCAATCGACTACCTTGTCGGCAACAGCGGCTCGCACCGAAACGTGGAAGTAGACTTCTTTGGCGGCGAACCCCTGCTCGACTGGCCGGTTGTTGCGGACGCCATGGCGTACGCCCGTGGAACGTACCCCGCCAAATCCTGGCGGTTCACGCTGACGACAAACGGCTCCCTGTTGCGTCCCGATATGATGCAGGTACTCGACGACTACGACGTGTCACTTGTGCTGAGCTTGGACGGCGGGAAGGAAACGAATGACCGCAACCGGACGTTCAGCAATGCTCGGGGGACCTTTGACGCAATCCTCGACAAGATACGGGCCTTCTCCTCCCGACGGGCCGGTGGTGGCTATTACGTGCGCGGCACCTATGCTCGCAATACGCTGGCGTTCTGCCGCAGTGTCCGCGACCTGCACGATCTGGGATTCCGATACATCTCGATGGAGCCGGTCGTCTTGTCTGCCAGCTCGGGACTCGCGCTGACGACAGAGGACCTGCCCGCGATCCGTCAGCAGTATGAGGAACTCATCGCCTACTTCGTCGCCGAAATGCGTGCTGGCACTGGATTCGACTTCTTCCACTTCAAGCTGGACCTCGAAGCGGGGCCCTGCGTCAACAAGCGCATCTACGGTTGCGGAGCGGGAGTCGAGTACATGGCAGTGGCGCCTGACGGGAGTCTGTTCCCGTGCCACCAGTTTGACGGTGTCTCGGAATTCCGGCTGGGGAACGTCCTCGACACGCCCTGCATCACAGCTCCGGCGATCGTCGAAGCGTTCGCTCACGCCAATTTCCTCTTTGCGAAAGAGTCGTGCAGGACGTGCTGGGCTCGCTTCTACTGCAGCGGCGGGTGTCTGGCGAACAACTTTGCCTTGAATCACGACCTGCTGAAACCGTATGAACTGGGATGCTCCATTCAGAAAGAGCGCATCGAAGCGGCGCTGACGGTGAAGGTCATGGAGAGTGAGCCCGCTGCCAGCGATGGCCCGACCGACTCTGGAGGCGTGCTGGCCTAGAGACCGAAGTCGAGCCAGGGCAGCAGCCGGTTTGCCCAGGCTGACAATACGGTGATGGTGCCTGTCACCATAAGAATTCCTGCGACGACAAGAATGGTCCCCCCTGCCAGTTCTGCGATTCTTGCGACTCGGCGCGTCGTGCGCGAAGACGTCGAGATCCTCCCGATGAGAAGAGCGGTCAGCATGAATGGGACCGCCAATCCAGCCGTGTAGGCGGCAAGCAGGGCAATCCCCTGAGACAGCGTATCGCGTGTTGCCGCCAGCAGAAGAATGCCACCAAGAATCGGGCCTATGCACGGCGACCATCCCAGCGAAAATGCGATCCCCATGAGAAAGGCTCCAATGAAGCTTCCCCTTCCCGTGCGACGGGCCGTCTGCTGCAGAGTGCGGTGTTCGACGTCCAGAAAGCGCAGTCTCAAGAGTCCGGTAAGGTGCAGGCCCAGGATGACCATCACGATGCCGCCTGCCACTCTCAGGGCGGGCATGGACCGCTTGAGTGCGGAGCCGACGAGGGTCGCCGAAGCGCCCAGCAGGACGAAGACGACAGCGAAACCCGCAACGAATGCCAAGGTAAGGGAGACCAGCATGCGTCGGGATCCTCCGACGTTGCCGGATGCCTGAAGCTGGGTCACGCTCAGGCCGGTGATATAGGAGAGATAGACGGGAATGAGGGGCAGTACACATGGAGAGAGAAACGAGAGGATGCCAGCAACGAAGGCCAGCGGAATTGTGGGCTTCATGGGTCATACACCATTGCGTCCAGAAACAGAATGGTGCCGAGGGGCGGAATTGAACCGTCGACACGGGGATTTTCAGTCCCCTGCTCTACCAACTGAGCTACCTCGGCACTCCGGGGAAAACTGCGGGCCCCCATTCCTGTCAGAAAACAAGGCCCACCGTCTGCTGCACGAACCATTGTGCTGCTGGTGGGCGAAACAGGATTCGAACCTGTGACTTCTTGCTTGTAAGGCAAGCGTTCTACCGCTGAACTATCCGCCCTTGTCACGTGTGGTATTCGTCCAGTGCTGGTGCCGGGGGTGGGAATTGAACCCACACGGATTGCTCCATACGCCCCTTAAACGCACGCGTCTGCCAGTTCCGCCACCCCGGCACGGACAAATAACCTTCCCTAGAACTTGAAGACTACAAGCACCAGAGACAAAGACATGAAGACAATAGACAAGACGACTGCCAGCCGATCAAGAAGAACGTCCCTCGACTTGCGCGCGCTGAACATGGTAGCGCTACCCGAAATAGCACCAAGGCCACTGCCCTTCGGGCTCATCAGGAGAATCGCAACAATCACGCCAACTGCAACTACGGCCATTACTATTTCCAAGACAGTTCTCACAGTACAGACCTCCGATAACAAGGGCAATTATACGGAAAGCGCCCCTGATTGCAAGCGTTGGTGATGTGCTAATCGGCCGAATCGATCGCCTCGATGCCGGGAAGCTGCTTTCCTTCAAGGTACTCGAGGAATGCTCCCCCTCCGGTCGAGACGTGCTTGAACTTGTCCTGCAGGTTCAGCGCGTCGATGACGGAAGCAGTTTCGCCGCCTCCCGCCACGGTCAACGCATCGGCATTTGCCGCCACGGCCCGGGCCACGGCCTCGGTACCCAATGCGAACTCGGGGATCTCAAAAATGCCCATCGGCCCGTTCCAGACGACGGTACGTGCGGCTGAGACCTCGGCGCAGAACTGCTCGATGGTCCGAGGGCCGATGTCGACGCCTATCCTGTCGGCGGGTATCTCTTCGATATCGACAATGCGGTGCGAGCTTCCTGCCTTAATCTCATTGGTGACGATGACGTCGACCGGAAGCACAAGGCGGGTCCCCTTGACTTTGGCCGCCTCCATGATCTCTTCAGCCACTTTGAGATAGTCTTCTTCTACCAGCGAGAAGCCGACCACGTAGCCCATTGCCTTCAGGAACGTGAACGCCATCCCTCCGCCGACGAGGACGGCATCGACTTTCGCTACCAGGTTCTTGATAAGGGTGATCTTGTCGGACACCTTTGCCCCGCCGAGAATGGCCACAAATGGCCTTTGGGCGGATGTCGTAACCTGCTCGAGGACGCGGATCTCCTTCTCGAGAAGGAAGCCTGCGGCCGAGGGAAGGAACTGGGGCACGCCGGCCACCGACGTGTCGGGGCGATGTGCAGTGGCAAAGGCATCGTCGACGTAGACGTCGGCAAGTGCGGCAAGCTGCTTGGCGAGTTCCTCTGACCCGGTCTTCTCTTCCTTCAGGAAGCGGACGTTCTCCAGCATGATGATGTCGCCTTGCGATGCATCAGCAACAGCCTGCGTGACATCCGGTCCGACAACCGAGTCCAGCTTCTTTACCGGAAGCTGCAGCAGAGCGGAAAGGCATTCTGCGACCTTGTTGAGACGCAGTGACTCGACGATCTTTCCGTCGGGGCGTCCCATGTGGGTGACGATGATGATAGTCGCGTGGTGTTCCAGCAAATAGCGTATGGTGGGAAGAGTCTCCGTGATTCGCTTGTCATCGCTGATGGTGCCGTCCTTTGCCATCGGGACGTTGTAGTCCACGCGCAAGAGCACCCTTTTGCCTTCAAGATCAAGGTCGACAATGCTTCGCTTTGCCATGGATGCTCCTCCTAGTACGATGCTTTCTTGACGATAACGGTGACCAGATCGGCGACGCGGGCGCTGTATCCCCACTCGTTGTCATACCAGCTGAGAACCTGGACCAGCGTGCCATGTGCCTTGGTGGACAACCCGTCGACGACGCCCGAATAGATGGTGCCTCGGTAGTCCGAAGACACGAGGGGCAGTTCATTGTAGCCGAGCAGACCCTTCATCGTAGTCTCGGAGGCGTTCTTGAGTGCAGCGTTGATCTCCTCCCTGGTAGCGGGGGCAGACAGGACTGCATCAAAAACGGTGATAGAGACCGTCTGCGTGGGAACGCGCAGCGAAATGCCGTCGAGCTTCCCCTTCATGGCAGGTATCACCAGCGCCACCGCTTTGCTGGCACCGGTAGTCGTAGGAATGATGTTCGTCGCTGCGTTGCGCGCGCGGCGCAGGTCGCTGTGGGGAGCATCGAGGATGCGCTGGTCCAGCGTGTAGCTGTGGACGGTGGTCATGTAGCCGCTTTCCACTCCCCAGTTGTCGTTGAGCACCTTGACAACGGGCGCCAGCGAATTCGTGGTACACGAAGCATTGGAGATGATGACGTGTTTGTCGGTGTCCAGGAGTTCATCGTTCACTCCCATGACCACCGTGATATCCTCGCCTTTGGCGGGTGCCGTGATGAGCACCTTCTTGGCCCCTGCGGTGATGTGAGCGCGGGCTTTCTCGGCATCCGTAAAGACGCCCGTCGATTCTATGACGATATCGATGCCAAGCTGCCCCCACGGCAGGGCGGCAGGGTCCTTCTCATTGAAGATGCGTATAGTCTTGCCGTCCAGGACGATGCGATCCTCATACTCCTTGATGTCGACATCCCAGGTCCCATAGTTGGAGTCGTACTTCAGAAGGTGAGCAATCGTCTTCACGTCGGCGATATCGTTGGCTGCTACGATCTCGATTTCGGGGTAGCGTGTCACGAGGTGCTTCAGTACTTGTCGACCGACTCTTCCAAGTCCATTGATCGCTATTCTTGCCATGGCCTTCCTCCTGATAGAGAAGTATGTGCAGGCATCTGACGCATAAACATCATATACGGAAACGGACGAGACGAAAAGGCTTCAGCGTCAGCTGGTCCGGAAGTACTTGGCCGGGATACCGAGGGCCAGACGGTACTTTGCAACAGTCCTCCTGCTCAGACGGAAGCCGCGCTCCCTGAGAACATCAGCGATTTCCCGATCACTCATGCCGATAGTCTGGGGATCCTTGAGCAGAAGACCCGCAATCATGGTCTTTGCGTCGTGAGCCTTCGTCTCCCACCGGTTCAGGACCAGCTGGCCAAGGCGGAACGTTCCTCGGGGGGCACACAGGTACTTGCGCTGAAGGGCTCGCACGAGCACCGTCCTCGACAGTCGAGTCTCCTCCATGAGGGTCCCTATCGGCATAGTGGCCGGTTCGTCGGCGGTGCCCGCAAGGAAGGGTTCCAGTCTCCGGATGAAGGCATCTGCCAGCAGTTGAAGGGCCGCAGTCCGCCGGATCACCGCGTCGTTTATCCACAGTGCTCGCTGCTGCTCGGCGCTTATTGCGGCTTTGGCTTCGGTGGCCAGGGCGTCCATCGCTGGCAAAGAGATGTCGATTTCCAGCATGTAGGGCGGCGTGGCCACATGCGCCACCAGCGCGTTCGTCAGCGGATCTCGGTGGACGAAGACGTCCGGTATGATCGGACGTGCCGCGTCCAGGCAATAGCGTCGAACCGGGCGCGGGTCGAGAACGGCCATCACCGCGTTCAGGTCCTTGTCGCGGAGTGGTACACCGGCGAGCCCGAGACAGGACTTGACGACGCCCGGGGAGATCGACGACTGCCTCCTGCGCAGAAGTGCGGCCAGTCGGTCTACGGGAATTGCAGGCATTGCGCGGGACAGCTGGACTGCAAATGCCTGTGCTCTGTCGCGGGCTCCGATGCCACCGGGAGCGAGCGTCTGCAGTGCGTGCAAGAGGTGGCGCACTGTCGACGCCTGCTGATGATGCTGAACTGCGTACGACTGGACGCTGAACGGGAAGAAGCCATCTTCGTCCAGATCTGACGAAATGGTTCTGGCCAGCTCGACGTCCTCGTCGGAGACGAGCCCAAGGTCAACGAGCTCGTCGATGATGCAGTCTGCGGTGGATGCACCGCGCGTATCGGGTAGTGCATCGATGGCGCCCTGCCACGACTCGCCGTCCTGAACTGCGCGAGGCTTCTTCTCGATGAAGTAGCTCTTGGCGACGACGTCGTCGAGCAGTTCACCGAAGCTGCTGAGCGGCTGAGCAAGCACCAGAGACTGTGTTGCCAGCCATGACTTCTGCCGAAGGGATTGGGTCTGGCGCTGGCGCTGCTGCTGGCTACCCGGCATCGTTGAGTGCCTTGCGGATATGGTACTGGATCGTACTCTTGGAGGGATGTCCGGGGATCTTCTTCGGCAGTTGGGACAGCGGAAGATCAGGGAAACGGAGCCGCGCAAGAATGACTTGGCGCGTGCGTTCCGAAAGCCGCGACTGGTCCGTCTTCGCCACAGCGGTCCTGAGCTGTTCGATGGCGCGCATGCCGCGCGCGATGTTGCCCATCTCGGCATTCACCGTTCGATTGACCTGGTTCTCGATGTCCTTCTCCAACTGAAGCTCCTCAAGAGCTATGAAAGCACTGCCCGCGTTCCAGTAGGCAAGAAGGCGCATGATATCGGTTCTGGACTTGATGTAGGTAACCTCCGCATTGCGCCGCGTCATGTTCGCGTGCCGGATCCCCAGTGTTGTGAGAGACCTCTCGATGAGGCGTCTCCCAAGTGGAAGCCAGCAGCTGAATTCCAGATGTCTTCCGTCCTTTGCCGCATAGCCGGAGGAGATGAAGAAGCCACGCGCAAATGCAGCAGAGAACTTGCGCCTGCGCAACTCCCGATCGAGAAACGAGGGTTGCAGGGGAGACATCTGGCGAAACAGCAGTGTGACGTGTTCGGGGGCGAGCTCAAAACTGAATCCTAGACGGGCGCCCGTACGGGAGAGTGCGGTTCCGGTCTTGTTCTTCCCCAGGACCGTGGAGGAGAGACTCAACACGTATCGCATGATGAGAGGACTCTGAGACACGAACCCGATTGCAAGCGAACCGCCGTGACCGAGCAAAAGGGAGCCGCCCCCGTAGATGGCCCCGTAGAACTCGTACAGAGGATTCTCTCCTCCGGTGGAGA
Source organism: Caldisericota bacterium (assembly GCA_030652945.1). Taxonomy (GTDB): domain Bacteria; phylum Caldisericota; class Caldisericia; order Cryosericales; family Cryosericaceae; genus Cryosericum. Next base: position 8,612 of record JAUSAI010000202.1, on the reverse strand, counting down.
CCAGCTCCTGCTTCAGGTCGCCGAATTGCTGCATCAGGGTCAGGGCTCTAGAGACCGAGTAGAACCCGCAGGACTCGCCGAAGCTTGGCTGAGTCGTGGCGGATGTAGTTGTCTCGCGACGAACAGATGTCTGCCTCGATAACGCGAGGGCGCCGCATATGCCCCAGGTCGTTCTCGACGGGATGTACCCCTGCAGCAGCGTACTTCGCCAGCACGTCGGAGGGAAACGGAGTGCGGTTCAGGAGGACCATGTCGATGCATTGCCGTCCGAGCACCTGCTCGATGCGATGGAGGTGCATGCCTGCCGTGTAGCTGTCCGTTTCGCCGCGTTCCGTCATTGCGTTGACCACCAGGACCTTGATAGCAGCCGAGCGCGCGATGGTGTCGGCGGTCGCCTCTATGGAGAGTGGGGGGATGAGGCTCGTGAATAGTGATCCGGGTCCAATGATGATGGAATCAGCCTTGGCCAAGGATTCGAGAGCGGGAACAAACGGCTTGGCGTGGTTGGGGAGGATCTCGATGCCCTCGATGACTTTGTTCTGGAGTGGTATCTGGTCCTCACCTTCCGTCGTCGAACCGTCTGTGTAGTGTGCCTTCAAGCGGATGCTGTCAAGAGACATCGGAAGTACTCGTCCGGGCAGCTGCATGACTTCTGCGAACTCCTGCACCGCATCTCCGAAGTTGCCCTTGATGTCGGATAGGGCGGCGATGATGAGATTGCTGATGTTGTGCCCACCGATCCCTTCCATGTGTTCGGGAAACCGATAGCTCAGGAGCCTGGCGCTCCTGGACGACTCGCCGGCCATAGCGATGAGCGCATTGCGGAAATCGCCGGGAGGGAGAATCCCGGCGGCATCGCGAAGGCGGCCGGAACTGCCGCCACTGTCTGCCATCGTCACGATGGCGGTCAGGAGAACGTTCTCCTCCCTGAGAGTCTCGATAACGGGTGCAATGCCGGTGCCGCCACCAATGACAACAACGTGCGGAAGCGCCCCCGCCCTGTGGTAGCGGTAGATGGTACGGGCAACTGGTTCGCGCGGTGCTGAACCGGCGAGAGGACGGATGACCGATTTCATCAGCTGATATGCGGCGACCACCATGATGAGGCAGGCGGCTCCAGCCGCGATGGCATAGGCTGTCACAAGGACTGCGGAGCCGAATGCAGGACCGAGAATGCGCTGGAAAAACCTCTCGAAAGCCAATTCGAGACCGGCAACCAGGCGGATGCCACGAGCGCCCAGCAGTGTGCTGAGAGAGATGAACAGCAGGGTGATGCCAATGATGAACAGGAGGACGAATCTCTTGACGTGCATGCCCGGAACAAGCCAGTACCACGCTGACCGGATGCGCATTCTCACTTCTGAAGATCCCGGTGGAAGACGTGGCAGGTCTTGGCCTTCGGCCGGAGATGGTGATATAGCATGTTTGCGACGACGACCGACCGATGCCTCCCTCCGGTACAGCCAACGCCGATGGTCAGGTAGCTCTTCCCCTCTCGTTCGTACTGCGGCAGGAGGTAGTCGACGAAATCAGCCGTGCGAACGAAGAACTCGTGTGCGACAGGGCTCCGGAGGACGAACTGGATGACGCCGCGGTCGTACCCCGTCTTGTGGGCTAGATGCGCATCGTAGTACGGGTTGGGGAGGAAGCGCACGTCGAACAGCAGGTCAAGATCGGCTGGCAGGCCGTTCTTGTAGCCGAATGACACGATATTGATGGAAAGGAACGGTGATTCCAGCGGCCCGATGATTGCCTCACGGATGCGTTCCTTGAGAGCCGGGACGGTGAGCTCCGTCGTATCGATGATGGTCGTCGACAGCGCTCGGACTTCCTCCAGCAGGGCGCGTTCATGCTGAATGCTCTCCAAGACCGTATTGCCCGGGAGCGGATGCCTGCGCCGAGTCTCGGAGAAGCGCGTGACAAGAGTATTCGATGAAGCTTCGAGGAAGATGACGCGGAACCGGATATCGCGTGCCGCAAGCCTTTGGAGCATCGAGTGGAACTGCGTTTTGAATCCGGAACTCCGGACGTCGAGGGCGACCGCGATCTTCGAAATGCGCCCCTCGGTCTGCGTTGTCAGGTCCAGGAGCTGGCTCATGAGCGAAATGGGAAGGTTGTCCATGGCGTAATAGCCCAAATCTTCCAGGTACCCCATGGTCTTCGTCTTCCCGGCACCACTCAGTCCGGTCACAATGATAAGATCAAGAGTCGGGGTCGACCCCATGTCTGCCTCCTGTTCACGGATGAGCGTTGCGAGGAGCTGCCGTCTTGGTGCGGATGGCGGAGGGGAGAGGATTCGAACCTCCGAAGGCGTTAACCTTGCCGCATTTCAAGTGCGGTGCCATGAACCGCTCGGCCACCCCTCCATGTTTGTAGAAACGAGTCTACAACACATTGTATGGTTGTCAAAGAACAGTCATTCGCCACGCTCAGCGGATAGTGTCGGTCCCCATGTAGGGGACGAGAACGTCCGGGATTCGTACCGTGCCATCCTCCTCCTGGTAGTTCTCGAGGATGGCTGCCATGGTGCGCCCGACTGCCAGTCCGGAACCGTTGAGCGTATGGACGAAGCTCAGCTTGCCGTCGGCCGTTCGGTAGCGGATGTTGGCGCGGCGCGCCTGGAAGTCCTCAAAGTTACTGCACGAACTGATTTCTACGTATCTGTCCTGACCGGGCATCCACACTTCGGGGTCGTATTTCATAGCTGCCGCGAAGCCAAGGTCCCCAGTACACATCCTGCTTCGGTGATACGGCAAATCCAACCTGCGGAGGATTCCCTCTGCGTTGTCGAGCAACAGGTCCAGTTCGTGGTAGGACTCCTCGGGACGGACGACCTTGACCATCTCGACCTTGTTGAACTGGTGAACGCGTATGATGCCCCTGGTGTCCTTGCCCGCAGCCCCCGCCTCTTTGCGGAAGCAGGCCGTGTAGGCCACGTACTTGATGGGGAGGCGGCCCTCCTGGATGATCTCGTCCCGAAGGAGGTTCGTGACGGGAACCTCGGCAGTCGGATCAAGGAACAGATCGTCCGTGTCCGTGTGGTAGGAATCCTCGGCGAATTTCGGCAGCTGCCCCGTTCCAGTCATGCTGTCACGGTTCACCAGGTAGGGAGGCAGGATCTCGGTGTATCCCTCCTCCTGGACATGCACATCGAGCATCCAGGAGATGAGGGATCTCTCGAGCTTTGCCCCAAGGCCGCGCAGGACATAGAAGCGCGATCCGGTGATCTTGGCGCCGGCGGCGGAGTCGATGATGCCGAGAGATTCGCCAAGCTCCCAATGCGGTCTGGGCACAAACGAGAACGTGCGCTTGTCGCCCCAGGTGAAGACAACGTCGTTGTCGTTCTCGTTCCTGCCCACCGGGACCGACGCATGTGGCAGATTCGGGATGCGCAGGAGGAGATCGTGCAGGCGGCCGTCGACGGTCTTCGTGAGTTCATCGAGATGGCCTATCTGTGAGCCGACATCCTTCATGGCGGCAATCGCGTCGGTGGCGTCCTGGTGATCTCGCTTCAGCGCGGCGATCCGCTCGCTGGCTTCGTTGCGGTGGTGTTTCAGCGCGTCTGCTTCCTGCAGCAGCTCGCGCCGTTGACGATCGAGCAGCAGGATCTCGTCCACGATCTCCGGCCCCTCGTTCTTGCTGGCGATGCCCGCCTTCACGAAGTCGGGCTGTTGTCGTATCAGTTCGATGCTCAGCATGGCTGTCTCCTTGTGGCACGTCGCTCCAATACATTAATTCTACCGTCCGCACACCGAAAAGCAACGCGTATTCCCCGTAGCGCACTGCCGCGAAGACTCTCGTGATGCCGGCAGGTGATTCTGCTATACTTCGTTTCGTGAAAACGCGGCGATGCGTGCGGCTGGTGGCAGTGGCGCTCTGTCTCTCCCTGATGTTGTGCCCGATGGCAAAGGTTGCGGCGGTCGGTGTTGGCGACGTGCAGGACGCTTTCCCTGTGGGCCCTGGGACAAGGTACCTAGCAATTGCCTCAGCGGGAGTGGCTGACGCACTGATTCCTCTGCTCGAGGCCCGATCGGACCAGAATCTCTCCTCTGCGTTTGTAGCGCTGGAGTCGATCCTGGCGTCGACGCCGGGGACAACCACCGCCTCAAGAGTCCAGCGGTATCTCCGAGGACTCTTGAAGGATGGAGCACTCGAGTACCTCCTGCTTGTCGGCACCTCGACAACGCTTCCGCCCGAGTACTTCTACCCAAAGGCCGGCAGTGTCCTCGATTCCAACACGACACCAGGGAGAGTCCCCTCATTCATCGGCTACGCTGACCCTGATCTCATGTGGGATGCCAATGCCAACGGTCTTCCGGGGGAATTCGGAACCGACGCAGTGCCACTGTTCGAAGCGCGGCTGGCGGTGGGCATCATTCCCTTTGACGACGTCGAGAGCATACGACAGGTCGTACGCCAGACGTTGGCGTTCGAACGGCGCCCGCTTGTCGAGCGACTTCGGTTTCTTGGCATCGGCGCCATGCTCGGGTATGGCGGAGAGCCGTACGGGAACGGGACTATCAGCCGTATGGACGGGATGACGCTGCCGCAATTCATCGTTCGGGAAGTCCTCGGGAAGAGGCCATTCTCCGTGCGGCTGCTTGGGGAGACGGAAGGTCTGCTCCCGTCGACATTGGACTTTGATGTGCCACTGACCGCCGAGAGTGTTGCAGATGCACTGCAGGACGGATTCGGGCTCATCTGCTGGAACGCTCATGGGACTGCGCAAGGCGTGTCGCGGGCCGTCTGGGAGGCGGACGAAAACGGTGATGGTATTCCCAATGATGGCTACGTCTGGTCGGAGTTCGTGGGATCGGCGACACCGACTGCAGTCAATGGGGGGATTGTCCTTGCAGGAAGCTGCCTGACATCACAACCTGAAGCGGACAACCTCGGGGCAGCGTTTCTCCTCAAGGGAGCGACCGCCTACATCGGTGCGACGCGCATCAGCTGGTCTCCCTCGTCGTGGAGAGGCCTGGATGACGGCGGCATGAACAGCATCTACGCGAAGACCGCTGATGCACTTGTGCGAGGCGAGTCCGTGGGGGTCGCGATGTACGAGGCGTTGGCGTGGTATCGGCAGAACGCTTTCTACGCCGACCGTGAGGATCCCGTCGAAGCCGCGCAGAACAACCTCTTCGACTTCTGTGTCTACGGAGATCCGGCCGTCCGGCTGATACGCCCCGACGATGCGTTGGACGGCAGTATCGGATTGCGCAGCGACACCAGCGTGCTCTATGCCGGTGAGAGAGGTTCGATCATGGTGTACCACGCCGGCTTCGGCAACAACGCCGCCCCTGTGGTCGAAGGCATGCCGGAAAGTGTGCATGTCACTTGGCAAGCGATGGATGGTGGTTCGGGGTTCCTGCTTTGCGACGTCGACCCGGGTGCAGCTGCGTTTGCCGGTACCGTTCGGATTCGCATGGGAGAGGGTCCGTCGGCCGTTGCCACGACACTTGAACTCCGCATCGATCCGGCTCGCTTCTCTGCTCTTGCGCTGGAGGGGACCATCGGCGGTGACGGCAGTGCCAGCGTTGTCGTGCGGAGCGCACGGCCTCTCTCTGTGACGTCGGAGGGGTTCGGTTTCGAGGTCGAGTTTGATCCGGACGCAGTTCAGCTCGTATCTGTCGCTGAGAACGTGTCCCGTAACGGTACCAGGGATGGTACTGCACGCCTCGTTCAAGACGCGACTGCGGGCCGTATCAGCGTGCGCGTCGCCGGGAGTGGCTTCATCGAGAATGGGCCGCTCTGCACGCTGATGCTTCGTGTTCGGGAGCTGCGATCCACGGTCGTACGGGTCACGGGGATGACGGGTGACCTGTCGGGTTGCCTGCCGGTGGACGTGCGTCTGGAACCGGCGGAGACCGTGTGGCCATGGACCGACGTCAATCTTGACGGTACGGTCGATGCGGCCGACGTAGAGTTGGTCACAGGGCTCCTCGGGCGAGCCGACGCGTGGGAAGAGGATGCCAATGCCGGTGACGTCAACCGCGACGGGAGAGTCGACGGCGATGACCTGCTCCTGACTGCAGCAGTGGGAGAGGGAATGCCAGTGGATGTGGCAGCGCCGACCGTACAGTCGTCGGTTCCCGTGACGGTTGCTGCACCGGCCGGTGTTGCAGTGGACGGGTTCCTCGAGCTTGTTCTTGCGCCGCAGGATGCCACTCTCGCGTGGGGTCTCTCTGCAAACGTGCGCTACGATGCGTCCCGTCTCTCCCTCGAGTCGTGTACGTCCGCAGAGTCTGACGTGATCGTGCGATGGACCCGGCCCGAACAGGGACTCCTCAGCATCGCTGCAATGGCCGAGGGAGCACGAACGGCCTCGGTCGTCCTGCGGTTCTCTCCCGTAACTCCTGGCATGACGAGCATCGCGGTCTACGGGATGACGACGCGCAGCCGAAGTGCGGGAGGCCGCCGCGGCTTCCAGATCGAGAACCGTGTTGCGGTCTTCCCGACGGGCCAGCCCGGAGCTCGCATCCTCGTTGCGGGACCGTTGGACAGAGTGGTGATGGAAGGCGACGCCGTAGTCGTGGGAGCAGTCGACCCCGGGACAGTAGTGACGTGTAATGGTGAGCCGGTGTACACGGGTGCCGACGGGGCATTCTGGCACCGGCAGGCTGTCCGGCAGGGCGCACAGGAGCTCACGTTCCGCATCGGATCGCACGCAGAAGAAGTGTGGCTGACGGTCCGGGTGATGTACCGGGAATCGGCGTTTCTCGAACTGAAGCAGACGGACGGCATGACGGTGGCGGCGCCCCTCGTCATCCTCGTCGGACGCACGGATCCGGGAAGTGCGGTCGCGGTGAACGGCAGTCGTTTGGACGTCCTCCCTGACGGGAGTTTCTCTGACCCCGTACGTCTGAACCCGGGGGCAAATGTTCTGCGGGTTGCGGTAGTGCGGCTGGACGGTATATCGGTGACGCGACGGCTGACGATCCGCTGGAATCCCTCCATCCTCCTCAGCGACGGCGACACTCTTTGCCTTGTGGGCGCGGAACGGCACATGCTGGCGCGCGCGCCGTTCATGTATCGAGGGTATCTCTATGTGCCGGTCAGAGCGGTTGCTGAGGCGCTTGGAGCGACTGTCTCATGGAACAGCATCCTCGGGGAAGCCAGCATACGACTGGGTGACCGTATGGTCGAGATGACGCTGGGGATGAGTGGCATCAAGGCAAATGGCCACCGGACCCCTGCAGTTGGCGCATATACACAGGCTCCGGTCATGGTCATGGGGTCTCTGTACGTTCCCGGTCAGTCGCTGTTGGGTGGACTGGGTCTGAGCCTTCGGTGGAATCCCGACAGTCGGCAGTTGTGGGCGGGTCTGACGTAGCCGGACCCCGATCCGTCGTCGCGCGCGGCCTCGAACCTGCTGCACGACGCTAGAAGCCGGCGGCCAGCACCTCTTCCACAGCACTGAGCTGGGGAGCGACGGTCGCCGTCGTTCCCGGAACACGAAGGGCGCTCCGCGTGTCCTTCAGGCCATTTCCCGTGACGAGAAGGACGATGTGCTCTGAACGGCTGACTGTTCCCTGTGCCGCGAGCTTCTGCAGGCCTGCGACGGAGGCTGCAGCGGCCGGCTCGGCAAAGATCCCCTCGTTCCTGCCGAGGAAGCCGATGGCTTCAATGATCTCGTCATCGGACACGGTGACGGCGAGCCCTCCGCTCTCCCTGATGTCGCGCACTGCCATGAGGTGGTTTCGCGGGATCCCGGCAACAATACTGTCTGCGCAGGAAGAGGGTTCATGCAGGTATGCAACCGGCTCTCCGGTCTGGATCGCCCGTGCGATGGGGGCGCATCCTTCTGCCTGAACGGCGATGAGCTGGGGAACACGGTCAGTGATCCCGAGGCTGCGAAGGTCACGGAATCCTTTGGCAACCGCCGAAATGATGCAGCCGTCGCCGACCGGCACGACAATCTTGTCGGGAACGGTGAATCCGAGCTGTTCGGCGATCTCCAGCGCCACGGTCTTCTTGCCTTCGACCATGTACGGATTGAAGGCGGTATTGCGGTTGTACCACCCGAATCGCCGGCTTGCCTCCGTGCAGAGGTCGAAGGCCGCATCGTAGCTCCCGTCGACGAGGAACAGGTGACAGCCGAAGACGATGAGCTGAGCGATCTTGCCCGCGGGGGCCGTTCGTGGAACAAAGACATACGCTTTCAGTCCTGCGTTCGCCGCGAGACCTGCGAGGCTCGAGCCGGCATTGCCGGTCGACGCGGCAGCAACCGTGGAGGCCCCGAGCTCAATGGCTCTCGCTACCGCAACCGCCGAAGCCCGGTCCTTGAGGGAACCCGTGGGGTTTCGGCCGTCGTCTTTGATCCACACGTGGTCCAGATTCAGAAGAGGGCCGATCCGTCGGCTCGCATACAGGGGAGACCACCCTATCTGAAGCGTCAGCGCAGCGGGACGTGCCCGCACGGGCAACAGTGCAAGATACCGCCACATGGAGGTATCGCCATCGGATGACAGCGTTTCGCGGGTCAACCCGCTTCGAATGCGGTCATAGTCGTAGAGGACCTCCAGCACGCCTTCGTTTCCACAGGCGGGGCACACGTACAGCGCGTCGGAGGGCGCGTATTCACGACCGCATTGCATGCACTTCAGCAGACTCAC
>JAUSAI010000201.1 GCA_030652945.1 Caldisericota bacterium | reverse complement strand
CGACACTTGCACATCCTGCGGACGCACTCCAGCCTTGAACACAATTCGGTCATGGTCGCTTGCTACCACTCCGCGATCTTCAATGATGTCCTGGCCGTCGCCTCTGCCAAAGAGGTAGGTGTCATTGCCGTCTCCGTAGTTGGAGCCAGAGAAATAGCCGCCCAGCAAGACATCGTTGCCCGCGCCTCCGTCCAGCACGTCATCCCCGGCGCCACCAGACAGATGGTCATTGCCCTCGCCTCCGTAGAGCACGTCATCTCCGGCATCGCCATACAGAGAGTCGTTGCCCTCGCCTGCGTAGAGTGTGTCGTTGCCGGAATCGCCCCGCAGGTTGTCGTTGCCGCTGCCTCCGAACAGGCTGTCGGCGTCCTCGCCTCCAGACAGAGTATCGTTGCCTGCTCCGCCTGCGATGATGTCATTGCCTGCTCCACCGTGAAAAGATCGACCCGTCGAGTCCGCAAGAAAAACGTCTGCAAAGCTCGTCCCCTCAGTTGAATCGCCTGAAAAAACATTCAACTCCGCAAGCTGGTCGCGCATGGGTGAATCCGCAGGCAACTCGTCGATCCAGTCTTTCAAAAGTTCAATGCCATTAAAACGAATGGCATCCAGGGTTGGCAAGGCGTAACGGACGAGATCCACCAGGTCAAGGGTTGCGTCACGTGAATTCACTGATTTAGCCGCGTTCAGCAATGCTGCCAAATCCGTCGAATCAAATCTCAGACCTGAATCGTCGATGACGAGTGTCACGCTATCAAGATATGGCTTCAGCCGTGTCTGCATGACAAGTGCGCCATAGACGCTCTCCTTCAACGCATCAAAAGCCTGGTCCAGAAAATCCGACTGCTGCCGGAATGGCGCCACACTGCCCTCCCAACCACCAAGACTGTTCCAGTTGTCCAGAACGACAAACTGCGCCATGACGACGTCGCCATTGAATCGCTCAAGGGCCTGCCACTTGGCGAATTGGATAGGGCTCGACGCCGCGAACGCTTCCATCGTCGTGTAGGGCGCCAAAGCCAGATAGTCCGCGGGTGGCGTGATGTTGCCCGACCACGGTCGGTGCCAGGCAGGCGTGCTGTCAGTTTCAAGGCTGGTGAGCATGGTGCTGGTCGCACCCCACGCTTCAATCAGCCCGTCAAGCAATGCGACTTGCGCATCGCGCGTTGCTGCTGCTGCAAATTCCGTCAGCTTTGTCTGAAGCGCTTGAGATTGCGGTGTCCCCATGCTCATCGCCGCACGCAAATCCCTCACCGCGCCCGAACCCCGCATCTCCGGCAACGCCGCCGCGGATGTCGTGATGGCCGGATCGTCCGTGAAGATACGAAAAAAGTTATTGGAGGCTAGAAGCAAACTCCCCGAAAGCTCGGGTGTGCCGCTCTCACCGGTGGTGCCGTTGGTACGCACGAAAGACGCTGTCCATGGCTGGGTGTTGCCGTTACCCAG
>JAUSAI010000196.1 GCA_030652945.1 Caldisericota bacterium | reverse complement strand
GCAGACTCTCCTTCAAGCACTTCGTGCTGCACCGTGCCGCGCTGGACTCTCTGCCAGTCGCAATTCATTCGGGAGACGCTGAAATCAGTGTCTGGAGGCTTGACCCAAAGGCGTGCGGCACGATACTTCGCATGTCGCGGGTTGACCGGCGACATCCAGGCCAAGGTGATAGTTAATCGTCGTTTCACCAGCCGTGCATTGAGGCTGGGTGGGAGTGGAACTCTGAATTCGAGCGCCTCACCATCCCGCAGCTCCCCGGTTCCTAGCAAGGTCGCGCGCTGCTCTGTACAGGTGAGTGCACGATCGATATCCGACAGTCCGTAACCGACAAAACGCGTCACGAGACTTTGCCGCTGCCGCCAGTCCGTAACTTCTGGACGCGCGTTGATGATTTGAGTCTCGAGATTTCCCCACTCTGCCCCATGAACAAGCAGCGCCTTCAGCAGGACTGCGTCCAGACGATTCGGAAGACGGTCGGGACTTCCGGCCCGCAACATTTCGATCACAGTGTGGGCCTGCGCAGCTCCGCGGGTAGCAAGAGCTGTAGCGTTGCTTGTACCGCGAGCGTATTTCGTATTCTGGCCGCTAGAATCTGGCGGCGCCGCCACCCTGTGCCCGGGCGCTGCAGATGTGTTGATGATCTGCAACTCGGTAATGGCGGGGTCGCCGGTGTAACTTTCGCGATGAAGTACGCGCCCACCAGGCATCAGGATGTCCGGCTTGACTGCCCGTCGAAAACCATGACCGATGCAAGAGTATGGCGATATCCCATGACCAGGGAACAGATCAAAGCGATCTGAGGTCTGCACGAATGTAGACCCGTCGGCGTGCACGGACCCAACCGTGACGGCGTTGATGGACTCTCCAGGAGTCAGCACTCGGCGACCCACAGAGTCAGCTACGAGGACAGGTACCGTCAGCCGCTGCCGCGCGTCTACCGATAAAGTGGACAACGTTCCGCGCGGCACAGGCAAGGTGAGTTGTGCCGACACATTGCCTGCACTCACGACGAAAAGTACCTGATACTTCGATGAGAGCCAATCCAGAAGTCGTGCCCATGGA
>JAUSAI010000193.1 GCA_030652945.1 Caldisericota bacterium | reverse complement strand
AGTTAACCTTAGCTCTGGCCTAGCCGGACAGAAATGAGTTGGTATCAAAAGGCGTGATGTATCAGGAATCCTTCCCTGGGGGTGGCGCTGGGAAGTTTGAGGAAAAGGGGGGGCGACCCGGAAGCCGCCCGCTGCGGTCGGTGGGGAAAAGAGGCTTACGCTGCCTTGAGGGTCCCCAGAACCTCGGCGAGGCTCTCCACCGCGTCCAGGAAATCCTGGGGGGTGTTGGCAGCCAGGCTCTTGAAGACCAGGCGCCGGGGATCGACCCCGGCAGCGGCCAGCATCTCCCGGGCCCGCTCCACCCGCCACTGGGCGTGCAGGTTGCCCTGTTGGGACTTGCAGTTGTCCTGGTGACAGGCCAGCACCAGCACCCCGTCGGCCCCATAAGTGAAGGCCTTGAGGATATAATCGATGTCGATCTTGCCGGCGCAGGGCATCTTAAGGGGCGTGAAACCCAGGGGGAGGTTGACCTGGTCCAGCTTCATGGCGGCGTGATAAGCCTCCCAGGCCGAATTCTTGCACATGAAGGCGATGATCCTCGGGGTGAGGCGAGGGTCCAGCGTTTCCAGGGCCGCCACCACCTGGTCGTCAGTGAAGTTGCGGATCTGGATGGCGTCATTGGGGCACTGGGAGGCGCAGACGCCGCACCCCTGGCAGGCCGGTTCGTTGATGATGGCCCGGTTGTCCCAGGTGACGGCCCCATGGGGGCAGACGCGGTGGCAGGTGAGGCACAGGACGCAGCGGCCCCGGTCCACGACCGACCGCCCTTTGGGGGCGATGGTGGTGCCCCGGCCCAGGAGTTGCTGCACTTCCACGATGGCGGCGTCGGTTTCGGCCAGGGCCTGGTCCAGGTCCATGAGCCCCCGCCCCGCCCCGACTACGTATACGCCCCGGCGGTTGGTGATCACCGGGAGAAAACGCACGTTGTCCCCCTGGAGAAATCCCCCGGGACCGGGAAAGAGGTGCAGCACTTCGGCCAGGGCGGCGTTGTCGGCCGCGGGCCGGTAGACCTCGTCCAGCACCACCAGGTCGCAGGCGAGGGACTCTTCCCCGTGCATCACCGGATCAAAAAAGGAGAGGCGGGGGCGATCA
>JAUSAI010000192.1 GCA_030652945.1 Caldisericota bacterium | reverse complement strand
GGACTATGCGCTGGAGTCCGCTGCATTTGTCACACAGCGGCCACTGGCAGATGCCAGTTCTCTGGCAGCGAGATTCGACGTGGTCCTGGAGGCACGGAGGGAAGCTGATGTTCTGATGGAGGGCGCAGAGCCATATACACTCCGCGTCCTGGAACAAACCTCCCTCGTCAACCGGCCCGCCGTGATAGACGGAACACCCCTTGCTGCGGAATCGGAGCTCTTGCTGGGACAGACGATCGCCCTGTCCCGGAAGATTCCCGTGGGCAGTACTATCGCCGTTGCAGGCCGCACGTTTGACATTGTGGGCCTCGTCACACTCCCTGACTACCTGTATCCACTCAAGGACACCGAAGAGACATCCCTCCTGATCGACATGAAGGCGTTCGGTATCGCTGTCGTAACGGGTGCCGCCATGGACGCGCTGGACGCCCCCACGCACACCGTATGGCACGTCCGTGGCGCAACCAAGGACCTCGTAGCACTCAGGTACGCCGTCACCGCTTCATCCGGCCTGGCCAATTGGCTGGACATCGGTACGAATCCACGCTACGTCATTGTCGATGGCGAGATCAAGAACGCGCGCTTCGCTGTCGCATCCATTCCTACCCTGCTCCTTGTGCTCGCCTCCTTCATGCTTGCCATCGCCATGAACAGGTTCGTTCACCGCGAACTTCCACAGATCGGCATGCTGCTGGCGCAGGGATACACGGCTGGCGAGCTCGTCCGGCACTACCTGTCTCTGCCGGCCGCCGTGGCGGCGGTGGGCTCGATACTCGGCGTCGTCCTCGGCTTCCTTTCCTTCAGGCCACTGTACTACTTCTATACGCTCTTCTTCGCCATCCCGCTGCTTCATCTGGACATGCGTGCCAGCTGGATTCTCGTGAGCGTCTTCCTGCCCTTCGCCTTCCTCCTGCCATCGGTCGCACTCGTCGCCGTTCGTGCCGTGAGGCGCACGCCGGTCGACCTGATGAAGAACCGTGGTGAGCGCATGCAGGTCACGGCACTGGAGCGGCGCCTGCGCATACGCCGACTATCGGTGGCAAGCCAGTTCCGCATGCGCGACGTCGTGCGCAGTCCCGGACGACTGGCCGTCACGCTGATCGGCATCGCTGCGGCAGCAGCCATGCTGCTGGCAGGCCAGACACTCCAGCACTCCATCACCATCATGATCGACACCACGTTCAATCACATCATGCGCTACGAGTACCAGTACGTCCTGCGCACGCCGTGCCTGGCGAATCCATGGGGCGGCGAGACCGCGTATGTCGAGCCGTTCCGCGGAACGGATGCGGACAGCCTGGGACTGCAGGTGATAGGCGTGGACCCCGCATTCACGATGATACAGGCACAGGACACATCCGGGGCGGCCATATCGTTCGACCGGGTCGTCATGACGCGGCCGCTTGCCGACCGATGGGGCGTCAGCCCGGGCGACACCGTCACCGTCGTGCGCATGGCCACGGACAAGTCCTACGCTCTAACCGTCGACGCCGTTGCCGAGATCTACACGAACAGCGCCATCTTCATACCCCGCGATGAGTTGGGAACACTGCTCAACGTTCCCAAAGGAGCGTTCAACGTCATCTACAGTACGGATGCGCTCGCCATCACGGGGGCCGACGTGATATCGACGTCCACGAGATCCGAGATGCTCCAGGGGTTCGAGTCCACGATGACCTGGCTGCGCGCGATGATGAACATACTGGGAGCAATGGGCATCCTTATCGCACTGTTTGTCGTGCTGGTCGTTGCCTCGCTCAGTGTCGAGGACCACCGCATCACTGTCTCCACCTTGAAGGTTCTCGGCTACGCCAACCGCGAAATCGCGGGCATGGTCTTACTATCCACCGTCATCCCGGTCGTGCTTGGCTATGCCATAGCCGTCCCCCTCCTCGCCAGGTACCTCCGCACCCTGCTGGCGCTGAACCAGCAGAGTCTCGATTTCACCCTGCCCATCCGCGTCTCCCCGCTTGGGGTGGGGGTCGGATTCCTCATCATCGCCGCGTCCTGGGGCGTGGCGACCCTGCTGGCCATGCGGACGGTGTTCAAGGTCCCCTTGGCCGAGAGCCTGAAGGCGGCGCGCGAGTAGCACTAC
>JAUSAI010000188.1 GCA_030652945.1 Caldisericota bacterium | reverse complement strand
CTAGTGTTGCGTCCCTGATGAAAGTGTATATACTGGCTTCCAGGAAAAGGAGGCCATATGGGCGCACGGGTACGGGTAGACTTGACGTCAGAGCAGTCGGCGACGCTGAAGATGTGGGCGGGTTCCGGGAAGACGGAACAGCGCATGGCCCTTCGTGCCAGAGTGATTCTGTTGGCTTCCAAGGGGCTGGGGCTTATGGAAATTGCTGGAGAGGTCGGGTTGAGCTTCAGGATTTGCCTGAAGTGGCGCAAGCGATTCCTCGCCATGGGTCTTGAAGGTCTTCTGGACAAGGCGGGGCGAGGTCGACCGCTGTCCATTTCCCCCGAAGAGCGAGTCAGTGTAGTGGCCCTTGCCTGCACCACGCCCCCGGACGGCAGCACCCGCTGGAGCGTGCGCAAGTTGGCCGAGGCCACGGGGCACAGCAAGTCCGCCGTCCAGAAGATTCTGGCCGCAGGGGTCATCAAGCCCCACAAAACCAAGTACTGGTGCGGCAAGAGCCCTGACCCTGAGTTTGCCGAGAAACAGGCGACAATCATCGGTCTGTACATGAATCCGCCAGAGAACGCGCTCGTGCTCTCCGTGGACGAGAAGTCGCAGATTCAGGCCCTTGACCGGACCCAGCCGCTGCTTCCAATGCGGCCCGGCACTCCGAAACGGCTCACCGCCACGTACAAGCGCAACGGGACAACCTGCCTCCTGGCCGCGCTCGCCGTCCACGCTGGCACCGTCGAAGGGCGCTGCGTCGAGAGTTCGAACCATGAGGAATTTCTGAAGTTTTTGAAGTCGCTCTACCGGAAATTTCCAGGAAAGCACCTGCACGTCATCGTGGACAACCTGGCAGTCCACAAGCACCAGAAGGTCATGGACTGGATTGGCAGCAAGCGCCGCATGACGCTGCACTTCACGCCGACCTACTCCTCATGGCTGAATCAGGTGGAAATCTGGTTCAACATCTTCGCACGCGATGTCCTCAAGGATGGCGTCTGGCGCTCGAAGCAGCAGCTCATCGGCCAAATCATGGAGTATATCAAGAGCTACAACCAGCTTTGGGCCAAGCCTTTCAAGTGGACGTACACCGGGAAGCCGCTGACGGCATGAGTGTGAACTAAATTCGAGGACGCGACACTAGTGATCACTTGCTAATACTTCAGCCAATATGCTAACCGATTTACAAGCGTAGATGATGCCTCTTGAACACCTTCAGCCACCTCTGGATGGGCTAAAACTGGCCGACGAGCACTGCCTCAAAACGAGTATATGGATTGCTGTTTCGACCCGGAATGACTGAATGGGCCACAAAACAGCAAGACAACGGGCCTGACACGAAAGGAGCCACAGAATGCCAGCTCACATGGCGATTGTCGTGGATTGGTATGGACCTTACCCACTTGAAAACGCGAGACTGTCGGCGGGAAAGGATTATGGGGCGGGCCTCTACATGGCCATCGGTCGGCGAACATCCGCAAAAGAAAATAGACTAC
>JAUSAI010000184.1 GCA_030652945.1 Caldisericota bacterium | reverse complement strand
CCGGAGAATCGTCGTATTCCGGGCGTCTTCGTCGCTTCAAGGAGAAACCGCCAGGGTCAGGGTGCGCATTCGCACCAGGTTGTACGCCGAGGCGGTGAGGGTGAACACAAAGCCCACCCGGTCCTCGCCTCGGTGGCGCGTCTTCCGGAGATTCCCCACGGTCTTCATCCAGCCGAAGATCTCTTCCACCCGTTTACGCAAACGCTGACTGACGGCGTACCCCGGATGGCGGGTGGTGCGGCCGTCAATGGCGGACTTCCGGCCGTTACAATTTTGGGCCACATGGGGCACGGCCTTCAGGCCCCGCATGGCTTGGACGAATCCCCGGGTATCATAGGCCTTGTCGCCGCCCACGGTAATGCGGTGCCGGCCGGGAACGCCCTCCACCATGGCCTCTGCCGCCTCCCGTTCGGCGGTGCCGGTGGCCGCGGTGAGCCGGGGCGAGATAACCAGGCCGTGGCGGTTCTCCATCAGCACATGTCCCATGAAGCAGAGCTTGGCCTCTTTGCCTTTGCCCTTGCGGAAAAGCCGGGCCTCGGGGTCGGTGGTGGAGGCGTGCGTCTGGTTCAGCCGCTTTTCCCCATGAAAGTCCACTTCCGGGTTGCGACCGCCGCCGCCTTCGGGGGGCGGGGCGTCCTTGGGGCGAAAACTCTTCAGGGAGGCCCAAGCCTCAATCAGAGTGCCGTCCACGGTGAAATGCTCGTCCGACAGCAGCCTGGCGATCTTCGCCTGCTCCAGGATGCGGGCGAAAAAGGCCGCGGCCAGGTCCGAGTCGAGAAAGCGCTCCTGATTCTTGGAAAAAACGGAATGGTCCCAGACCTTGTCGTCCATGGAGAGCCCGACAAACCAGCGAAACAGGAGATTGTAATCCAATTGCTCCATCAGCAGTCGGGCGCTGCGGATGGTGTACAGGACTTACAGCAACAAGGCGCGCAGCAGCTTCTCCGGGGGGATGGAAGGGCGTCCCTCCCGGGAATACATGGCCTGAAACTCTCCGGAGAGTTCGGCCAGGGCTTTATTCACCATATCCCGGATCGGCCGGAGCGGATGGTCTCGGGGCACTCGAGCTTCGGGGGATAAGTAGCTGAACATGGCTTCCTGCTGCACATCGTCACCGCGCATAATCGCTGCCTCCAGATAACATATTGTTATCTTTAACTATAGCACCTTTCTGTGCATAAGGACAGCGGTTATTTTAGGTTCTCAAAAAAGAGTTTTTCAACAGCCTGTTAGGGGTAAAATTATTAACGGGCGCGCTTATCAGTGTCAGCTTCGGCGTCATTGTCATGAAGAGAATGGT
>JAUSAI010000182.1 GCA_030652945.1 Caldisericota bacterium | reverse complement strand
ACAGAGGACAACTGCTTGAGGGCGTCCAGCGTCTGTCTCAGTGTGGCCTCATCAAGAAACTCGGCAACAATCCTGATCTCCGTGCGTCCTTCATCGGTCTTTCGCCGAAAGACGGATTGACGTCCTGAACTGCGCATGTACTTGATGTTGATGTCTCGCTTGGCGAACTCCTCCGACACTTCGTACAGGACCCCGGGGACGTTCAGTGTTTCCACAACGATGGTATGTTCCCGCGCGCGTTTCGGCAGCGCCTCCCAATGCGCTTCGACGAGCCGGCCAGGTTCTTCGGCCAGTGAGCGCACGTTCGGGCAATCTGCCCCGTGAATCGTCACGCCCCTGCCGCGTGTGACATAGCCGATGATCTCCTCTGGATACACGGGGGTGCAGCAGGTCGCCATGTTGACGGGCAGGGTAGCATCGTCATGCGCGACCACGCGGTATCCCCTGTTGACTGCCGAACGCGGCGCAGTCGGAGCCACCCTCACGGCAGGTGCCTTGGGCTGTTCCTCGACCGGCTGCTCCTGCCGCATCGTATCAGTTCGTTCCAGTTCCTTCTTCCGCAGATAGGCACGAATGTGACCCTTGGCCGACGCCGTCTTGACGAACTTCAGCCAGTCCGCTTTGGGTCCGCTCGTATGGCGTGACGTAATGATCTGAACGCGGTCGCCAGTCGTCAGCTGGGTGTCGATTGGAACGATACGGTCGTTGACCTTTGCCCCGACAAGGCTGTTGCCGATGTCGGTGTGGATGTGGTAGGCAAAATCGACGGGCGAGGAGCCTGTCGGCAGGTTGATGACGTCCCCTTTTGGGGTAAATACCAGAACCTCATCCGAAAAGACGTCCACTTTGACGCGTTCGACAAATTCGCCCGAGCTGCGGACGTCCTTCTGCCAGTCTACCATCTGTCGCAGCCAGGCAAAACGTTGCGAGTCCACCAGATCGGCCGCACGCCCTTCCTTGTACTTCCAGTGAGCAGCTACTCCCAGCTCGTCGACCTCATGCATGCGATGCGTCCGTATCTGGATCTCAAGAGGCTCACCGTTCGACCCGATGACCGTCGTGTGCAACGATTGATATCCATTGGGCTTGGGCAGTGCTATGTAGTCCTTGACCCTCCCCGGAACGACCGTGAACGCCTCGTGGATATACCCCAGGACAAGGTAGCACTCCGGAATTGCGCCGACGAGAACGCGCACAGCAGTAAGGTCGTAGATCTCATCGAAGGTCTTCCCCTGCTGTACCATCTTTCGATGAATGCTGAACAGGTTCTTCGGGCGGCCCGACACCTGAGCGTTGATGTTCCTCTCTGCAAGGAGCTTCTCAATGTGGCCGATGGTGGACTCGACGAACGCTTCGCGTTCTGCTCGCTTCACGGTGACGAGCTGTGCAAGATGACGATAGTTGTCCTGGTCGAGATACCGGAACGCCAGATCTTCCAGTTCCCACTTGAGTTCGTAGATACCGAGGCGATGGGCCAGCGGCACGTATATCTCCATTGTTTCCTGGGCGATGCGCTGCTGCTTGTCTTCGGAGAGGAACTGGAGGGTACGCATGTTGTGCAACCTGTCAGCAAGCTTGATGAGGACGACGCGAAGGTCCGCGGCCATGGCCAGCAGTACCTTGCGCACGTTCTCAAGGTTGTTCTCTTCGCGCGAAAGGTAGTTCAGCCCGTGCAGTTTGGTGACGCCTTCGACTAGGGATGCAACCGGAGCCCCGAATTGCTCCTGGAGTTCAGCGCTGGTAGTGCCTGTGTCCTCGAGCACGTCATGCAACAGGCAGGCCGCATAGGATTCGGCATCGAGTCGATACTCTGCGAGAATCAGCGCCGCTTTCACAGGGTGCTGCATATAGGGAGCGCCGGAGGCACGCTTCTGTTCTTCGTGCCTCTGGCGCGCAAACGCGAATGCCCGCCGAACCAAGTCGACTTCGGGCAGCGACAGCCACCCGCCGATCGTCGCTACAAGACTCTCGAACTCCGCAGTGACATCTAGCTCGGTATCGGGGTTCAAAGATCCAGGAGCGATACGATCCTTCCGCCGCCCAGCTTGGCTCCACCACCGAGGTCCACAAGCGTCACGAGAAAGGCGTAGGCAACTATTTCTCCGCCAAGCGAGCGCACAAGGTCTGCCGTGGCGCTGACTGTCCCTCCTGTCGCCAGGAGATCATCGACGATGAGAACTCGTTCGCCAGGCTTGATGGCGTCCTCATGCATCTCGAGAATGGAGACCCCGTATTCCAACTCATATTCCTTTCGAATGGAACGGAACGGCAGCTTGCCGGGTTTGCGCGCGGGCACAAAACCAACGTGCAAAGCGTAGGCCAGCGCTGCGCCGACAATGAATCCCCGCGCTTCGACACCGACGATCTTGTCTATCTTCTCATGAACAAATACGGACTTGAGTTGTTCTATGGCGCTCTCAAACGCGTCAGCATCGCCGAGAAGAGGAGTCAGATCCCTGAAGAGAATTCCCTTCTGAGGAAAGTCCGGAATGTCCCTGATGTAGTCTCTAAGATTCATACCGCCTCCCAGCGTCTTCTGAACACATGCAATCCCTGCTTTGTCCTATCTATTTTCAGGGCCTACTGCGCTTTCTTCACGGCAAGAGCGGCCTCCCTCTTCTGTGTCCAGATCACCAGCAGAGGAGTAACGATGTAGATTGACGAATAGGTGCCCGAAACAATGCCGGCCAACAGAGTGAACGAAAAGTCTCGTATCGCGACGCCGCCCATGACCGCCAGCACGAAAACCGCCAGGAACGTCGTAAATGAGGCATTGAACGACCGCATCCACGTTTCACGGACTGCAGCATTCGCCAACACCGCAAACGACTCCTTCGAGCGGTAGCGAAGCTTCTCGCGCAGGCGATCCATGACGACGACGCTGTCCTGCACGGAATAGGAGATGATGGCAAGAAACGCGCCGACGAATGCTGCGTTCAAGGGGATGCGCAGGAGGGCAAGGAACCCGAGAGTAACGAGGATGTCGTGCAAAAGTCCAGCGATCGTTGCCACCCCAATCGAGAACCTGAACCGGATGCTGATGTAGAGGAGTACGAACAGGAGAGAAAGACTGAGTGCGACACTGGACCTCCGCAGTAGATCACGCCCGATAACGGGCGCAATAGATGTGATGTCCTGTGTTGCTGTATCCACCTTCCCATACTTGGCTTCAATCTCGGTGATGATCTTCCCACTGACCGTCGGATCGATTTCCTTGGCCTCGATCTTCATGGTGATGCCCTTCTCGCCGTACTTCTGAACAGTGACACTCGGATAGCCATTCTGAGCGAGGATGTCTCGCACGGCTGTTTCGTCAGGAGCCCTCTCGAACGACGCGTTGATAATGGTGCCGCCGATGAAGTCGATGCCGAACTTGAGGGGAGCGCCGAAACTGAACGTGTTCACGATCATTGCAGTGACGCCAATGCCGATGATGACTCCCGACACCGCAAGCCACGTCTTTGTCTTTCCTATGATATCCCAAGAGTTGATGCGTTCTCTAAACGACATGCTACACCGCCTACCCGAGGAATTTCCTGCTTTGCTTTGCAATCGCAGGGGTCAGAAGAAGATCGGTCAGCGTGTGGCTAGCGAACACGGCAGTGAACATGCTCACGAGGACACCCAGCGCAAGGGTGACCGCAAATCCACGCACAGAGCCTGTGCCGAAGTAGAACAGGAACGCGGTGCTGACGAGAACCGTGAGGCTGGAGTCGAATACTGCCCTGAATGCCCGCGAGAATCCAGCGGCGATGGCACCCTTGACGGTCTTCTTTCCTGTAAGCTCCTCGCGGATGCGCTCGAAAATGATGCAGTTCGCGTCGACAGCCATGCCGATGGACAGAATGGCGCCCCCGATTGCTGGAAGCGACAGCGTCGCACGCAGTACAAGGTACGCTGCCATGAGAATGTTCGCGTAGAGCAGCAGTGCCGCGCCAGAAACCAGACCCAGATACCGGTAGACGAAGAACATCCACAACACGATAAGCACGAATGCCGCGACGGCCGCCAACTGACTGCGTCTGACAAAGACGCTTCCCAGGGATGGGCCTACGACCTGCTCAACCACCGTAACGACCTTGACAGGAAGTGAGCCGCTGCGAAGCAGGAGTGCGTAGTTGCCGGCCTGCTCAGCGGTGAATCCGCCAGTGATGACACCTTGGCCGTCAGTAATCGCGCTATCCACGGTAGGGCTCATAAGGAGCTGGCTATCCAGGTAGATGGAAATCGTCTTGCCCAGATTCGCCTCGGTTGCGGCCGCAAATGCTGCGGTGCCATCTGCATCAAGGGTGAAGGCGATCTGTGGCTCTCCCATGCTGTCCTGTTCCTGACTGAAGACGAGCTTGGCATCCTTCAGATTTCCTCCGCTGACGACGACAGTACCGTCCTCGGTCTTGAATTCGAGCAATGCGGTCTTGCCGATAAGCTCCTTGGCTTTCTCCGGGTCTTCCCAGCCGGGAAGCTCGACAATGATGCGCTTGGAATTCGCGCCTTCCCGAACGGCAATGGCTTCGCTGACCCCCAGGGCATTGATGCGCTTGTCAATGACGCTCACTGCAGCATCTATCGCCTCGCTGGTGGCGGGAACCCCCTCCGTATCCTGAGCTTCCAGCACGATGCGCACTCCACCCCGCAGATCGAGTCCAAGCTTCGGGACCAGACGCGCGTTCTTCGCCACAAGCCCCTGGTAGTTGATGATACCAGCGACGATGGTTATGATAACAATAAGAATGAGACTCGCCGTTACTTTCGACCGCATGGTGTTTCCTCCTCGTTTCTATAACACATAGAATCTATACCAGATTGATGCGCCTGTCAACCTGTGAAGCGCTCATAGACAGCCTACCAGGCACGGTCGGACCCGGCGGTGTAGCGATCGACGAAGGCGCGTTTGTAGGCGGCGAATGTCCCGCTTCTGATTGCCTGCCGTATCTCCGTGATGAGCATCCGTATGAACGTGAGATTGTGAATGGTGGCCAGGGTGCCTGCCAGCATCTCGTTTGCCTTGAACAGATGCCTCACGTAGGCGCGCGAGAAGTGCTGACAGCAATAGCACGCACAGTCCTCCTGCAGTGGCCCGAAATCGCGCTCGTAGAGGCGCTTGGATATCTTCACCACTCCATCGCGCGTGAATATCATCTGGTTCCTCGCTACCCTTGTCGGAAGCACGCAATCGAACATGTCGACTCCTCGGCTCACGACTTCGAGAATACCAACGGGGTCTCCCAGCCCCATGAAGTATCGTGGAAGGTTGTCCGGAGCGTGGAGCAGGCTGTGATCGAGCATGTCCATAGTGAGCTGACGCTCTTCGCCGACACTCAGACCGCCGACTGCAAAGCCCTGTGGTTCGTGGGCAAGGATGCGTTCAGCCGCCTCTTCGCGGAGATCGCCGAAGAATCCGCCCTGCGTGATCCCGAACAGATGCTGGCCCCCCGGAGCACCCATCGCGGCCTTCGATCGTTCAAACCACTTGACTGTCCGATCCAGATCGGCTGCTGCGGTTGCCCTGTCCGACGGATACCCTGTGCAAACATCCAAAGGCATCACCACGTCCGAACCCAGGTTCCGCTGGATGTCCATGACTCTTTCGGGCGTGAAGAGATGGCGGGACCCGTCAATGAAGGATTGGAAGTCAATACCATCATCCGTCTTCATGCGAATGCGCGAGAGACTCATGGCCTGGAAACCCCCGCTATCCGTGAGAATCGCGCGATTCCAGTGCATGAACGTGTGGAGACCACCGGCCGCCTGTACCACATCGTCGCCCGGTTGAAGAAACAGGTGGTACGTATTCGCAAGAATGATGTCGAATCCGATTTCCTTCACCTGGTCCGGCGTGAGGCCTTTGATCGTTCCCTGCGTCCCTACGGGCATGAACACGGGGGTTTCGACTTGTCCGTGAGCCGTCGAAAGGATGCCGGTCCTCTCCCTGCCACTGCAACTCTGGAACGTCGTCTGGAAGATACCCACGCGGTTTCAGAGAATCAGCATGGCATCGCCAAAGCTGAAGAATCGGTAGCGTTCCTCCACCGCAGTGCTGTACGCCTTCTTCATAAGATCCATGGTCATGAAAGCGCCCACAAGCATGAGCAGCGTTGACTTTGGCAGGTGGAAGTTCGTGACAAGGTGATCGAAACTGCGGAAAGCGTATGGCGGGTAGATGTAGATCCCGGTTTCGCCGCTTCCCGGATGCACGACCCCATCCTTATCGACGCATGTCTCCAGAGTCCTGGCGACCGTGGTGCCAACAGCCACGACGCCGTGCCCGCCACTCCTGGCAGCGTTGATAGCACTTGCCGTCTCCGGCGGCAGGGTGTACCGCTCGGCATGCATCACATGTTCCTCGATGCGTTCTTCGCGTACTGGTTGAAACGTTCCAGGTCCCACATCCAACGTAATCTGAACCACCTGACCGCCTCGGTCTGCAATCTGCCCGAGCAACTCCTCGGTGAAGTGCAGTCCTGCAGTAGGAGCGGCAACGGATCCGGGCACACTGGCATACACTGTCTGATAGGACTCCGCATCGTCAGGGAATCTCCGGATGTACGGGGGGATCTGCACTCTGACGATGGAACGAAATCCGCCGTCCAGATACGGGTCGGACGAGAACTCCACGAGCGCGCCACCTGAAGGCGTTCTGGCAGCGAGCTTCACAGAAAGACTCTCCGTCACCGTGCAACGCTCTCCTGTATGGAGCCGCTTGAGGTTCTTCACAAGCGCCTCAAACACCGTCGAAGAACGGCGACTCGTCAACAGGACATCAATTCGCGCTCCCGTAGAGTCCTTGATGCACGAGAAGCTCGCCTCGTTGACGCGGGTGTTGTTGATGACTAATGCATCACCTGAGTCCACGTACTCGACGAGATCCGAGAAACGCCGGTGAACGATTGTCCCGGATTGGCGGCTGATGACCATCAACCGCGCCTGATCGCGCTTTATAAGCGGTTCCTGAGCGATCAGTTCGCTGGGCAGAGCATAGTCAAAGTCTTCAATTCTCAACGAAGTCTCCTGTTTACAGGCGTGGTCGTCGACATCCGCATCCGCCGAGCTGAACGTCGTTGTAGCAGTCGGGAAGTCCTCGCCAGGCAGAGCATTCTGCCAGCGCCTTCACGAATGGGACCCCACAAGGCAGGATCAAGAGCTGAAGCGCCCGCGTCGCCGGTATCGGCTTGGCAGACCAGCCCCAGGTGCTTTCTCCGTCACATCGAGAATCCAGGAGAAGTCCGTCGCCCTTTCCTGCACTACCACAGACGATCGGTACAGCTCCGCGTGGGCACCTGCGTTAGAGAAGGGAATGACGTAGTGACCTTTCTCGAGCCGTGATGCCAAAGCCAGGTGGATACGGTCCCGGAGACTGCTCATACCTTCTCCCGTGGTCAGGGAGACAGCTGCTGACTCAGCCGAAGCCGGAATCGCCCTCCGACGCGACTCGTCCAGCGTGTCGATCTTGTTGAGCACGAGCAACTCCGGGACTCCCTCGCACCCAATTTGCGTCAACACCTTCCGGACAATCTCAATCCGTTCCGTAACGTCGGCGACTCCTGCATCCACGATGTGGAGAAGAAGATCGGCATTCCTCGCTTCCTCCAGTGTTGAACGGAAGGAATCCAGCAGAGATGTTGGCAGCTTCTGAATGAAACCGACAGTATCGATGAGAATGACAACCTGCTGCCCGATGCGGGCTAGCCGAGCGGCGGTGTCAAGCGTAGCAAAGAGCTTGTCTTCCGCCAAGAGTGTTGACCCGGCGAGAAGGTTGACGAGCGTGCTCTTTCCCGCGTTTGTATAGCCGACGACGGCGACTTTCGGTAAATGAACCTCCTGGCGGCTCCTGGCCTTCACCGCATAGCGCGTGTCAAGGCACCGTAGTTGCTCCTTGAGCCGGTGGATCTCATCTCGCTTGGCCCGTCGCCTCTTCTCAAACAGTGTCTCGCCGGGCCCACGCATGCCGATGTGTCCGGCCTGCTGGTCGTATCCGGCCGTCATGGCACGAAGCTGTGTGAGCTCGTACATACGCTCTGCGATCTGCACTCTGAGTCTCGCCTCCGCCGTCTTTGCCTGCGAAGCGAACGTCTCCAGAATCAGTCTGTCCCTGTCCATAACCGGCGTTCCCAGATTGTCCACGAAATGGCGGTACTGCAGAGCTGTCAACTCCGTATCGACAACAGTCAGCTCAACTCTCAGGGCCTGCGCCAAGTCGCGAAGTTCTGTCACCTGGCCTGAACCTAGTAGGAATCTCAGTGGTTCGCGGAGCGTAAAGGACTTCGTTTCGACGACGTTGATGCCCAGCCCCCGAATCAGTTCCCGCGTTTCATCCATCCGGTCGCTCTCCACTGCGACGCCGTGATAGCGGATGCTGACGAGAAGTGCAGCGGTCATCGATTCTCTGTCGGTCATCGGATGCGCTTGAAGTACTTGTCCACAAGGCTCTCTGAGTAGTTGACCGTTTCAACCGGATCGCGGCCATGTTCACGCAAGAGACGCTCACACTCGGCAAAGACGCCAACCGCGTACGAAATGTGAGCGTCGGAACTCATCAGGATGGGGCTGTGATACTTCTCCAGCAACGTCAGCACGCTGTCATAGTGTGCGACGTTCTCCGGCTTCCATCTGTGCAACGCGGATTGATTGAGCTCTACGAGAACGCCCTTCTCGGACGCTGCGGCGATCGGCTCCTCCAATTCGACAGGAAACGGAAATCGCGGGTCTCCGATGTGGGAGACGACATTGACACGATGGCGCTTCAGCGTTCGCATCAGGGCGTTCGTATTCTCCGCGCGGGAACTGCCTCCGTAGCCGGTTGCGTTGTGGAAGCCGACGATGACAACATCAAGTTCGCTCAGCAGTTTGTCTGGCACATCCAGGTCACCTGACGAATTGATGATATTCGCCTCCACCCCGATGAGCACTCGGAGACCGGGCAATAGTCGGAGACTGTCCTGTCTCAGAAGGTTCTTGAAGTAGTCCAGTTTGGGTCCGTCCGGCCGCGCCGGCCCGTGATCCGTGATCGCTATCGAGGTCAACCCGCGCTGCAGCGCTGCACAAATCACTTCCTGCAGCGTCGAGAAGGCATGTCCCGAGAATATGGTGTGTATGTGAAAATCCGCAAGTGGCTGAACCATCACCGCGCTCGCTTCTGACCGCCGCCGGTCAATGCCGAAGCAATGATACTGCCGCCCGATACGAGGAACCAGCCCAGGAGTGCCGGCCAGAATCCATCGATGGAGAACCCGGGGACCAGCCATGCGGTAATTCCCATGACAGCGGCGTCAATGACGAGCGTGAAGATGCCGAGCGACAGTATGGACAAGGGGAAGGTTATGAGCAGTAGTATCGGCCTGATGAGCGAGTTGACCGCGCCAAAAATGAGGGCGGACCATATAGCGGCGGCAAACGTACGTACCGCAAATCCCGGAACCAGCTGACTTACCAGCAGGAACACCGAGGCATTCAACAACAGACGAACAACGATTTCCATACCGCCTCCTTTCGCGCTACTTGTGTCTGAAAGCTCGCTCGTGGAGCTTGTGGAACTCACGCTTGCCAAAGCGATGGGCTTCATCCCGGATGGCCATAAGCAGGAGCAGTGCACTCGAGTCCCGTTTGAGCCTCAGCGGTCGGCGGTGCCCGTCGACGTAGAGAAGCTCTTCCTTCTTGGCGATTCCCACGATGGGGACGTCGAGGCCGGCTGCATCGCGAACTGCTCGCACAGCATCGACTTGCGTGACCCCTCCGTCGATCAACACCAGGTCTGCAGGTTCGCCGAACTCCAGGTCGTTCCATCGCGCAAACCGTCGGCTCAAAGCTTCCGAGAGCATTGCCGGGTCGTTCGGGGTCTCAAGGCTCCGAATGTTGAACAGGCGATACCCGTTCCGACACGGTCTACCTGCACCGAACAACACCATGGAGACTGTTGCATCCCTTCCCGCGATGTTCGATACATCATAGCCCTCAATGCGCATCGGCAGATGATGCAGTCCAAGAACGGCCTCCAGAACAGCGAGTTGGCCCGGTACATCTGTGGCCTTCATGTAGCTGGTCAGCTTCTCATCGGCATTCTCATTCGCGAATCCCAGGAGCCGGGCGACATTGGTTCCTTTCGGCGAGGCAAGCGAGATCGTGTGTCCCAGTGCAGCCGAGAGTGCTGTGCGGACGATTTCGGCGCTTGATGCATCAACCTCCATCGCTATGCGGCTCGGAGCTTCGATGTGGTATCGTCCATAGAAATCGGCCGCCAACTGAACCCGGAGACCCGGATTCAATACCGACGTCTCTTGCAGACTATAGACGAAATCCGTCGACGCCACCAGGCGTCCTTCTCGGATAGCCTGTCTGACGACTGCGATCAGGTTGCCCCGCTGTCTGAATGCAAAAACATCGGTATCGCGCATGCGGGGTGCAAAGACAGCATAGCGCTCAAACAACCCCCTCAGAGCCAGATATGAGTCTCGGAACCGTTTGGCACGTTCGTATTGCTGCGCCCTTGAAGCGTGCTGTATGTCGGTTTCAAGACGCCGAAGGAGCTTGGTCATGTGACCGCCGAGGAAAGAAGCGAGCTCCTCGACCACACGCCGGTACTCTTCTTGCGAACACATGGAAGCGCACGGCGCAAGACAGAGGCCGATGTCATAGTCCAGACAAGGCTTCGTCAATTTCGCATGGTCAACTCGTCGGTGGCAGGTTCGGACAGGGAAGGCACGCCTCAGCGTGTCGAGTCCTATGTTGAGCAGGCCTGCTTTTGGGTACGGCCCAAAATAGCGGTTGCGGGGCGTCAGCACTCTTCGCGTCTTCCGCAGAACAGGAAAGGCTTCAGTCGTCAATTCAATGAGTGGATAGGACTTCCCGTCGATCAGCTGTATGTTGAAGTGAGGCTTGTACTGCTTGATGAAGTTCGACTCCAGAACGAGAGCCTGATTCTCCTGACCAGCGGTGACGAAACTGAAGGTGGACGCGTTGGAAACCATCGACCGGGTCTTGGGCTCCAGTTCGGCACGAAAGTACGAAGCTACCCGTTTCCGCAGATTCTTGGCCTTGCCGACATAGATGATGTTGTCTCCCGTGTCGCGGATGACATAGACTCCCGGCAATGCCGGGAGTCCGCTCAACGACTCTCGTTCAAAGACAAGACTGTATGGGGTCTCCAGGCTATCTGACAGCCTACTTGGCGTATTCGGAGTAGCGGGTTTCACGAACGACGGTCACCTTGACCTGGCCTGGATACGAGACTTCGAGCTCCACCTTTCGAGCCACATCCAGCGCAATCTTTGCCGCCAGAGACTCGTTCACTTCGTCGGGCTCTACAAGAATTCTGAGCTCTCTGCCCGCTTGAATCGCGAACGCCTTCTTGATGCCAGGTACAGAATTGGCAATGGCTTCAAGCTTCTCAAGCCTCTTGATGTAGCTCTCGACACTCTCGCGGCGGGCGCCGGGGCGTGAGGCAGAGAGAGCATCAGCAACCTGGACGATGACATCCAGTACCGACTCCATGGGCGTGTCGCTATGATGAGCCGCTACGGCATGGGCAATTTGCTCCGGTTCTCCTGCCTTCGTAAGGATGTCAGATCCAATAATGGCGTGCGAGCCTTCGATTTCATAGTCGACAGCCTTGCCGATGTCGTGCAGGAAGGCTGCCCGCTTGGCCGGACCAGCCGGCAGTTTGAGTTCTGAGGCAATGTTTGCGGCAATGAAAGCCGCCTCGATAGAGTGGGCGAGGATATTCTGGCCGTAGCTGGTCCGGTACTTGAGTCTGCCCATGAGCCGCATGAGGTCATCCGATAGCCCCGAGATTCCCACGTGATTCGCCGCCTGCTGGCCCTCGTTGAAGACGCGTTCATCCATTTGCTTCTCCGCCTCTTCCACGAACTGCTCGATATGGGCCGGATGAATCCGGCCATCGGCCACCAGCCTCTCCAATGCTATGCGGGCTACTTCGCGACGAATGGGGTTGAAAGCGGAAAGAGTGACTGCTTCCGGCGTGTCATCGATGAGGAGGTCGACTCCGGTGAGTGTTTCGAACGCCCTGATATTGCGACCCTCGCGGCCGATAATGCGCCCTTTCCAGTCTTCGGACGGAAGCGGGACGACGCTGATCGTCGATTCACCGACATAGCCCGACGCGATTCTCTGGATGGAAGTGGCAATGATTTCCGCGGCCTTTGCATCGGCCTGCAGCTGTGCATCATGGACAATCTCGCCCACCATCTTGCCGACTCGCGTTCTCGCTTCCTTCTCTGCCTCGTCAAGGACGACCGTGCGCGCTTCATCCCGGCTTAGTTCGGCGATCCTGTGCAATTCTGTCTCGACCGCGGCACGCTGTACATCAAGCGCTTCACCCTTCTGCCGAACGCGCTCCTCCGCATCATCGAGTTCTCTGTCTTTCAACTCAACTTGCTCGGAACGATGGTCGAGGAAACTCTCTTTCTGAATGAGCCGTCGTTCGGTCTTCTGCAGTTCGCCCTGTCTCCCGACGAATCTGTTCTCGAGGGTGACTCTATGTTCTTCCAGTTCCTCCTGCAGCCGTAGCTTGTTCTTTGCATTCTCGGCCTCAATACTGGCGCGCGCTTCCTGCTCCATCTTCCGTGCAAGTTCGCGCGCCGACTCCACTCTGTTGCGAGCGATATAGCTCTCGATGAAGAGTCCGATGACGATGCCGAGAATCAACATGCCCGCATATAGTGCGGACGAGATGATTCCGCTGGTTCCGTTCACCTGTGTACCATCCTTAGTGTGTGTCTATGAAGCGCACCCACGGGTACGCCGAAGAGACTCTGCGATCAGTCAGCTGCAGTATCGGCTTGTGGAGAAAGCTTCTCCCGTACTTTTGCCCTGAGCTCATCCAGCAGTTCCTGGTGTTCTTTCAGGTAGGCGCCTGCATTGTCTCGACCCTGTCCAAGCCGCGTGCCACCGTATGCGTACCAGGACCCGCTCTTCTCTATCAGATCATACTGCACCGCAAGGTCGACGATCTCACCCAGCGTCTGGATGCCCTTGCCAAAAATCACGTCGAACTGTGCAACCCTGTATGGTGGAGCCATCTTGTTCTTGACAACTTTCACCTTCACCCTGTTCCCGATAACGGCATCACCATCAGTAATGCTCTCGACTCTGCGGACTTCAAGACGGACGGAGGAATAGAACTTGAGCGCCCTCCCGCCGGGAGTGACTTCTGGGTTTCCGTAGGAGACTCCGATCTTTTCACGAAGCTGGTTGATAAAGATTGCGCACGTTTGCGACTTGCTCAGCACTCCGGCGAGCTTCCGCAGTGCTTGAGACATCAGGCGAGCCTGCAGCCCCACGAACTGATCCCCCATCATCCCCTCAAGCTCTGCGCGGGGGAGCAATGCAGCAACAGAATCGAGTGCGAAGACGTCCAGCCCTCCCGATTGCACGAGCATGGCTGCAATTTCCAGAGCTTGTTCTGCATAGTCTGGCTGGGAGATGATGAGGTCGTCGATGTTCACTCCGATGTTGCGGGCATAGGTCGGATCCAGCGCATGTTCGGCGTCAATGAACGCCGCCCTGCCGCCTGCCTTCTGTGCCTCTGCAAGCGCTTGAAGAGCCAGCGTCGTCTTGCCGCCTCCCTCAGGTCCGTAGATCTCGACGATCCGGCCACGAGGGAGCCCACCTATGCCTAAAGCAGCGTCCAGAGAGAGGCTGCCCGTCGAGATGACACCAGCATTCATCCTTTCAGGCCGTTCACCGAGGCGCATGATGGAGCCCTTGCCAAACTGCTTCTCTATCTGAGACATCACCGTCTGCAGAGCCTTGTCTCGTTCCGCCAGAATGTTGGATGCCTCGTTCTTCTGCCCCTTATCAGCGATTTTCGAGTTTTCCATACAGCCTCCGCATTTGGTGTGAGTGCTAAGGTTCAGTATAGTGCCGTCTCGCTATTCAGCAACTGAAGGAAGCGGTATCGACAAGAGGGAACGATACTCGGGTGTGCCCAGCCCCAATATGCTCTCAAACAGCACCACGTGAGTAGCGAGAAAAGAGTATGGGCCCGGAAACGCTCGGGACATCGTGCGCGTGTCCACAACGCCTCCGCTCCCGACAAATCGCGCCAGCGTAACATGAAGAAGAAACCGTTCGCGATTGCGTTTCATGATGTCACTGCATGCTTCCCCTACAGCCGCGGCCAGCTCCGACAGAGCACGATTCTCCCGCGAACAGCCCGCCCAGAGTACCGATGGATCTTCCCCGTGTCGGAAGACGCCAAGACAATCCAAGTCGATGTTCAGTGCGCGATGTCTCGCGACTGTAGTCTTCAGACGGTCTGCAAGAACATCCACGTGAACGGGTTGAATGTCTCCGAGAAAGCATAGCGTCACGTGGCACGTCTCCGGCGGAACGACTCTGACGGGCGAGTCGAAGCACTTCACGGCAGCCCCGAAACCCTGCATCCATT
This sequence comes from Caldisericota bacterium, assembly GCA_030652945.1. GTDB lineage: Bacteria > Caldisericota > Caldisericia > Cryosericales > Cryosericaceae > Cryosericum. The sequence goes on along the minus strand of JAUSAI010000182.1, from coordinate 20,398 downwards.
CGCGGAAGGAGCCGGGCAGGGGAATGCCCACAAAGGCCCTCACAGGACCTTTCCCTCGAGGTCATACGCTCCGGCCGACGAAATGCGCGCCAGCCATATCGAACCAGGAACAATCGTTCGTTTGCGCGGATTCTTGAGGTGTACCAGATTGTCGACTTCAGGAGCATCCTGAAGTGTCCGTCCCAGCACCTCGTCCTCCGCAACGGAGTCGACCATGACCGCGCAGGTATGCCCGACGTACCGTGCCTGATTTATGGCCAGCGATTCCTCCTGCTGGACCTCCATGAAGCCTCGAAGCCTTCGCTGCTTGGTCGCCCAGTGCACCTGGCCGCGATAGGAGGACGAAGGCGCCAGAGGTTCACGCGAATAGGCAAACGCCGAAGCATGTTCCAGATGCATTTCACGAATGTCGATGAGGAGCTGCCCAAATTGCTCCTCGGTTTCTCCCGGGAATCCCACAATGAACGTACTCCTGAGAGCGGCGTCTGGCAGCACGGCCCGTACACGCCGAATCAAGCCCGTTGTCGTTGACTCTGCCCACGGACGCTTCATTGCCTTCAGCACCTCGGGGCTCGTATGCTGCAACGGAATATCGACGTAGTGCGCAATATGGGCGGAAGCGCCGATTGCCTCTAGCAGTCGTGTCGTTACCAGCGTAGGGTAGAGGTACAGGAGGCGGATGACCGACACACCGCGCAATCCGTCCAATTCCTTGAGCAATACCTCGAGCAACGGCTTGCCATCTTGCGACAGATCCATTCCATACGCGCTCGTGTTCTGGGAAACCAGCACGACTTCGGAGATGCCGGTCCTGATGAGATCCTGTGCTTCGCCGAGAATCGTGTCGACAGTCCTGCTGACAAGACGTCCCTTGATGGCCGGAATGGTACAGTAGGAGCAGTGCTGGGAACAACCGTCCGATACTTTCAGATAGGCGTAGGAACCCTGCCCCGAGACCAGCCGCGGCGCAGCAAAAGTCCTTCTTGTCGCCACGTCGATCGCCCTCTCCGCTGTTGCATCGGCGTTCGTTTTCAGCACACTCTGCCAGAATGGTTCCTGATACAGCGCGTCTACACCAAGGATGGCGAACAGGCCCGGATGCCGTCGCGCGACTTCTGACTTCCACAGCTGTGAGTAGCAGCCAGTCACGACGACCCTGGAGCCTGGTCTCCCGCCAATAGTCCTTTCGACCGCGGTGATGGTAGCCTCTGCTTCGTCCCGCGCCGCCCGGAGGAATCCACATGTATTGATGATCACAACGTCTGCGTCATCCGGGGAGCTGCAGATCTGCACACGCGCGTCCGAAGCAGCTACTTGACCCAGAATAGCCTCGCTGTCTGCCAGATTCTTCGCGCATCCCAGGCTGATGATACAAACTCGCCTGCTATGGCCCATGCGAGTCCGGGATGCCGTATTCCTGAGTCATGACTGTCCTGTCGGTTGAGACAAGGCCTTGATCTTCTCCATTGACCGAGACGTGCGTATGCATCGCGTTGCCAAAGATGACGACCACATATTCCCCGGCAGCCTCGGTTGTGTCTCCCGGCCGCAGAGTCCCGGAGAACACGATACGCCCGTCCGCCCTGATTTCGAGCCATGCACGTTCGTTCGTCGCGCTGAATGTCAGCGTCGTGATGCTCGTTCCAGTGCCAGCATCCGGCGCTGGAGCCGGGTCAGTCGGAGCGACATCCGTCGCGGGGGGCTCGTGGTCTGTTGGTGCACTGTTGCCCGGTTGCTTCGGTACGAGAAACGATGGGGGATTTGCCAGCAGTGCTACTGCAACGACCAAGATGAGGATCGATGCAACAGCGACCGGAATCAGGCGCCGTTTCCTCCGAAAGATGCTGGCGCCGCTACGGGGCCGACGTTTGCGGATTACCTCGTCCAGTCCCGGCCGTGCCAGGTCGGGCGTCTCTACGGCAAGAGTGCCCGTATAGGCAACAAGAATCGCATTGCCGTCGACTCCCAGAAACTCGGCATATCGCCTCAGATACGACTTGTGGTAGCCATCCAGCACAAATGCCTGTCCCGTCTCAAACTCTTCGATGACCCGTCCCTTGAGCAGCGTCGCCTTGGCGACGTCATCGACAGACAGCCCCCTGCCAAGGCGTTGTCCCCGAAGAACTCCAGCTGCCTCGTCGCGCGTCATTACTTCACAGTCGCCCTACTGCTTCGGCGCTACAGAACGCCGGACGCCGCTCTTCTCCAAAGGAAGAAGAGCTCTGTTGAGAACCTCTGCAATGTCCGTAACGAATGTGAACTGAAGCCTTGAGGCGATATCTGAGGAGATCTTGGTCGTATCCCTCCGATTCTCCTCGGGGAGAATCACCTCGGTTATCCCGGCACGATATGCGCCCAGCACTTTCGACTTGATGCCTCCGACGGGCAGCACCTGCCCTCGCAGGGTAATCTCGCCGGTCATGGCAACATCGGCTCGGACTTTCCGTCCCGTCAGCGCAGAGACCATTGCTGCTGCCATTGTTACGCCGGCCGAAGGTCCTTCCTTCGGAACCGCCCCTTCAGGAACGTGGACGTGCAGGTCCACTTTCTCGATGAACCTGGGCATCAGTCCTATGGCTGCCGCGTGCGCACGTATGTAGCTCAACGCAGCCTGTGCTGACTCCTTCATGACGTCGCCCAGCTGTCCGGTCAACTGCAGGTTACCCTTGCCGTCCATTCTGGTGGCTTCGACGTAGACGGTGTCGCCGCCGTATTGAGTCACTACCAGTCCGCATGCGACCCCGACACGAGGCCCCTTGATGAGGCTCGTGTAGGAGTAGAGCGGAAGGTCCAGATACTGAGCCAGCCTCTCGACTCGCAGGCGGACTCCTCGAAATGCAGATTTCTCTTCGACCTTGCTGCGTGCGACCTTTCTCGAAATTCGCACCAGCGCACGCTCTAGTCCACGCACGCCAGCCTCGCGCGTATACTGCTGAATGATGGCTCGAATCACGTCGTCATCCAGCTGCAAGTCCTGAGGCCTGAGTCCGTGATTTGGAAGGGACTTGGGCAAAAGAAAGTGGCGTGCAATCTGCAGCTTCTCCTCGTCGGTGTAGCCGGGAAGAGGAATGACTTCCATGCGATCCAGCAGTGCCGGAGGAATTGTCTCGGAGACGTTGGCAGTCGTCAGGAACAGCACTTCCGACAGATCGAAAGGAATCTCGACGTAGTGATCACTGAACTGCGCGTTCTGCTCCGGATCCAGCGCCTCCAGCAGAGCAGCCGTAGGATCTCCCCGAAAATCCGCGCCCACCTTGTCAATCTCATCCAGTAAAAAAACAGGGTTCTTGGTGCCCGCCTGCTTGATGCCTTGAATGATTCGTCCCGGCAAGGCGCCAACGTACGTTCGGCGATGGCCGCGCACTTCGGCCTCGTCGCGGATACCGCCCAGGGATACGCGTACGAACTTGCGGTTCAGTGTCTCGGCTATGGACTTCCCGAGCGACGTCTTCCCAACGCCCGGCGGGCCGACAAAACACAAGATCGGGCCCCGCGGTTTCTGCGACAACTTGCGTACGGCCAAGTACTCCAGTACACGATCCTTGACTTCCTCAAGCCCGTAGTGGTCCTTGTCGAGGACTCTCCGGGCACGTTTCAGGTCAAGCTTGTCGACGGTCCGTACGTCCCATGGAAGGCCAAGCAGCCAATCCAGGTACGTTCGAATGACGGAACTCTCAGGGCTCATCGCGGGCGTCTTTGCCAGCCTCCCCAGTTCCTCCTCGATCTTGTCGCGTGCGTACTCAGGTAGGCGAGTCTTCTCGAGCCTCTTGCGATACTCGCCAACTTCTCCGGCTTCTTCCCCCTCTTCTCCCAGCTCCTTCTCAATGGCTCGCACCTGTTCTCGCAGGTAGTACTCTCGCTGAGACTGGTCTATCTTCGCCTTCACATCGCTTTCGATCTTGCGTGCCAGCTCCAGAACATAGATTTCCTTAGCAAGCAGCTCTGCGATACGGTGCAGTCTCTGTTCCGCTTCTATGATCGAGAGCAGTTCCTGCCGTTCTTCCGTCGACAGAAGCAGGTTGCTGGCAATTACGTCAGCGAACCTGTCTGGTTCAGTGATTCCTGAAACACTATTCACCGTCTCTGGCGGCAGCTTCTTTGAGAGTTCCACGTATTGCGCAAACTGGTCCAGGACCACCCGCATCAGCGCCTGGTGTCCCGTGGAAGTCCGCTCATCGGTCGGCAGCGGCTCGATGCTGGCCATCAACGTTTCGTTGTCGCTTCGTACAGAAGTAATGCGAACCCTCCGCACTCCTTCGACCAGGACTCTGTCACTCCCGTCGGGAAGCTTCAACAACTGAAGAATCTCTGCTCCGACGCCGATGTCATACATGTCCTCGATGCCGGGATCTTCCTCCGCTTCATCTTTCTGGCAGACAAGGACGACTCTTCTGCTGGAGCCGAGCGCCGCTTCGATACTCTTGAGCGACTTTGGCCTGCCCACAAAGAGCGGCAACACCTGGTACGGGAAGACAACGACATTCCGAAGAGGGATAACGGGCGCTTCGCTAAGGTTCCAGTCACGTTCGGTCATACCGTCTCCCTCCCTTTCACGCCGTCTGAGGCAACGACATGCCGTCGTGTGAACCATCGCTTCGAGTGACGAGGTAGTCGCGATGTTCTGTGAAGAAGCTGGCGTCAATGACGACGGCTGCAACTCCGCTGAATGATGGCAGTTCAAACATGAGATCCACCATCGGCCGATCTACCACGGACTTCAGGCCGCGTGCGCCCATCCCCATCGCTTCTGCACGTCGCGAGACGTACTCCAGCGCATCCTCCGTGAATTCCAGGTCCACGCCGTCCATCGCAAAGAGCTCCTTGTACTGCTGCAATACGGAGTTCCGGGGTTCGACGAGAATCCGCTTCAACTCCGCTGGTGTAAGACTAGCGAGTTCCAGCTTCAGGGGAAACCGCCCTACAAGCTCTGGCAGCATGCCGAATTTGACGAAATCGGCACTCATCAGTTCATGATCTGTCGTCGCAGACGCGGTATGTACAAAACCTACTTCGCTCGGGCGAGTTCGATGTTCCCGGATACGGTCAAGCCCGTCGAAAGTCCCTCCAGCAATGAACAGCACGTCGCGCGTATTGAACTTGATGTTCTCCTGGAGTGGGTGCTTTCTCCCCCCTTGCGGTGGTACGCTCGCGATAGTCCCCTCGACAATTTTCAGAAGGGCTTGCTGGACTCCCTCCCCGCTGACGTCGCGGGTGATGGAAGGGTTCTCCGACTTGCGCCCTATCTTGTCGATCTCGTCAATGTAGACGATGCCACATTCGGCCTTCTCGATGTCAAAGTCGGTAGCCTGCAGCAAGCCCAGGAGAACATTCTCGACATCCTCGCCAACGTAGCCCGCTTCCGTCAAGGTTGTCGCATCAGCTATCGTAAAGGGCACATCCAGTATGTGAGCCAGGGTTCGAGCCAGGTAGGTCTTCCCGACGCCCGTAGGGCCGCTCAGCAGGATGTTCGATTTCTCAATCTCGACAGCCCCTGTGTGCTTTGCCTTCAGACGCTTGTAGTGATTGTATGCTCCTACCGACAGCGCCTTCTTGGCCTCATTCTGGCCGATGATGTATTCATTGAAACGCTCATAGATTTCCTTGGGCTTCAGGGATGAGAAGGTCGGCCCTTCGAGGGTCTTGTGCGGCTGCCGAATCAGTCTGCTTCCACGCTCGATGCATTCGTCGCAGATGAGCGACCCGTCGAGCCCTTTGACAAGTGTTTCTACATCAGCAGCGACTCTCCCGCAGAATGAACACGATTGGCTGTCACTGCTATGATTGGGCATGAGCTGTGGTGGGCGTTGACGGCTCGCTCGGATTGCTCGTGCTCTGCCCATGATCCGAAGCTGCCACATCGAGTTTGGCTACCTCGATCTTCATGATGACCTGGTCTACCAAGCCATAGTCGACCGCCTGACTGGCTGACATGAAGAAGTCGCGCTCGGTATCGCGTGCCACAATCTCGATGGGCTTGCCCGTATGGGACGCCAGGATGCTGTTGACATCCTCCTTTATGCGCATGATCTCTTTTGCCTGGATCTCGATGTCGGTAGCCTGCCCCTGCGCTCCGCCCCAGGGCTGGTGTATCATGATCCGGGAGTGGGGCAGGACGAATCTCTTCCCTTTGCGACCAGCGGCCAGGAGAACGGCAGCCAGACTGGCTGCCTGACCCAGGCATATTGTCGATACCGGAGCGTTGATATACTGCATCGTATCGTAGATTGCCATACCCGGCGTCACTTCGCCACCAACGCTGTTGATATACAAGTAGATGTCTTTGGTCGCGTTTTCTGCGGTCAGGTAGAGCAGTTCGGCCACGATCAGATTCGAGACCTGCGTATCAATCTCACCGCCAAGGAATACGATGCGCTCCTTGAGCAGGCGCGAATATATGTCATAGCCACGCTCGCCGTGAGCTGTCTGCTCGATAACGTACGGAATGACGCTCATGTCCCCTCCTGCTAGGCCCCCGGCTCCTTCAGCCGTACAGATTCGACAATCAGTTTCCGGGTACGCTGCCAAAGGATGATATTGCGAATCGCTATCTTCCCTTCGTAGCTGGCAATGTCGATACCTGCCTTCTTCAGTTCGTCACCGTTTGTCTCCGCATACGATGCGGCATCGTTGTCGTCCACGAGGATCTCACATGAACGCTGCGTGGCCTCCATAAGCAACTCCCGTTCCAGGCCTTTCGCGGCTTCTGATTCGACACCGGAAGTAAATGCGCCGAGTTCCAGGCTATTGTACTTCAGGTACTCATTTAGGGAAAGTCCATTTCGGGCAAGCCTGTCGCGCATTTCGGCAACGCGACGTTCGGTCTCTTCTCGCCGTACATAGAGAGGGAACTGGAGATCTAGTCTCTGCGCAGCGACATCGACCGAATGGGCAAACAGGGAGTCGTCGCGTTCCTCTTCAGCTCGCTTCTCTTCTTCTGCACGCAGCGACGCCCGCAGGGCGTCGAGAGAATCGTATGCACCCAATGAGTGCGCAAACTCATCGTTCACCTCGGGAACGTGGCGCTCGGCTACGGTTTCGAGCGTCAAGTCGCCCTCGAGGGGCTTCTCCTGTAGCGTAACGGAGAAATGGCGGGACTCGCCTACATTCATGCCAGCCACGACATCCTGATATGCCCTGCCAACAGTGCCCTCACCGAGAACGAGCTCCGTCCGGTACGGCCGTTGCCCGCCGGCAGTCAGTATCGAGACTCCTACGGAGTCCCCGGGGGCGGCCGCCCCACTCTTGGGCACTAGCTCTGTTGCGGTCTCGACCAGGGCAGAAATGCGCCTTTCGACGGCTGACTCGACGTCAATGTGGGTGTCCTCCACCTCAATTGACGACCAGAATTCCCTGTCCGTCCGAGGAAGACGGAATACCCGCAATTCCAGTTCGAGTGCAGGGGTTTCGACGCTTCCCCACGTTGTCGACAGGATCTCCGGTTCGAAGATGAGGGCGTCCGTGCTCTTGTCCTCCTTCAGAAACGTGCTGTAGGACTTGGAGGCAGCAGCTTGAAGGAGGTCGTCGTTGACATCCGACTCCTTGACATAGTTGGACAGAACAGACAGCGGTGCTTTGCCGGGACGGAATCCGGGAATCCGCATTTTGACGCCGATGCTCTGGATCGCTTGGCTTCTGAGGGCGGACAACTCTTCAGCATTGAATGATGACGAGAGTACGAGGGAGTTTCCGGTCTGACTCTTCGTGGTGTTTTCCAAGGTTTCCTCCATTGTGGTGCGAAGGGCGGGAGTTGAACCCGCATGGAATTACCCACTGGATCCTAAGTCCAGCGCGTCTGCCAGTTCCGCCACCCTCGCCCGTTGCTTGCTGACATCGCCAGGAACTGAATCTACAGGCAACTTGGTGGGTCGTACAGGACTTGAACCTGTAACCGCCTGATTAAGAGTCAGATGCTCTACCAATTGAGCTAACGACCCACGCTGTGAACCGTAGAATTATAGGCCTATCGAGGGGTGTGTCAAGCTGGACGTCGCACGGTGGAGACAACGACCCGTCGACTCTCGACAGCACGGGACGGATGTCGACAGTGGTAGCTCTGCAGAAGAAATTGGCGCGCCCAGCAGGAGTCGAACCCACAACCAGCGGATCCGAAGTCCGCAGCTCTATCCAGTTGAGCTATGGGCGCGCAATGCAAAGTACTGGTGCGCTTAGCAGGACTCGAACCTGCGGCCTACGGATTAGGAATCCATCGCTCTATCCGCCTGAGCTATAAGCGCTCGCATACACCGAGAATACCCGTGTGCACGTTCTAGGTGGGGTGGGTGAGGAGATTCGGACTCCCAACAACCGGATCCACAGTCCGGTACTCTAACCAGTTGAGCTACACCCACCATGGCAAAATGGCGAGCCCAGCAGGATTTGAACCTGCGACCGACGGATTAGAAATCCGTTGCTCTATCCAGCTGAGCTATGGGCCCATGGTCGGGGCGAGTGGATTTGAACCACCGATCTCATGGTCCCAAACCATGCGCGTTACCAAGCTACGCCACACCCCGCGGCACATCATCCATGAGAATACATGTAATCATGAGAAAATCAAGGCATTCCGGGCGTCACGCCCCCTAGCATGCCCATGAATGCCACGAACGCCTTCGCCCGGTGACTGATGACTGCTTTGTGCTTGCCCGGCATTTCTGCAAACGTCTCTGACTCGTCATCTGGAACGAAGAGGGGGTCATAGCCAAAGCCACCGGGCCCTCTTGCCTCTGCATGTATGGTGCCGGAAACGGTACCGACGGCAGAAATGCATAGTGGACTCGTGGGCAGGAAGCCGACAATGCAACAAATGAAACGGGCTGGCGCTGTCACGATCCCTCTCTCCGAAAGCACTGCCTGAAGAGCCCGACAGCCGGTGCTTCCTTTCCAGGAGAAGCGAGCCGAGTGTACTCCTGGCAAGCCGCCAAGCGCCGGAATCTCCAATCCCGAGTCGTCAGCTATGACAATCGATTCTCGGCGCAGCCGTGCGCCTGAGACTGCCTTCTTGAAAGCATTCTGATAGTACGACACACCAGACTCATCGACGGCAACCGTCTCGAGGGGCAAGACCTCTACCGGGAGACCCAGCATTGCCACAGTGTCCCGAAGTTCGCCGTACTTGTTCGAATTGCCGGTGGCAACCCACAGTCTCAAACGTCCGCAACCTCAACATGGGCAACGTAGTCACCCAGGAAGAACCTAGCTTTCTCCAAGAAGTCCTTCGGATCCCCCGTTGTCAGAAAGCGGTCCTCCCCGCCCTTCTCCGTCAGCAGACGGCACTTCTCCATGACGAGAGAGACCTCGTATGCAAGTTCCTTGCTGGGATCTACGATCTTCACCCTGGGACCCAGGACCCGCTGCATGAGCTCGTTGAGAAAGGGAAAGTGCGTACAGCCCAGTACCAGCGTATCCGCCCCGAATTCGCTCACGGGCCTCAAAACCTCGGCGGCGTAGGTCGCCACGTCTCTGCCGTCAATGGTACCCTGTTCGACGAGATTCACCAGCTCCTGTGATTGGAGCTCTATCATCTCGACGGTGGGATCGAGAATGCTCATCGACCGGAGATAGCAGTGGCTCCGGGTGGTCGCCGGAGTCGCAAGGACAGCTACCTTGTGGTTTCTTGTCGCAAGCTGTGCACTCTTCACTCCTGCGGAGATCATGCCCAGGACCGGCACTTCGACATGCCGCTGGATGTCGGGAAAGATCACGCTGGATGCAGTATTGCAGGCGACGACGACTATCCGGGCACCTTGAGATCTCAGGAAGCCGATAAGCGCATCCGCTCTAGCCAGAATGTCGGCACGCGACTTGGTTCCATACGGAAAGAAGCGCGAGTCGGCAACGTAGAGAACAGACTCCTTCGGAAGACGGTTCTTCAGCTCCCGCACAACAGCAAGACCTCCTACCCCAGAGTCGAAAACACCAATTGGCTGTCTCATCCCCTACCTCACAAAGTACTCGATGATGGCATCCGCGATCGCCCGGGCAATCTGATCTTGGAAGCCGTCTTGCTTCAGTAGTTGCTCCTCTTCGGGATTACTCAAGAACAGGCATTCGACGAGTATCGACGGCATGGTGTCGATGTGTGAGGCCAGGTAGATATCGGCCTTCTGCGTACCCCGGTCTTCTCGTCCCAGCGCGGCTACCATCTTCTCCTGGATGAGTGCAGCCAGCGAACTCGACGTAGTGAACCAGTAGTAGGTCTGGCCTCCGCCCATGACACTTCCTGCGTCTGTGACACCCTGGTGAATGCTGATGAAGACGTCTCCTGCCGAACTGTTGGCCAACTGTGCTCGCGCCGCAACGTCTCGGTTTGCCGATGAGGAGTCGCCCGTTCGAGTCAGCAAGGTCGTAGCTCCTTCGGCCTCCAGCTTCGCTTTCAGCTTCACCGCAATAGCGAGATTGACTGCAGATTCGTCAATGCCCGCTGCTCCACGTGCCCCGTAGTCGAAGGTTCCTGATGACGACACGTTTCCGTGCCCAGGGTCGACCACGACTTTCTTCCCTTGGAGCCGGCCGTTGTGAATCGCACTAGTTGAGATGACGTACGTTCCTCGACCTGGCGTCTGCACGTCGACGACATAGGAGTCAGTTGTTGCAAGCCGAAGTTCGAGCATGGGCGGCGAGCCGCCGACTCGAGGGTATGCCGACATCGCTATCCAGTCGGCAAGCACTGGACTGGCGGATGCGGGAGTCACCAAGTCGCCTTGAAACCGGATGACGGTAAAGCCGTCACGCTTGACCTGTGCAACGTGAAGGTCGGTTGTCGACGAAACAGCAATCGAACCAGATGGCCGAGCCCGATCTCCGGAGAAGTGAACGGAGGCGATGAGGGGGTCCAGATGTATGCGCAGCAGGCCATCGACTGCTCGGAGTCCAAACACTCTGCATACGGTCGAAACGGGTACGAAGAGCAGTCCGTTGATGAGGCGAGGCGCGGCAGCCATATCCTCAGTCCAGCGGGATGATCCCTCGGCGACTTTGAGTGTGAAGTCCCCTTCCTTAAGAACGTACGAGTGCTCTCCAAATACGAGGCTCGTCTGCTGCTCCGATGCATCCCACGAGAGTGGTGTGCCATAGGCAGCACCAGCCAGCGCCAGCGGAATGAATGTTACGTCTTCCAGAAAGGCGGTTTGGTCGCTCGTACAGAGGATATCTCCATTGAGGAAGACCGACTTCGATGGGACGGGGGACACTTGGAGACCTATCCGTACCCGAACTGCTGTAGTGCCCGCCGATAGTGTTGCGGAGACGCCGCTGTCCTCCAGATAGATGACGATTCTGGATACGAAACCTGCTTCTGTCACCAATGTGTTAACACTGGCGACAAGGGTCGTTGGAACACCCGATACGGTAATGCTTCCTGCCTGCAGCAGTCTGGGGAGTGAAATCTCAATGCGCTCGGGAACGTGCCCGCGAACCATCTGCAATCCCGACTTTTCGCCTGTCACGCTCAACGTGACCTCTGACCAGTTTCCCGTTGAAACGACTTCAATGTTAGTGAGGCTACAGACGCTTCCGCCAGCGACGGGTCCTCCAATCATCGTATCTCCGGCAACTTCAAGCCACACAGGCGACGAATCCAGCAGAAGCTGGACGAACACCCGTTTGCCGTCGGTGGACACCCCCACAACTGACCGGCCCTGCACATCTGCGCCAAGTTCGATCCTGGCGCCATCGAACGGCGCAGCTGACAACGCCGCGTTCGACGCCACGACCTTCAGGTTCTTTCCAATTGTAGCTGCTACGAGTGTATCTGCCGGTCTCTCATACGAACTCAACAGCGTCGCACGAACCCAGCCCGTTTCCTCGGCTGGCACGCTGATTCTGCACCAGAGTTCCTTCGCATCCGTCAGCGCATATCCGATGATGGCGACTTTGGTCCCCGATGGAAGCATGGAAACTCTGTCGAATGAAACGGACGGACCGGTTCTCATGCTTGTACTGTCGACCATGGCGCAGGCGCGCGACACAGGCTTCCACAACGACACAAGGTCTGCGACCTTCACCGACTCCGGAAGAACCGGCAGCTCAGTGATTGTCCTGACATCCACGACCCACGATGCAACATATCCAATCGTTGCCGCGAGCCCCAGAACCGTTATGTCGACCTTGAACCAGAGCCGGCCGGCACTGTCCTTCGCCTCTCCAACGATTGCCAGCGATGTCTTCGCCTTGACCTGGGCTATGCGGGCAAACGCTGTTCCTGCCCCCCTGCGTATGGAAGTGCCATCCTCCAAGGCGATGGCCTCCCTGGAGGACGCCGATACAGGACGTACGATTGCCTGGGAGCTTATGATAGCGCAGACCAGGGCTAGTATCAGCCATCGTCGTCTCACCGAACGTACCTCCTGATCTCGACCTGAACACGCTTTCGTTCAAACGAGTCGCGAGAGCCCTTCGTCGAACGAAACCTGCCAATCGCAAGTGTTACTTTGACCAGCCCTCGATCGGAAATGATGAGAGCCGCAGGCACAACCGTAAGTCCTTGCTGGCTTATGAAAGCAGCGATTCTGTTGAGCTCGCGCCGATGGAGGAGAAGCCTGCGGGAACGTTTGACATCCTTGTCTGAGACGTTGGCAAACTTGTACGGCCCTATCGACATCTGCACAAGGCGAAGGTCAGAGCCGTAGAACCGGCAGTAGCTGTCGCCGAAGGCGAATACCCGTGCGCGGATGGCCTTGACCTCCCATCCCTGGAGTTCGACTCCAGCCTCGAATTCCTCCTGCAGGACGAACTCGTGCAGGATGCGCTTGTTTGCAGCAAAGACACCGGTCCCCTTCTGAGTGTTCACGTGGACAATGCTCCCAGAACGGACTTCATGTCCGCCGGCAGAGATGCGACAACGAGCACCTTCCTCCCAGACGCCGGCAAAACCACTTCGAGAGAAGAGGCGTGCAGCATCTGCCGCGGAACGACAATTCCGGGTCGATCCCTGTAGCCGTACGTGTAGTCGCCAAGCACCGGATGCCCTATGTAGGAGCAGTGTACTCGTATCTGGTGGGTTCTGCCGGTTTCCAAGCGAAGCCGCAGCAACGTCACGTTTCTGGCGAAGCGGCGTATGACATCAAACTCCGTTACGGACGGGCGTCCTGAGCTGTCCGCATGCCGCAGAAGCAAGCCCTGCGTTCTCTTTGCACCGATAGGCACTTCTATCTTCCCGTGACGCACATCTACCAGTCCACTGACGAGAGCAACGTATCGCTTGTTGGCTCGGCCGTCGACGAAGTGGGCCTTGAGGATCTCAAACCCGAGTCTTGTTCGTGCAAATGCAATCACGCCACTCGTATCTCGGTCGAGACGATGGACGACCCCGGGAAGCTCCACACCAGGCCCATCATATAGTGAGTATCCAGCATCAAGCAGCTGCTCGCTGAGAGTTCCACTGAGGCTACCGGGTTGCGTGAAGACGCACAGACCTGCGGGTTTGTCAACAACCAACACGTCATTGTCAAGGAGCAGTATGCTCCAGCAGTGCCGGTCGTGTTCAGCCATGACTTTTGGTGGGTCCAGGGAAGAGTAGTGCCAGGCCCACAATGATCGAGCCCGCAACGACAGAGCAGTCCGCAATGTTGAAGACCGACCAGCCGCGAATCCACAGGAAGTCCGTTACCTTCCCAAAGCAAATGCGGTCCACGAGATTCCCGACGAACCCACCCAGAACCAACAGCAGACCGCGGGCCAGACAGCTCTCTTTGTGCCGCAGAGCGCTCACGAACGCACTCGCGACCACGGCCCCAAGGACCACGTTCAGTGGAATGACCCACCAGCTCCCGCCGAAAAGCCCAAATGCGACGCCAGAATTCGTAGCGAGCACAAGCCCTACTGGTCCCGCATACCACGATTGCGAGGCGAGGAGGACTCTGGCAGTCGCCTTTGTCACTTGATCGATGACGATGACCCCTGCCAGGATTGCCAGCATACCCTTCACGGAGCCACTCCACGATGCCCACGTGTCGTGGCTCTCCGTTGCTGGTCAACGTCGACAATCTCGATGATCTTCTCTCTTGCGGTCAAGCCAGCAACTATCCGTACCGCATCCTGTCTGACCCCGTAGTAGCGGCCAAGAAGGCACACGAGTTCACCATTGGCCCTTCCGTCTACCGGCCTTGCCTTGACTCGCACATGCAACGGACTCCCGGGTACGATCGCGGCCTCTCTGCTTCCGGTTGTCACGTGAATGGGAATCCGCATAGGTACTTCCCTCCTGATGGCGCAACATAGTCCAACCGGGCTGTCTCCCTGCTTAGAAGGAAAGACAGCCCGGTTGCGCCATAGCATCCGTAGTGGCTATTTCTTCGTAAGCAGATGACAGGCCACTGTATGTTCTGGAGCTGTCTCAATGGCAATCGGCTCTTGTTCTCTGCAGACAGGCATTGCATACGGACATCTGGTGCGGAAGTGGCAGCCTGACGGTGGATTCACCGGCGAGGGAATGTCTCCCTGCAGAATGATGCGCTCTCTCTTGACATCGGGATCCGGTACGGGGACAGCAGATAGCAACGCCTGTGTGTACGGATGCATCGGGTGGTCGAAGAGCTCATCATTCTCAGCGGTCTCGACGATCTTCCCCAGATACATGACCGCTACGCGGTCGGACATATGCCGCACGACAGCAAGATCGTGCGCGATGAACAGGTATGTCAGGTTGCGCTTCTGCTGAAGTTCCTGAAGCAGGTTGATGATCTGCGACTGAATCGAAACATCTAGTGCGGAAATCGGTTCGTCAAGCACAAGGAGTTCAGGGTTCAGAATGAGAGCCCGAGCAACGCCAATGCGTTGGCGCTGTCCTCCGGAGAACTCGTGAGGATATCGCCGCTGATACTCAGATCGCAGCCCAACCGTTTCCATGATTGCGGCTACTGCGGCGCGGCGCTCACTCCGGGTTCCGATCACGTGGACATCCAGGGGTTCCTGAATAATGTCACCGACAGGCATGCGAGGGTTCAGGGAACCGTAGGGATCCTGGAACATGATCTGCACATTGCGACGGAGGGGACGCATCTGATTTGGTGTATATGCGCTGACGTCCTGGCCTTTGTAGAGAATCCTTCCACTAGTAGGTTCCAGCAGCTTCAGCATCGTGCGCCCTGCCGTCGTTTTTCCCGAGCCCGATTCCCCTACCAGACCCAGGGTCTCTCCCTCGTTGATGAAGAAGTCGACCTCATCAACTGCCTTCACGTGTGCGACGGTGCTCGAAAGAACCCCGCCTTTGATGGGAAACCACTTCTTGAGCTTCTGGACTTCGACAAGTTTCGTTGCCATGGGTGATCTCTCCTCTACCTAGTACTCAATCGGGTGATAGCAGCGCACGAGGTGCCCGGGGGAAAGCTCCTCGAGTTCAGGCGCTTCCTCACGGCACCGCTCTGTCGCGAACGGGCAACGAGGATTGAAACTACACCCCTTGGGCATGTGGTAGGGAGATGGGACCATTCCCTCGATGGCAGGCAAGGGCTCCGTTGTCTTACGCTCTGTGAATCTGGGGATGGACTGAAGAAGCCCGTGCGTATACGGGTGGCGAGGAGTCTTGAAGATCTCCCTCGCACTCGCGTTCTCGACGATCTTCCCGGAGTACGCAATCGCTATGAATTCGGCCATTTCGGCAACAACTGCCAGATTGTGCGTAATGATGAGAATGGCCATCCCCAGTTTCTTCTGCAATCCGCGCATCAAATCCAGGATCTGTGCTTGGATCGTAACGTCCAGCGCAGTTGTCGCTTCATCCGAAATGAGGAGCTCGGGGTTCGACGAGAGCGCCATGGCAATCATGACTCGCTGCCTCATGCCGCCGCTCATCTCGTGAGGGTACTGACTGAATCTACGCTCCGGTTCAGGTATTCCCACCAACCGTAGCATCTCTATCGTTCGCTTCTTTGCTTCTGCCGCGTCGATCTTCTGGTGAAGAGTAATGGCCTCGCTGATCTGGTCTCCAATGGTGAATACCGGGTTGAGTGACGTCATCGGCTCCTGAAAGATCATGGAGATCTTGTCTCCGCGAATGAGTCGCATTTCCTCGTCACTCTTCTTGAGCAGGTCCTCCCCGTGGAAGAAGATCTCTCCACTAAGAATCTTCCCTGGAGGATTGGCTATAAGCCGCATGATAGAAAGCGATGCTACCGACTTGCCACAGCCGGATTCGCCGACCAGGCCAACGACCTCTCCACGATGGATCGTGAGGTCGATACCGTCTACGGCTGGAACAACGCCATCTTCCGTGTAGAAGAAGGTCCGAAGATTCTTTACGTCAACCAGGACTTCTCTGTTTTCCACGAACCCCCCCTAGAGCTTCAGTTTGGGGTCAATTGCGTCCCGCAAGCCATCCCCGAAGAAGTTGAAACCGAGAACGGTCATGAAGATCGCAAGACCAGGGTAGATAATCAAGCTGGGTGCCGTCCAAATGTACTGCTGGGCGTTCTGCAGCATGTTCCCCCAGCTGGCAAAAGGTGCCTGCACCCCAAACCCCAGGAAGCTGATCGATGCTTCGTAGATGATGGAACCGCCAATGCCAATCGTCGTTGATACGATGAGAACCGCCAGCGTATTTGGGAAGAGGTGTTTCCACATGATACGGTTCGCCGAGGCACCGATTGCCCGAGCGGCCTCGACATACTCCTGCTCCTTGAGTGAGAGTACCATACCGCGCACGAGACGCGCATCCACCATCCATCCGAAAACGACAATAACCATGATCAGCTGCCATATTCCCTTGCCGAGAATGCTCGCGAGGGCAATAAGCAGCGGGAACGTCGGGATCGACAGCATGGCGTCCGTGAATCTCATGAGGATGTTGTCCGCCCACCCACCGTAGTATCCCGCGACAAGGCCGACAAGAGTCCCGACGAGTGCCGCAGTGATTGCCGATACAAATCCGATGAACAGCGAAATGCGACCTCCGAAGAACATCCGTGCGAGAACATCCCGGCCGTAGTCATCGGTCCCCAGCGGATGGGCGGCAGATGCCGGATTCAGGAGACCCTCCAGGCTCTCGATCTGCAAATTGGGATCGATGCGCCAGATGAGTGGACCAACAAAGACAAACAGGAAGATCGCGATGAGCATGAAGGCCCCGGCCATGGCCAATTTGTGGCGTGTCAGCCGATGCAGCACCATGCCTATGTAGGTGAAGTCCTCCGCCGTCTTCTGGTTCTTCTTCTTGCCTGCGTCAATAGCATTCTCGGCCATAGAGGTTCCTCCTAGCTGTACTTGATGCGCGGGTCGATCCACGCGTAGACGATGTCCGCCACCAGGTTGAAGACAATAACAAGGATGCTGGACAACATGAGCGCAATCATGGCCGTAGGGTAGTCAGCCTTGATCTGAGCCTGTATAATGAGACTGCCCATGCCGGGGATAGTGAAGATCGTCTCCGTTATCGCGGCACCGCCTACCACAATAGGTGCCGACAGCGCAACAAGAGTAACGATTGGAATCAGCGCATTCCGAAGAGCGTGCCTGTTGATGACAAACCTCTCGGGGACACCTTTTGCTCTCGCCGTACGAATGTAGTCCTGCCGAATGACCTCCAGCATCGAGGTGCGCATGTAGCGCGTCCAACCTCCGATAGAGTTGAACGCGAGCACGGCAACAGGCATGACAAGGTACTGCAGGCGGTCGCCGAATTTCACGAAGAATGGGGCGTCCTCGAGGCCGGGCGTCATCAGACCCCCAGCGGGAAGAAGCGGCATACCACTAGGACGCTTCAAGAGAACACTGAAGAACATCATCATCAGCAACCCGAACCAGAATGTCGGCATGGACATGCCGAAGAAGCTGATGACCGTCACGATGTAGTCAGTGATTGAGTACTGCTTGACCGCCGAGAGAATGCCAATGGGCAGAGCTATGATGAGAGCAAGGAGGAACTCGAGACCCATGACCCGCATGGTAATCGGCAAAGCCCTTCCGATGACTTCACGGGCGGTCGAACCCGGAAACAACAGTGACGGTCCCCAGTCACCACGGACAACGCCGCCAAACCACCTGAAGAAGCGCAGATGCCACGGAAGGTCAAACCCCCAGGCGTGTTTCAAGCGCTCAACGTCAGCCCTCTTGATACGTGGATTCTCGGTCAGGGCAGCAAACGGGTTGGGAACAAGTGAGAATATCCCGAACGACACGATCATGACGATGAGTATCAGTGGAATCATGCCCAGGATACGACGGATTATGTAGTCTCTCATGTTGGCGAAGACTCCTTTCGGTTTCCCGCACCCGCTCAAGGGAGCGCGGGACTGCCCGCTTATGATCTATGGTCGATTTCGTATGTTCTGCAATGTGAACAACTGCCTCTGGCAACCCCGGCGCCGAAAACTCGAGTCGCCGTCCCAGGCACCACTGCGAGCAGCGCAGATAGTACTCTTCTCGTCGATTGCTCCTCCTTTACCAAGTTGCTGCTACTGCAGTTCCGTACGATCCCTGGCCAAGTAGCTCCCGCTTGAAGTACCGGCATTTGTCTTCAGCCAACAGCTCGGAACCCAAGAAGGACATCAGCGAAGGAAGCCGCGTGGTGCGTTTCGAAACTCCCACGGAAGGATATGCAAGCCTGCTTCCCCGCCTGGAACTTATACCACAATTGCCCGGAAGTGTCAATTGACCGCAGTTCCAGACTGCCGGGGATGGGTTCTGCGATGAGCGCCGCAACGAAAGCAGCCACGGCGTGGACAAAGCCAGCCACCGGACTGAACAGTCGCGAGAAGGGTCGGGGGGGACGCTCGTTGATGTCGTGACCGTGAAGGTCGTACCGCTGTACAGGCTGTGGAGCCAGTGCCCCTAGTCGTTCTTTGTAGTCAGCGCTGGAGTGTTGAACAACCGGCACCATGAACAGAACGAGGTCAAGTAGGTCCATATCCGCTCGAGAGAGGCACCCCGGCTTAATGCCATCAAAGAGGTCACGGTCTCGGCTCTGCAGGTTCTCTACGAAGTGACTCAGGATCTCCGTCTTCTCCGACTCGCGCTCGTTACGTTTCATGTCTCTCACCCATCTTCTCTGCAATATTCTGCCTGATATCAGCGAGCGCTCGGAAGAGAAGGATCTTGACATTGCTCTCGCTGAGGCCAAGCAGGAACGAAGCTTCCTTCACCGTCTTCCCCTGAAACAGCCGAAGCCGAACCACCGACCGCCGAGGCTCAGCAAGGAGTTCGACGGCTTGGTCTACCACCTTCCTGATGTCGCCCGCCTCTGCCATTTCATATGGATCGTTCAGGATACTGGAAGTACGTGTATCCATGAACTCCTGAAAAGGCAGAACGGCAAATCCCGTGTGCTTTCGATAGTAGTCAGCAACCGCATTACGCGCAATCTTGTACACCCAGACATCCAGCGGGATGCCTTGGTACGTGAATCCCTTAATCGACGAAACGACTCTTCCAAACGTATCCTCTACAATGTCCTCGGCAGCGACCCGATTCTTGACGTGTCTCAACGCATACGCCAGCATGCGATCGGCATAGTGATCTACAAACTCCCGCCAAGCTTCTTCGTCGGAAGCTTGAAGTCGCCGTATAAAGTGTTCCTCGTCCGCGGACAACCTTCCCCCTTCCTCGATCATACTATCGGATCAGACGAACCTGAGGTTACACTCTCTTCACCGGGGGCCAAACAGCGCCGTGCCAACGCGAACCATGTTTGCGCCACACGTGATTGCAAGCTCATAGTCGTCAGATGTGCCCATCGAAAGAATAGTGAATGCCGGGGAAGCGTCTCGCTCCTGCACTTCTCGAAACACCTCATAAACGCTCTCATAGAGTGCAGTACGCTCGCCCATCGTCGCCTCAAGAGGGACAACTGCCATGAAACCACTGACAAACGACGGCAGGGGCTGCTTTCTACCGGCGAACAGCTCCCGGACCCGCTCCAAGGTGATGCCACCCTTTTGCTGCTCGCCTCCGGCATTAATCTCCAGAAGGAACTCCTTGATCCGTACTTCTCCCGACAGCGTGGCTGGTGCCAATTCCGAAAGCAGACGTTCCTCCAGCGAATCCAATGCATCAAATTCCCTCATCACGCGGGAGAGCTTGTTCGACTGGATGCGCCCGATAAAGCGAACCAGTATGCCGTATTGGTCACGGAGCCGGAAGACGCCCTTCTTCAACGCTTCCTGAAGGTAGTTCTCCCCTATCTCCAGTGCGCCGGCTTGCACGACTTCCTCGACGCTCGCAAGGCTTCTGCCTTTCGTGACGCAGACAATGCGCAATCCGTTGCCCGTGCCAGCTCGAAGGCTATAGGCATGCAATGCCCTCTCCCGGACAGCTGCAAGCCGGTCACTCAGATGACCCATGGAAGGAAATCAGAAGCCGCGCGCTGAGCCCTTTCGCAGAATGGCCGGCAGCTCCACATCTTCAACTTTGAATTCCTTCAGAATCTTCTTCTCCTGCTCCACCTCGGTTCTCTGAGGCTGCATACCAG
>JAUSAI010000179.1 GCA_030652945.1 Caldisericota bacterium | reverse complement strand
GGGCCAAGCGCGGCAAATTCCAGGACCTTGAGTCCGGCAAGAGGGCCTCCACGCGGAGCAGCCATCGACAAAGTCATAAATCCAGCACCAGTTTCGGTGTCTTGCTGCCTGAGCAGCAAATCATCATCACTTTATTGCCCGCTTGTTCCGCGCGGGTAAGAACAAGATCCTTGTGATCGGGAATTCCGTCAAGGACGCGCGTCTCGCAGCTCGCGCAGATGCCTTTGGCGCAGGAATACGAAACCTTCAAGCCGATTTCCAAAAGCGCGTCCAGGATCGTCATTCCCCGCGGCACTTCCACCGTTCGCTTCGAGCGTGCCAGCTCCACAACAAATCCACCCTCGACGGACGGAGCTTGCTTGGCAGCGAAGTACTCGACATGCACGAGCTCCGGCGCGCGGCTCACGCAGGCGGCTTCGAAGGCCTCCAGCATGGGAAGCGGTCCGCAGCAGTACAAGTGAGCGTCTTGGGGCGCCATCTCGGCTACAGCGCGCAGATCGAGCCTGTTCTCAGGTCGACCCTGATCGAAATTGAAATGGATTGCGCCGCCACCTTGCGCGGCGAGTCGACGCAGCTGATCAAGGAATGCGGCGTCCTGCCGTGTGCGCGAACAGTAGTGCAACACCCAGGGTCGTTCAAGACTCGTGAGCCGGTCCAGCATGCAAAGCACGGGCGTGACACCTATGCCCCCGGTGATGAAGATGGAGCTGGAAGCGTCCTCAACCAGCCGGAAGTTGTTACGCGGCGGCGACACCGAAACAATGGCGCCGGGACGGAGGTCTTCATGCATGAAGCGCGAACCGCCCAGGCTCTTGGGCGACTTATGCACCGCAATCACATACCGATGCCGCTCAGTCTGGGAGTTGACCAGCGAATAGCTGCGCACCATCTGATTCGCCAATTGCAAATCAATGTGCGCGCCGGCAGCGAATGCCGGAAGCTCACTTCGGTCCGGTAAACACAACTCAAATGACAGTACGTCGATGGCTTCGTAACGAACTGCGGCAACAAGCAGCCTCAGGGCCCCGCTATCCATTGCCACTCTCCCTCACCAACCTGAACTGCAGCGGGAAACCTGCCGCGCTTTGCACAATATCAAGTTGCATGAGCGCGCCAATCTGGCTCTGACTGACGGGCTCATCGCACGCGCCAAGAATCATGGGGCCGCAATCCAGCTTCACGAGCACAACGTTGTAGGGTACTTTGCGAAAATAATCGTGGTCGTACTGCTTCTGGTAAGTAGTGCTCGCAACAAGCTTCCCCGACGTGGCCGCTGCCCGCCACACGAGCTTCGCGCTGCGACACGATTGGCAATGAAGGCGCGCCGGCGAAGAAGTGCCGCCGCAGTCTGCGCAGACCTGCAGCACAAAACGGCCTTGACGCAACGCCCGCACAAACGGCTTTGCACTTTCGACGTTCTGAACGCCCCGCCAGGAGGTGTAAATCGGGTGGCCGAGCAT
>JAUSAI010000168.1 GCA_030652945.1 Caldisericota bacterium | reverse complement strand
ATGCCGTGGCCGCTGGTGCAGCCCTGTGCCAAGCGCGCACCGAACATCATCAATGCACCGCCGAAGAATGCTGCAGCGAGCCGTTTAGGAACGCTGGGACCGAAGCGCCATTCCCAGAGTGGCGGGACGCTAGGCTCATTCCGATCTCCGCTTATGCGGGCGCTGAGCCACGATCCCGCGAAAACACCGACCACCAGCATCCACTCCCAATCAATCTTGGGAGTCTTTCCATCCTTCTCCTTGGCCTGCAGGTAGGGCTCAGCGAGCTCCGGCGTGGCAACTTTTTCAGTCAGCCCAGCCGTATATTCGAAGGCTGTCGTGATGCCGATCGGCTTGTTCGCAGTTGCGAAAGAAAACCAGCTAAGCACACCTATCCCGATGCCGACGAGGTACGGAGACCATGATTTTTGCATTAGGAAGCGCATGACAATCAGCCCGAATAACAGAACCGCAAACCGTAACGTCGCTCAGCTGCTTTTGTTCGGGGGGCATGGCTAAATTTTCTGATCGAAGAAGGCCGTTCGGCTCAGGAAGCAATCGTCCCGAATAGACGCATGCTTTTTGCAGACCCAAAACTGAATATCGGACGCTATTCCAGCGCAGCGACCATTATGGTTTGCCACATTTGGACGTCGCTCGGATTATAGACAAAAAAACTGCCTCATCCCGAAAGATGAAGCGGCTTAATTGAGAAACGGTGGCCGTCTGCCACTACACAGCCCCCGTCTGGTGTCTCGATATCGGAGACTCCTTGACTGGCGGTAAGTAGACTCAATTAAATCGGATCAAGCTGATTTGCTTCGGGATAGTTCGGAAAGGGCGCGGGTGCCCACGTTGCGCAACCCATCCAAAGTCACGTTGCCTTTTTTTGCGCTCTGCAGGAGCTTTTGCGCGATATGTTTCCGGCTTTCATGATCACCGCCGTGAGGTAAACCTCCGCAAACCTCTTCGAGCACCACATCCAAATTTGCAGCCGTCCGCTCGTCGATCTTGGTCATTAACCCCCCCCATTGTTATGGGACGATCATTCATTCCAATCTATCGGCGTAAACTGTAAGCCTCGTCGCTCCATCTCTTCATCTCTTCGCGGAGCCGTTCGGCATATTGCTTCACTCCGTCACCAGCAAAGCGATAGCGACCGCCTGACCGCTTATCGACTTCGACCTGTTTCCGAACGCTCTCATAGAACGTCAGCAATCTTTCATCTTTGGACTGTGAAAAACTCATCAAACATGCCCGCCGATCTTGACGGTCCCATTCTAAATAATTTTGATGAACCGTCTAGCACACGAAATGTACGGCCCCGGACTCAGGAACCGCCGCTCTAAACATGGGCGGGAGCGCTTTAGCTAAGGCTTGCTGCGAAGGTCCTTCAGTTTTTCGGAGAGCTCAGCATCCGATCAAGTGAACCTAGCGTTGCGCAGTCCTCGGCGGCTACGAGGGCCCGTAAAACTACGGCACCCAAACTCTCATTGCTGCAATGCAGCAATTTTGATTGCTTCTTGGGCAGCAAGCCCCCTATACGGCGCTCAGATCAATTTGGTCGGGAGATCGCCTCCCGAGGATCGATCAGGGAACTTAGACATGACCGATTTTTCCGGCTTTCAGCAGCAACTTACTGCAATCACGACTGCACAAACGGATTTCGCCAAATCGTCGTTCGAGGCGAGCAAGGCGTACTTTGAAAAGCTTGCCGGTGTGAAGTCACCCGACAAGTTTGTCGAGCTCACGACTGAATATGCCAGGTCCGCACAAGCGACATTCGTTGCCGAAGCGACCAAGATTGGCGACCTCTATAAAACGTTTGCCCAGGAAGCTTTCAAGCCGTTCACTTCAAGCCTCCTGCCCAAGTAAGCAAGCTGCAGCATTTCGGCACTTGCACTCCCAGAAAAGCACAATGCCGCCTAGCCAAATATCTTGGCGGGCGGCATTGCGTATCGACGGCTCTTAAGGTCACCAGCACTGTTGTTATGTAGGCAAAGAGCTTGCCGGATTAATGTTCCGTCTACCTCGCCGTCTTACTGGATTGGGCAACCGGGTCCTGTCGTGGCAGTTGTCGATCACGATGGAAGCGGCCTTCTGCGTCGAGACCCTGGAGGATGCCTTGGCCCGTCATGGCAAGCCGGAGATATTCAACACGGACCGGGGCTCGCAGTTCACCGGCTCGGTGTTCACCTGCCTGCTCACCAATAACGGCATCGCACTATCAGCATGGACGGCAAGGGGTAGAAATACGGAAATTCGATT
>JAUSAI010000150.1 GCA_030652945.1 Caldisericota bacterium | reverse complement strand
TTGGCGAGACAAATTGGAGATGGCGGGCAACTATCTGCTCGGTTCCCCGGATGGCTATCGATACACAGAAGAGCCGAGACGCGACGTCGCCTACGAGCGCGGCATCTCACATGCGTACGTGCGGATTTCGATTGTCGAGGACGCTAGCCAGAAAGAGCGAAAAGAAGTAGTTGGCATTCAACATCCAACTTCAAAGTATGCGGTCACGTGGAGAGGAATCGTTAGACCGCACGATCGCGAACTTGGAATATCGGGCATCGAGATCATTACATACGACAGAGCTTCTGGAGTGCCGCTATCTCTTCGTAGAAATTTTGTGCAGCTCAGATATTGGGCGGAAAGAGGTCTTTCGACTCCGTCCAAAGTGTGTCCCAAGATGACGTGGACTCACAATGATTTCGAGCGATTGAGATACGTAGCTAGATTTTCAGTTCCCAGCACAACGAGTCCTTCGTCTTATCAAACCCCGTTTACTCACCTCTCGAAATAACACGAACATTCTTTTGAAAATATTTCATGTCGAATAAAAACATCAACGCACTCTACGAATATTACCTGCAACAAGTTTGCGCAGAGTCGTACTTGGAGAATGGATATCAGCAGCAAGAAGTGAGAACTCAACTAGCCATTGGCACCAATCGGACGCCGCTTGGCTCTTCGATCAACGATGGCTACAAGGGCTATACCCGTTTAACCGATCAGCAGATCGATGAGTTCGTCGAAGGGTTTGAAGTCAGACATCAATGGTCCGACGACCCCGCCAAGGCAATTGCGCCTACCGGCTCCGACGTGCCCCCATTCCTGGCCAATACCGGCTTCTCCGCCACGCTCATCTACGACAAGACGCAGGGCACCTACACGCTTGCCATGCGTTCGACCGAGTTTCGCGACGCCTCTCAAGGCGGTGACGCCGCCCGCGACAAGACAGCCACCGACATCAATGAAATCGGCATGAACGGCTTCGCCATCTCCCAACTCGACGCGATGGAGAAGTATTACGCGTGGCTGAAATCGACTGGCAAGATTCCGGAAGGCGCCACTGTGAACGTCACCGGCTATAGCTTGGGCGGGCACCTGGCCACGGTGTTCACTGAAATCCATCGTCAGGACACGGACGTTCGCCTTGGCGAGACCGTCACGTTCAATGGCGCGGGCCGCGGTACGTGGGATGCGTCGAAAGGCTCGTTAGCCGACATGATTGTCTATTTCCGTAGCGTGCTGGTCGATCCTCAGGTGGGGCGTGCCGACCTCGGATTGCCCGGGATTGACGTTGCGGCCAACGACCTGTGGGCGGCGGCGCTGGCTGTTGCCGGCGCGCCCTTGCCCACACGTGATCTCTATGGCGACGCCCGCTATGCGTGGGCCAAGTACGCGACCTTTAGCAAGTTCGACGCGGGCAGCAAGATACTGTTTTTCTCGAATCTGGCGAATCACACGCCCGATACGGGCACCATCAACACCAGCACGATGGGCACGATCACCCAGGTTTATGGCTACGAGACGCAGAACAACACCAACTTCACGGCCAACTCGGGCGTGCATGGACCCACGGTGCGCGTGGGCATCGAGTCGCAACCTTTGATCGAAGGCGCGGGTTTCGTGTTCGGTGGAGACTTTGGCAATGGCCA
>JAUSAI010000142.1 GCA_030652945.1 Caldisericota bacterium | reverse complement strand
GGGCCCCGTGACCGGGATCAAGGAGATGCGCAAGCATCTTGCGTTCTACTTTCATGGTCTGCCCGAGGCGACGAGATACCGCGGGCGGGTCAATCAGATCAAGACGTTCGAGGATCTGGAAGCGATGCTGAAAGACTATCTTGCGGTATGCAGAAGTCATGAAGAGGAGGCCGACAATGGTACACGATGAAGAAGAGCGGTTCAGCGACGACATCGAGATCACCAATGCGCGTGAGGATGTGGAGGAAAAGCTGTATATCAGCCCATCTCAGCACAAGAAGATGCTGGAAGAGGTGGACCGGCTGAAGACGAAGGAACGCCCGCGCATTGCGGAGCGCATCAAGGAAGCGAAGAGCTTTGGCGATCTGTCGGAGAATGCCGAGTACGAGGAAGCCAAGAAGGAGCAGGCGTTCATCGAAGGCACGATCATGGACCTGGAGCGGCAGCTCGAACATGCGGTTGTCATCGAAGAGACGGACGCCAGCATCGACGAAGTTCATATGGGGTGCAGAGTACACGTGGTGGATCTCGAAACCACGAAGACGCGCTGGTTCACCATCGTGGGCAACCTTGAGGCTGAGCCCTTTGAAGGTCGGATCTCCATCGACAGTCCGGTCGGCAAGGCACTGCTCGGCAAGAGGAAGAACGAGACGGTCCAGGTACGGATTCCCAAGGGGCGTGTTTCGTATCGCGTGCTGGCGATAGCCAAGGAGTAGATATGCTTGAGCTCAACGAAGTCGAGCAGAGCCGCAAGGAGAAGATAGCTGAACTGCGGGCGCAGGGGGTCGACCCCTTCGGCCAGAGCTTCAGCGATGCGCTGTCCGCCGAGTACATCAGCGGTCACTTCGATGAGCTGGGTACGTCCGTCGTGCGCGCGCGCGGGCGAGTCATGGCAGTGCGCGGACACGGCAGGGCGACCTTCATGGTGCTCGCCGACATGGGCGGTCACATCCAGCTGTATGTACGGGCGGACGTTCTGCAGGAGCCGGCGTACGAGTGGTTCCGCAAGTACATCGACACCGGCGACATCGTCGGCGTCGAGGGTACGCTGTTTGTCACGCATACTGGCGAAAAGACCATCAGTGTGACCAGGCTGTGGGTCCTGTCCAAGGCCATCCGCACCCTGCCCGAGAAGTGGCATGGACTGACTGACGTCGAATTGCGGTATCGCCAGCGGTACGTCGACCTCATCGTCAATCCCGACGTGCGTCACGTGTTTGAGATGCGCAGTCGCATCGTTTCGCACATGCGCACCTTCCTGACGGAACGGGGGTATCTCGAGGTCGAGACGCCGATGCTGCATCCCATTGCTGGTGGTGCAACAGCCCGTCCCTTCGTGACCCACCACAATGCCCTGGACCAGGACCTCTACCTCCGCATTGCGCCGGAGCTGTACCTGAAGCGCCTGCTGGTGGGGGGGCTCGAGAAGGTGTTCGAGATCAACCGCAACTTCCGCAACGAGGGTATCGATACGGTCCACAATCCCGAGTTCACGATGATGGAGCTCTATGAGGCGTACTCCGACCTGGCCGGCATGATGCAGCTTGCGGAAGACGTCATCGGCGATATTGTGGCGAAGGTCACCATGAAGGAGCAGGTCGTCATGGAAGACCATGAGATCTCCTTCGCCCGTCCGTTCGCGCGCATCTCGTTCGATGATGCACTGCACACCTACGCGGGTGTCGGCCTTGAAGAGCTTCGCGACGACGCGACGGCACGGAAGAAGATCGCGGAGTTTGGCATCCACATGGACAAGTCCTTCGAGTATGCCAATGTCGTGAACGAAGTGTTCGACAAGATGGTCCAGCCTCACCTCGTCAACCCTACATTCGTGGTGG
Source organism: Caldisericota bacterium (assembly GCA_030652945.1). GTDB lineage: Bacteria > Caldisericota > Caldisericia > Cryosericales > Cryosericaceae > Cryosericum. Next base: position 1,254 of record JAUSAI010000142.1, on the reverse strand, counting down.
ACTATCCGATCGAAGTCTCTCCGCTGGCCAAACGACAGGCCGACAACCCACAGCGGGTCTATCGGTTCGAGCTGTTCGTCGATGGCATGGAACTGGGCAACGCGTTCACCGAGCTGAATGACCCCATCGACCAGGAACAGCGCTTTGAACAGCAGGCCGCCGCAAAGGCGAGGGGCGATGACGAGAGCCCGGCAATGGACTTCGACTATGTGCGAGCGCTCCAATACGGCATGCCGCCCGCGGGTGGCATCGGCATCGGCATCGACCGGCTCGTCATGGTGCTTCTTGGCGTTGCATCGATTCGTGAGGTCGTGCTGTTTCCCCAGCTCAGAAGCCGCGAGACTGCGGAGTAGCGTACAGAGCTTCCTCGGGAGCGCATATGGCAAAGCCACAGGTTCAGTACCGGTGCGCACAGTGTGGGCACATCAGCGTCACGAAGCTGGGGAAGTGTCCCGAGTGCGGATCATGGAACTCGTTCGAAGAAGAAGTTGAACAACCTCTTGCCGGGTCGCTGAGTTCGGCACCCGCTGCCGCTCGTTTCCTGCCCGACGAGGCGGACTTGGAGGTCCGTGTCGACGATGTCCGGCCGGAAGCGCGCCTGGTATCGGGGATCGCTCCCTGGGATGACGTGCTTGGCGGCGGGCTCGTCGTTGGCTCCGCCGTTCTGGTGGGCGGGGAGCCCGGTATCGGCAAGTCGACCCTGGTGCTCCAGGCTGCCGTCGCATTGGGGTGTCACGGGACGGTCCTGTACGTCAGCGGTGAAGAGTCGCGTTCCCAGATCGTCGGACGAGTCCAGCGGCTTGGCCTGACAACCGAGCACCTGCGGCTGGCGACGACCAATTCCTTGTCGGATGCTCTCGCGATGGCTGACCGATGCCACCCAGCGGTGCTGGTCATGGATTCCCTGCAGTCCTTCTCGGTGGAAGAAGATCTCTTTGGCTCCGGGACCCCGGCTCAGCTGAAGGTGGCGGCAGCAGGCATCTCGAGCCATGCAAAGCGCAGCGGAACGGCTGCGCTCATCATCGGCCACGTCACGAAAGACGGAACGATTGCCGGTCCGAAGTATGTCGAGCATCTCGTCGACGTGGTCCTCTACCTCGAGGGCGACCGGTTTGGTGCCTACCGGCTTCTCAGAGCGGTGAAGAACCGGTTCGGAAGCAGTGGAGAAACGGGCTTCTTCGAGATGACGTCGCACGGCATGTCGCCCGTCGCCGATCCGTCGAGTGCCTTCGTCAGCGATGTGCATGACCTCCA
>JAUSAI010000131.1 GCA_030652945.1 Caldisericota bacterium | reverse complement strand
GTATCGTTCATTATCGACGCTGCGTCCAACGCCGGTTCCAACGTCTTTAACAGCATTTCGTTCGAGGCAACGGGGCGCGAGGCTGCCAGGGCCGGCATCATGAAGGAGGCCGTGGCCAACGCTCGTGCCAAGGCCGAAGGGGCTCTCGTCGGCACAGGATACACGCTTGGTGACATTGTTTCCATCGTGGAAGACTGGTCGACAGGGTCTGGCCCGTATTCGCAGTACAGTGGCATGGGAGCTGACATGTCAGGGTATATCCAACCCGGGTCGAATACTCTCTCGGTCGCGGTTTCGGTGACGTTTGAGCTGAAGTAGCAGTAAGCGAACCTGGTCGTTCATCTGCCCTGCGTGCCTATCACACGCAGGGCAGATGACATCTTGGGTGGCCGCCTTTGGTCGCAGGCAACCGGATGGTCAAGAATCTTCACAATTGCCAGGCAGACCGCGGTATGCTTCAACAAGGAGAACCCTCTCCGTCACGGTTGTCGTCCGGAGAGGCTCACGTTGTGTTGATACGTGATAGTGCGGTTCAACCATCATACGAGAATAGAGGGGCTATGAAGAAGATCCTGGTAGTCGAAGACGAAGAGAACATCCGCACGCTGGAGAGACTGTACCTGCAGAAGGACGGATACGAGCCCATTCTCGCCGCTACGGGCCGGGAGGCACTGCGCCTGTTCGATGAGCAGAGACCCGATCTCGTCATTCTGGATCTCATGCTTCCCGAAATGAGTGGCGAGGATGTCTGCCGGGAGATCCGCAAGAAGTCGACCGTGCCGATCATCATGGTCACGGCGAAGAGTGACGAGATCCAGAAGCTGGAGGGACTCGAGATCGGCGCGGATGACTACGTGACCAAGCCGTTCAGCCCTCGCGAACTCATGGCACGCATCAAGGCAGCCTTGCGCCGCTACGACTGGGAACGCCAGGCCGACAGTGCCCCCGTCGAGAAGCTGGTCTTCAAGGACGTCATCGTCTATCCTGGCAAGCATCGTATCGTCAAGGCTGGCAAGGATATTATGCTGACACCCAAGGAGTTCGAGGTGTTCACCCTGCTGGTCAAGGCCAACGGAGAACCCGTTTCACGCTCGAATCTCATCAAGGAAATCTACGGCGGCAGTGACGATGAGGTGTTTGATCGTACGATCGACGCCTACATCAAGAACATCCGCAAGAAGATCCAGGATGACCCCGGGAATCCAACGTATATCGAATCCATCTACGGGGTAGGGTACCGCATCCTGGTGTAGCCGCGTGGCCAAGAGGCTTTCAAACTTCCACAACAGGCTCATCCTGAGCTACGGTCTTCTGGTCGTTCTGGTGATCTTCCTTTCGGTCACCATCGCGGATGCATTCTTCATTCGGCTGTTCAGGACCTTTCTCGCTGGTCGCTACGGTTTGCCCTTTAGCGTCAACTCGCCTATCATCGAACCGGACAGCTATCTGGTGACGGAGACGTTTACGCGTTTCCACGATGTCATGCACCTTTCGCTCTGGATAGGTGGTGCCGTCGTCATGCTCCTTGCCCTGGTCGTCGCAGGGTGGTTCACGCGTCGCCTTTCGCGGCCGATCGTAGGCTATGCGCAGTTTGCCGACAGGGTCGGGCGGGGGGACTACGACGTCGAGTTGAGCGAGACCGGTGGCATGGTGGAGTTTGCCGACCTTGCCGAATCTCTCAATCGCATGGCGCGTGACCTGAAGTGCAAGGACGAGATCGAGCGGGAGTTGTTCTCGAATCTCTCGCACGAGCTGAGGACGCCGGTGACCGTCATCAAGGGATACGCCGAGGCGATGGATGGCGGCGTCATCACGGATCCTGGCGAGATCCACGCAGCTACTCAGGCGATCGCGCAGGAGACCGTCAATCTGGAATCCATGATCAACGAACTGCGTCAACTGGCGCAGATCGACAACAACGCCGTGCACCCGGAGCCGTCCCAGTTTGTACTGGATGAACTGCTGTTGTACATATGGCGCCGATTCGCGCCGCAGGCACTGTCCCGGCGCGTTGAGTTGACCAGGGACCTGCATGCGGGTGTGAACGTTCT
>JAUSAI010000127.1 GCA_030652945.1 Caldisericota bacterium | reverse complement strand
GGGCCCTGAGGTCCCCCGCCAGGTTCAAGACGTCCTCCAGATGGACGCCCCCCTGCATGGCCCGGAGACTGGCGGCCTGAATAGTGGGGCCGTCGGCCAGGGGATCGGAAAAAGGGACGCCCAATTCCAGGATATCGGCGCCCCGGGCAGCCATCTCCAGGGCCAGGGCCCGGGTGGTGGCAAGGTCAGGGTCACCCGCGGTGATAAAGGGGATGAGGGCCTTTTCGCCTTTGGCCTTGAGCTGTTTGAACACCCTGTCAATGCGCGTCACCGGACACCTCCATAGCTTCGGCCACTGCGTCCACGTCCTTGTCACCCCGGCCGGAGAGGTTGACGATAACGATGTCATCGGCGGTGTACTCGGGCGCCAGCCGCTTAAGATAGGCGATGGCGTGGGCAGACTCCAGGGCGGGAAGAATCCCCTCCGTCCGGGAGAGCAGGTTAAACCCCTCCAGGGCCTCGGTGTCCGTCACCGCCACGTATTCGGCCCTTTTGGCGTCCTTAAACCAGGCATGCTCCGGGCCGACGCCGGGGTAATCCAGCCCCGGCGCCAGGGAGTGGGCCTCCTGAATATTGCCCCAGGGGTCTTGTAGGAGATAGCTGAAGGCCCCGTGCAGCACTCCCACGGTTCCGGCCACCAGGGTGGCGGAATGGTGCTGGGTGTGGACCCCATGGCCCGCAGCCTCGACCCCCACGAACCGCACCGGGTCGTCCCGGAAGGCGCTAAACAGCCCCATGGCGTTGCTGCCGCCGCCGACGCAGGCCACCAGGCACTGGGGCAGCTTGCCGGTGCGGCGCCGCAACTGGGCCCGGGCCTCCCGGCCGATCACCGCTTGAAAATCCCGGACAATCATGGGATAGGGGTGGGGGCCGCCCACGGAACCCAGGACATAGTGGGTGTGGCGCACGTTGGTAACCCAATCCCGGATGGCCTCATTCATGGCATCCTTCAGAGTGCGGCTGCCCGACTCCACCGGCACCACCTTCGCCCCCAACAGATTCATGCGGATGACGTTGAGGCGCTGGCGCCGGATGTCTTCGGTGCCCATGTAGATGTCGCACGACAACCCCAGCAGGGCCGCCACCGTGGCGGTGGCCACCCCGTGCTGGCCCGCTCCGGTCTCGGCGATAAGCCGGGTTTTGCCCATGCGCCGGGCCAGCAACCCCTGCCCCAGGGTGTTGTTGATCTTGTGCGCCCCGGTGTGGGCCAGGTCCTCCCGCTTGATA
>JAUSAI010000124.1 GCA_030652945.1 Caldisericota bacterium | reverse complement strand
GCCCAGCGGAAGGCCGCCAGGTGAGATCGCCAACGTGGTACCTGAATCCGGCGTGAAAGTGGCCACTTTCAGGGTTGGAGGGGTTTCATCGTGCGGATCTTCGCCAACATGTCATTGGCCAACTCCCGTAGCATCGGCGACTCCCTGAGGCGCAGGACGGGGCGATTCTGAGGCCGAGTCAGTTCCCCAGGTAACAGGAAGAGCTTGTAGCGCAGCTTCGTGAGCGTTAAGTTCTGCCACGACTCCTGCAGACAATTCCGCTGAAACGCGGTAACCAGATTGTACGCGAGCCGAATGATTTCCAAGTACAGTGCGTTGGCCGCGAATGAGGCGGTGGGAATCTTGCGCAGTGCGAAGTCTTCGCGCAGTTCGCCGATCCGCGGCTCCATGCCGGCACGGCCGTCATAGAAGTGCCAGATGCCGGCGGGCGTGAGAGACATGTTGGTGACCCAGGCACGATAGACATAACGCCCAAGGGTGAACAGCGTCGTTTGTGCTTCCTCTTCCGGAATGAATCGTCGTGCCACCACGAAACGACGGGCCTGCGGCCAACCATGAAGACGATGCTCGAAGTCGGCCATCTCCCAATCGCGGTTGACAGCTTCGTAGCGCAATCCCGGCAGCAAGCGCCGAAAAGCGGAGGTCAACCGGGCCACTACGGCATATTGCGCAGGGCGGGTTTCAAGAGCTCCGAAGACCGGGTGGAAACCGAAGCCCGCATCCGCCCGCACGCGGATCTCGCGAATGTCCGGCGGCACATTGGCGAAGCAGGTGTCCAACAGCTCGACACTGCCATCCCAGGTCCCCGCATTGCCGGGACGCAGTTCGGTGTCCCATAGGTAGGACGAGTTGGACTCGATACACAGCAGGGGGTTGTAGGATCGCTTGCCTCGATACCGGGGATTGTAGCCGACGGCGGCCTGCTCCTGGCGACCAAACACGGTGACCACCGTGCTGTCGAGATCGAAGATCAAACGGGATCGGTGTTCGGGTAGGTGGACGAACTTCTGCAGCAGTCGGTCGTTCACGCGGTGCATCTGTTCCCAAAACGAGTCAGGGGCGTGGAGTAAGAAGCGGCGCAAAGTCTGCGGATCGGGAAAGCTCGGCAGACCGGTCAGGTATTGGAAGGTGCCGTTGGAACGTAAGAACGACGCAGTTTCCAAGCGATCCAAGCCCAGCACCAGGGGGTATACCAGAGCCAGTATCATCTGGGACAGGCTGTAGCGGTGATTGCGTCTGGGGTAGCTCAAGTGCCGTGCCAGGAAATCGCGCAGTTGCAGCAGTTGAAGAAATTCGTGAAAGAAGTAGACGCCACCGAAGTGCGTCAGACCCCTATGATCACAGGCGATTCTAAGATTTCGCGGCGATCTGCGCATCCTGAGCCTTACCTCACCAAACGTTAGGTAAGGCTCAGGATACCAAAATCGCTCCTGATGGCCGCCGCTTCGCCTCTTGGCCCACGTTTCGCGAGGGAGAATGCGCCGGATTCAGGTCTCAGCAAAGTCTCATGCAGTGTCAGTTCATGATCATAGGAAAGCTTGAGCGGCTGGC
>JAUSAI010000119.1 GCA_030652945.1 Caldisericota bacterium | reverse complement strand
CATCGATTTCGCCGGCATGGACGTGCTGAGCGGCGATCCCCGGCCCCGCCCCTTCTCCTGGCGCACGCAGGCGCTGCCCCAGGAGCAGGTGAGCTGCTTCGTCACCCACACCACCGCCGCCACCCATAAACTCATCCGGGACCACATCCACCTGTCGCCCTTGTACAGCGGGGTGATCAAGGGGGTGAGCGCCCGGTACTGCCCCTCCCTGGAAGACAAGGTGATGCGGTTCCCGGAAAAAATCAGCCACCAGGTGACCCTGGAGCCCGAAGGGCGGGACACCGCCGAGATCTATGCCAAGGGCCTGGGGAACTGCCTGCCGGCGGAGGTCCAGTTGGCCCTGTTCCGGAGCGTCCCGGGCCTGGAAGCGGCCGAAGTGATGCGTCCGGCCTACGCCATCGAGTATGACTACGTCGACCCCCTGGAGCTTCAGGCCACCCTGGAGACCAAGCGGGTTAAGGGACTATTTCTGGCCGGGCAGATCAACGGCACCTCGGGCTACGAGGAGGCCGCCGGCCAGGGCCTGTGGGCCGGCATCAACGCCGCCTGCCAGATCCTGGGCCGCCCCCCCTTTCTGCCCCGCCGCTCCCAGGCCTACATGGCGGTGCTGGTGGACGACCTGGTGACCAAGGGCACCCGGGAGCCTTACCGCCTGTTCACCTCCCGGGCTGAGTACCGCCTGCTCCTCCGGGAAGACAACGCTGACGCCCGCCTCCTGGAGTTTGGCTACGATTTGGGCCTGGTGGACCAGGAGGCGATGGACCGCTTTCGGGAAAAACAGCGGCTGATGGCCGAGGAAGAGGCGCGCCTGGCGGGCCGCCGCCTCTTCCCCACCCCTTTAGTCAACCGGGAGTTAGAGGCCCGGGGCACCACGCCCATAAAAATCCCCACCCCCTTCTTGAGCCTGGTGAAGCGCCCCCAACTTGATCTTCCTACTCTGTACCGCCTGGCCGGCGAAGAGCCACCGGTGCCGCCTGCCGTGGTGGAGCAGTTGGAAATCCAGCACAAGTATGCCGGCTACATCAAGCGCCAGGAAGAGACGGCCAAGAAATTCGCCCAGGGTGAGGGCAAAAGCATCC
>JAUSAI010000113.1 GCA_030652945.1 Caldisericota bacterium | reverse complement strand
AAGGATACTACTCGTTGTTCTCGCCATCGCGCTCACTGCCGTCGCATTCACCGGCTGTGCCAAGAAGTCCGTCTACCAGGATGGTATCTACACTGCCTACTCTGCCGCAGACAGCCGTGGCAGTATTGGTGAAGTCACCTTGACCATAGCAGCCGACAAGTTCACTGACGTCGCATACGTCGAATTCACGCCCAAGAGTGACAACAACTATCCGTACAAGGAATCCGTCGCAGCGGTCGCCGCCATCCAGGCCCAGCTCATCGCGACCGGTGATATCGACAAGGTGGATGCCGTCGCCAACGCGACCGGCACCTCTGAACAACTGAAGGCGGCTGTCAAGAACGCTCTCGCCACTGCCGGCACGCCCGGCTCGTACACGGACGGCACCTACGTCGGTTTCTCCGATGCGGACAGCCGTGGCAGTGTCGGGTATGCCTCCGTGACCGTAACCGGCGGCGCCATCAGTGACGCCAAGTTGTACTCCCTCCAAAAGAAGACCACTGACAGCTACCCGTACGCAACCTCCATCAATGCGTGGGCTGTGCTCGAAGCGAAACTGGTCGAGACACAGGACCTGGCGAACGTCGATGCGGTCTCCCAAGCCACCGCCACCACTGGCCGCTTCAAGGACGCCGTCGCCAAGGCGCTCGAGAAAGCAAAGAACTAGCACTTCCTCATTGTGAATCGTCAACAAGGCCGGCCCTCGGGGCCGGCCTTGTTCATATTCATGGGTGCCCGGATGAGCTCCAGTAAGCGTCATGCTATACTTCAAGAGATAGCACCTATGCTCCGGGGAGGGACGAAGTGTTGCGGACAGACGAGTTCCGCTATCAGGCCGCGGATGGATTGCGGTTGTTTGCCAGGATGTGGGTTCCGGCCGGTGACCCTCAGGGAATCGTTGTCCTTGTGCATGGGCTGGGTGAGTACGGTGGCAGGTATGGGGAGATCGGGCGGCGCTATACCGATCGCGGCTACGCGTTCGTCGCGGGAGACCTTCGCGGTCACGGCCTGTCGGAGGGAAGGCGTGCTTTCGCGTCCGGCATCGACGTCTTTATGGATGACCTGGACCGCTACGTGGCTGAAGTGCGTTCGCGGTTCCCTGGAAAGCCGGTGTTCCTCTATGGCTTCAGCATGGGCTCCACGCTCACGGCTGTGTATCTCGTCCGACGAAAGCCCGTGCTCGCCGGCGCCGTCCTGTGCAGTGGCGGGTTCGTCATGCCGGCGGCGTCCGCAGCTGCCATGAGCAAGGTCAAGCTCCTGCGGCATCTCGTGCCGACCCTGGCTGTTGCCAATGGCATGGGGCCGGTCCGGGACAAGGTGTGTCATGACGTGAGTGTCCTTGACGCCTACGACGCCGACGACCTGGTGTACAAGAAGATCACCGTGGGGCTGGCCGCTGTCATCATGGAGGCGAACCAGGAGGCGCTGGTGCATGCACGTGAGATTCGTGTTCCCCTGCTCGTCATGCACGGAAGCGACGATGTCATCGCCCTGCCCGAAGGGTCGCAGCGACTCGCAGACGGTGTCACGGGGGATGTCACGTTGAAGTTCTGGCCGGGATTGTACCACTTTGTTCACTTTGAGCCGGGTGCCAAGGAACAGGTGGCCGGCTACGTCGCCGACTGGATGGATGCACACTGCGCGGTGCCCTGAGAGATCGCTCCGGCTTCTCGGTCGTCGCGGTCACCGAGGCAGTCGATTGACACGACGCACTCCTGCTACACACTTATGGATACAAGAGTCTCGGGAGGCACTGGATGTTCATGCTGGTAGCAGTGCTGAATCACGACGAACACGTGCGCAAGGTGCTCGAGGGGTTCACCGCTATCGACGTGAGCGGGGCGACGGTCATCGACAGCCGGGGTATGGGTCAGATGCTTGCCGCAGACATCCCCATCGTCGCCAGCATCGGCCGACTGCTGGGTGGAGCGCCGGTACAGGAAAGCAGCAAAACCATCTTCTCGGTCATCAGGACGGAGGAAACGCTGGAGCGTGCCAAGAAGATCATTCTCGGAGCAGTGGGCGACCTCAGTCAGAAAGGTGTCGGCGTCATGTTTGTCGTTCCCGTCACCGAGGCCTACGGGCTGGAGACGTCTGAAGTGCAGGTGCTGCCGAAACCCTAGCGCAGCCCGTTGTCAGTCTCGGACACCGATGGCCTGACGCAGTGGCTTGAACTGGGGCTGGTCCATGAAGTTGCGAGTCGCAGCCGAGATGGCGGGGTCCTCGTCAAGCGAGGCGCGCGCGATGCCAACAATGTCCAGAACGCGCGAACGCAGGAGATGACACGCTTCTTCGACCTTTCGCCGTTCCCTTTCGCCCCCTTCGGCACAGAACACCTCAACCTCGAGACGCTCGACAAACTCCACGACAGCATCTTCGGCATCGGCTGACTCGTCCGCAGCCTTGATGAGAGTCGCCAGCGGAATGACGTGGTCCACGAGGACGTAGTATCCGAGTTGCAGCAGACCGGCTACGACCAGGCGTTCCCGCACGCCGGCGAATCTGTCGCCAAAAGCGGTGGCGAGTTCACGCTCATAGCGCGTGACACCCGCTGCTACCAAGTCGACAGCCTGCTGGGCGGTTATGGACTGGTCTTCCTGCTGGGTCTCGTTCTCCTCGGCCAAGTCTTCGACCGGTGCGCTGCATTCAAGTACGGCACCTGTCTGCTCGCGGTACATGTCGACGAGCGCTCGGAGAACCGCGTGTGCCAGCAATCCCTCATCATCGACGAGATGTCCTGCTGCCGCACCTGACGCCGTTGCTCTCCGCGCAAGCTCGGCATCGGTCGACGCCCGGTCGAGCCCTTCTCGTCCAGCAAACCACAACACTACGTCCGGGTAGGCAGCCATGAACCATGTGGGAAAGGCCAGCGGACGCTGTCTTGGGTCTGCAAGCTGCACCGCACTTGGCGATGGAACTGCGTCTCCTTCCTGTTGTGTATCGGGGCCCATCAGAACGGCCACGTTGGCGAGGTAGATACCAGGGGCAACGTTGTCCGGAATGAAGAACTCACGGGCGAAATGTGCGAAGCGGACCGCCTGGAGATCCTCCGCGGGAAGGCCCTTGATGCTGTTCTCCCAGATACGCGTATTGATGTTCATGTACGACCTCCCTGCCTCGGTGCCGTTCGCATGTCACTTCTCATGCGCGTTCATCGTACAACCCCGATGGTGCGTTGTCAACGCGGCTCCACCTTCACCATCTACCCGACGGGCACGATGCCACAAGCGTTTGCAGCCAGGTCGTGGTATAGTATGGCAGGCAACTTGGTGGTTGACGCAGTGCGGCTCTACAGGGGGACCTATGGATGAACGCAGCAAGACTGAACCAGCGATACGCTGCATCGACGACATCCTGAAGATCGTCGTCGAACGCGGTGCTTCTGATCTGCACCTGCAGGCGGGCACTCCTCCCATGCTCCGACTGCACAAGCATCTCATCCCCATCGGCAGTGAGACCATGACCGGCGACGCCATTGAAGCCCTGGTCTTCCCGATTATGAAGGACGATCAGAAGGAAGTGTTCAAGCAGCACCTGGACTTTGACTTCTCGTATTCCATCAGAGGGCTTGCACGATTCAGGGTGAACGTGTTCCGGCAGCGCGGCACCATGGCCGTCACATTGCGCCGCATCCCGTTCAACATCCCCGAACTGGATTCGCTCGGGCTCTCACAAGTCGTCCGCGACCTGGTGGACTTGGAGAAGGGCTTCGTGCTCGTCACGGGTCCGACCGGACACGGCAAGTCGACGACACTGGCCGCCATCATCGACAGAATCAACCAGAACCGCGATGTCCACACTGTTACGATCGAAGACCCGGTCGAATTCCTCTTCCAGCATCGGAAGGGTATTGTCGTCCAGCGTGAACTGGGTGAGGATACCGAATCCTTCGCCAGGGCGCTTCGAGCCGTGTTGAGGGAAGACCCAGACATCATCCTGGTCGGCGAGATGCGGGACCTGGATACGATTTCTGCGGCACTGACGGCTGCGGAGACGGGGCACCTTGTGTTCGGGACGTTGCACACCAACTCCGCCCCTCAGTCTATCGACCGCATCATCGATGTCTTTCCGGCAGCACAGCAGAGTCAAATACGCGTACAGCTGGCGAACGTGCTGTCGGCAGTCGTTACGCAGCAGTTGCTGCAGCGCAAGGATGGCAACGGGCTTATCGTAGCAACAGAGATCCTGGTGGCAACACCAGCCATACGCAATCTCATTCGCGAGAACAAGTCCTTCCAGATAACGTCGATGATGCAGACAGGAGCAGCGCAGGGAATGACCACCATGGATCGAAGTGTCAAGGACCTCTTCACGAAGGGTGTCATCACTGCAGAGGTGGCACTGCGTGCAGGAGTGGACGTCCGCGAGTGACGTCATCACGAGGCATGAAATGAAGAGGGCCCCTGCCGCGGCAGGGGCCCTCTGGCTACGGTAGAACTGTCTGCGCGCGCCTAGGACAGCAGGCTGTCGACCGAACGAGTGACGATGTCGGCGCTATCGATCGACGCCAACCCACCGTTCGTGCTTGACACGAGCTGGCTGTCAATGAACAGTTGCATGACGGCACGAATCTGCGCCTCGGTGATGTCCGCACGGGGACTGTTGAATTCCATCGCGGTCGTCTTCCCCGGAACGTCAGTGCCAAAAACGAGTCTGAGAACGGTTGTCTGGACGACTGGCATTGGTCACCTCCTACTCCACGTACGTGGCGCGACGGTTACGGACGATGCCGCTGGCCGTCTCGGTGAGCAGTGTCATGAGCTGCACTGCGCAGTCATATGCGACCTGGTCGGTCGCGGCCGGGTTGATGTTGGCGATGGTTTCGCCCTTCTTGCTGACGAACGTGATGCGAACGGAACCTGTCTGATCCTGGACTGTCATCGGTGCCTCCTTGTGATGAGTGTCGGGTACCCGCAGACCTTATGCGGCATCGCCTAGTGGTGATGCTTGCGAGGACCATGGAGAGACTCTTTGCGGTCTCCCCCTTCCGGGCTGTCATAGAAGGCATGCGTCCAATGATTCGGTCGGTGGAACTCTCCGTTGCACGGTGCTATACTTGTAGTAGGTCTACTGGAGAACCGACGGAGGAGCGTCATGGCGCGAGCAATGTGGAATGGGACGGTGCTGGCCGAGAGCGACGCGTTTATCGTTGTAGAGAGCAACTACTACTTCCCTCCGGGCGACGTGCATTTCGAGTACTTGCGGGAAGACCCTGCCCACCACACCGAATGCCCATGGAAAGGCTCCGCAAGCTACTACGACGTCGTCGCGAATGGCCAGACGAACCGGGATGCAGCATGGTACTACCCTCACCCCAAGGAGAAGGCAAAGCACATGGCCGGGTACATCACGTTCTGCAAGGGCATCCGCGTCGAACACTGATCTTTCTCTCTCTTGAAGGCCTTTACCGAACATTGTGAAGAACCTCGTCCCGCACATTCTTGCGCAACCCACAGAATTTCATACACTCTAACGCGTGTGTTAGATGAGAAGGTTTCGACTTTCTTTCTCCAACCGCCTTTAGCAAACGACGGGGGGCGCAAGCCCCCCGTCTTCTATTACCCCGTCGCTTTCCGTTCCTCCAGGACTCAGGGCAACGTGATACCCAGATTCTTGTTGAGGTCCATCACATCCCACGAGAACGATGACTCCTTGCCATCCTTCACTTCCTTCCATTCGTAGCGCGTGATGACTCCCTTGAACTCGCCGCTGTCGACCACCCAGGCAGTCGTTGTCACAGAGTCGTTGTCGAGCGCCACAAGGTACGCGTACATCTGCGTGGAGTAGCCGTTCACCGATCCGCCATCTGAGCGCTTGAATCCGGTATCATCCTCCAGGTAGGAGTACCCGCCGTCGAGCATTCCGGCGAACATGTCTCCCATGCCCGAAAGAGCCTCAGCCTGTTGCCCGGTGTACGTGGTCCAGTCCTCATCAGGTCCATTGCGCGTCTTGACGGTGTCTCCGACCTGGTAGATCTCTGTCACATCTGACCCTGAGCGCGTAATGTAGTACGAGCGGTCCGGTTTCTCGACCCCTCCTTCAGTAGTATCGGCTTGCGTCTCGCCGCTGCTGACTGTCGTCCACTTCCACCGATAGCTGGTAACGCTGTCGAGAATCGCCTTGTCGACCGTGCTGTCTGTCGTTCCGGAAGCATCCTCACTTGCCAGCTCCACCGTGAGTTCCTGTTTGTCGCCCGCCGTGACGTACACGGCATCTTCTGTCGTGACGTAGCCACTCATCGCCACTGCGACGGCGTAGTCACCTTCAGCCAGGCTCTCGAACGAGGCCACACCGTTGCTGTCTGAGTCCACCGTCGTCTTCTTGTCACTTGCGTCCGTGATGGTGACCGATGCCCCCTCTAGCGGCTCTGTCTGAGCATCTACTACTGTCACGACAACCTCGCCGGTCTGATCGTCGATACGCGGTTTGGCGCAACCCGCGGCTGATACCAGTGCAACAAGCAGCAACGCGATG
>JAUSAI010000102.1 GCA_030652945.1 Caldisericota bacterium | reverse complement strand
AATCGGCAGCGTAGTGTTGTTGCGATGGAGGTCTGCGGAAGCTCCCATCACTGGGCGCGCCAGTTACGCGCACTTGGCCACGAGGTGCGACTCATCGCGACGAAGTTTGTTAAGCCGTTCGTCAAGGGCAACAAGAACGATGCGGCCGATGCTCGGGCGGTATGGGAGGCAGCGGCCCGAACTGCGCTTCGTGCCGGTCAAGACCGAGGCCCAGCAGGCAGTCTTGGCGCTGCACACCATGCGGGACGGCTTGGTCAAGGCCAGGACTGCGCAGCTGCACCAGCTCCGAACGGTGTTCTACGAGCTGGGATTCGCTCTTCCGGAAGGCCGACATTGGTGCGTGAAACGTCTGCCCGAGGCATTCGCCAGCCCGGAGGAGAAGATTCTCGCCATGGCCATTGAAGCGATGCGGGACCAGTACCACTTGATCGTGCAGCTTTCAGAACGGTTGAATGCGATCGAGCGCAAGTTGGAGGCATTCAAGCGATCCGATGGGCGCTGCGAGCGTTTGCTGCAGATCCCCGGGGTAGGGTTGCTGACCGCGACCTCGATCGTTGCCTCGGTGGGTGACGCCAAGGAGTTCAGCTTTGGCCGAGAGTTTGCGGCCCTGCGTGGTTTGGTGCCTCGGCACACTGGCACGGGCGGTCGCGTGCGCATCCTTGGCATGAGTAAACAGGGAAACTCCTATCTCCGGGACATGTTGATTCACAGTGCCAGGGCAGTCATGGCCCGCCAGAAGGAGCATTCGCCTTGGCTTGAACGCCTGATGCGGGATAGGCCATGGAACGTTGCTGTGGTTGCTTTGGCGAACAAGTTCGCACGAACAATCTGGGCCATGCTTGCTCACCGCAGGAACTACATGCCAGAGATCCAGCAATCAGCAACGTGACCTGTGTAGCGGCTCAAGGAACCTGAGGTTTGGCAGCGCGAAGATGTGTGATGGCTGAATAGGTTGGACCGGGAGAGGTAGGGCCTGAATCTGTTCCGGAGCTCTCGAAGCTCGATC
>JAUSAI010000092.1 GCA_030652945.1 Caldisericota bacterium | reverse complement strand
CATCGGTGAGAATGATCTCGGCGCCAAACAGCTTCATGACCTTCCTCCGTTCGACACTCGCGCTTTCGGCCATAACGGCACGAAACCTGTAGCCATGGAGGGCCGCAATCATCGCCATGGCGATACCCGTGTTCCCGCTAGTGGCTTCCAGCAGGTGGCTGCCGGGCTTCAGTACGCCGCGTTCCTCCGCGTCCCGGAACATCATGAGGACAGGGCGATCCTTGAGCGATCCGCCCGGGTTGTTGCCTTCCAGCTTCGCCAGGATACGAACCTCTGGATTCGTGCTGAAGTGCTGGAGCTCTACGATCGGTGTGTTTCCGATCAGGTTCAGAATGGAATCTGTCATCATTTCACTTCTCCTTCAGTATCGCGAGAGGTACGTTGGCTCCATGCGGTATGTCCGCAAGCACGTGACGCGATGTCTTGGCAGGCATGAGGTCCCCGCTGAGGCCCGCTCGCATGACCTCTGCCTTTGTCACATGTTCGCCAGTTCTCCAGGCAGCAACCACTATGTGGTCACTGCTGTAGTCGACGAGATAGACGGGCACATATGCGTAACCCATGCGCTTGAGGGCGTTGTAGCGGTGATGACCATCCAGGATGACCATGCTGTGGCTGTCCACGATGATAGGATCCTTGACCATGCCGTCCCGCACCAGACCGCGCTGGACTCTCATCGTGTTCTCATCCACAGTCTGCTCGTGCTCCTTCAGGTCTCCTACAGGTACCAGCGTTATCGCCATTCGTTCTCCTCCTCTGCACTCACGCAGTAATCGGAAAGCCTCCCGTCTCCGGGAGGCTTCGCATGGTCGGTGTCAAGATATGCGGTTAGCGACGCCCCTCGGTATGCTGCGTTTCACAGGTACAGGTGACCATCGCTATGCTTGTCATATCTTCATTTTCTCCTGACAGGGTTCCGCGTCAACCTCTCCGCGTGACGGTATCATGAAGTCCGCACATCCAGCGATCGGCGCTTCAGCGCTGACCTCCACGACTGGTTGGCGACTCCCCGTACTGTCGGCCAGAACGAGCATTACATGAAGCAACGTTGTCATGTATGTCAAAGAATCTTGACACGAAGAATAATATACTATACAATGTGTCCGCTATACATTACACATTGTAAAGGAGAGTGTTGAAATGCCGTACCAAAGCAAGAAGACAATAACAAGTATGGTTACGGGACTCCTGGTTCTTGCCGCCTATTGCATCTATGCCTTCGGCCGCTATTCGTCGGGCGCCATTGCTGAAGGGAATCTGAAGTTCTGGGCCGGGACGATGCTCGTCTTCATCGGTATCGGCGTCGTAGCGACCATCATCCTCCAGATCATCTTCCACATCGCCCTTTCGATTGGCATTGCCGTCAAAGACCGGGCGTGCGATGAGAAGGAGATTGACATGAGAATTGAAGCCACCGTGATCGAAGATGAGATGGACAAGCTCATCGAGTTGAAGTCCTCGCAGATAGGCTTCGTTCTCGCAGGTGTCGGATTTGTCAGCGCGCTGATCCTTCTCGTCCTCGGCTATTCAACGGTCGTCATGCTGAACGTGATGTTCCTCTCATACCTTGTCGGATCGTTGATGGAAGGCGCCGCGAGCCTGTACTTCTATGGAAAGGGTGTCAGCAATGGCTAGGAAGGCCGAAGTCACCAACAACATTCGTACGCTGCGCTTCTTTGCCCGCGAAATGACCCAGCAGGAGCTCGCCGAAAAGACAGGTGTGTCCAGGCAAACGATCATCGCTGTCGAAGCAGGGAAGTATTCGCCCACACTCGAACTGGCATTCCGCATCGCCGAAGCATTCGGTCTGCCGATCACTGAGGTGTTTGGGTACAAGACCAAGGAGAGTTCGTGATGAGGACCGCCAACGATAGTAGAACGATTTCAGAGCCTGAGGAGCGTGGAATGAAAGCGGTAGTCTACGACAAGACATCGCCCGATCGCTTTTCCTACTGCGACATTGAGAAGCCCACACCCGGTGATGGCGACGTCCTGATCAGAGTCCATACCACTGCACTGAATGCCGGGGATTACCGACTCTTTAGAGTGGGACTCGGCATACCGAAGTCCGGAATCTTCGGGGCCGACGTTACCGGAACAGTAGAGTCTGTCGGCAAGAACGTCGTGGCATTCAAGCCGGGGGACGAAGTCGTTGCGGATATCTCCGACCACGGATCTGGCGGCATGGCTGAATACGTTCGGGCGCCCCAGAGTGTGGTGGCTCGAAAGCCGCAGGGAGTGTCTTTTGACGATGCAGCGGCTTCCCCGATTGCGTCTGTTACGGCGCTCCAGGCGCTGCGTGACATTGGACGTATCAAGCCAGGGCAAAAA
>JAUSAI010000058.1 GCA_030652945.1 Caldisericota bacterium | reverse complement strand
GCGCAAAGAGACTGCCGTCCTGAGCCTGGTCGGCGCGAGCAATACGCAGGTCCTGCTGTCCACTCCTGCCCACCTCTTTGCGGTGTGGGCCATTGCCTCGCTTCTCTTTATAGCGGCGCTGCCTCGCGTCGTACGCTTCGCCACATCCAGACTCGTCGAGTCCATTCCCTGGGTCACTCCCGTCTCAAGCTCTGTAACTGTTGCTACTTCTGCACTGGTGGTGTTGTTGGCATCACTTACCTGCCTGTTCCTTGCCTGCGTCATTGCCACCATTCTGGCGTATCGCATTGAAGAAGAACAACGCCGAGAGGAGTCCCTGCTGGAATGAGGATGATGCGTCTACACCGTCAATCGACTCTCAGTACGCGTATCCTCGCCGTCGTTGTTGTTGCGGCCCTGGCGCTGACCCTTGTCTGCGGGAGAGTATCTGATGTTCGCGGGGACCTTACGAGCGATCTTGCGTCTGCACAACAACGCATGGAGCGTCTCCGCTCGCAACTCGAGGAAATCCAGAGGCTCATCAAGGAGAACAAGACAGCGAAATACAGCTTGCTCACTCAGCTCAGCTCTCTGAACGGGCAAATCGACGAAATGGAGAACGAACTGCAGCAGCTGGATGCGAGCATCAGGCAGCTGGAGATGCTTCTGTCGAAGACAGGTGCCCAGATCGCGACCAAGGAGAAGCTGTACGAGGAGTTGACTGCAGACACTGCATCTGCAGTGGATCTTCTGTACCACGTGAGCAATCTCGACATGAGCGGCCTGCCATTTGCGGGCGGAGACCTTGGCTCTGCGATCGATGCGCAGATTGGTGTCAGCGCAGTGCTGAACCAGATTGCGCTGACACTCTCTGCTGTGACCACGCAGAGACTGTCGCTTGAGACAGACCGTACGGAATATGCGGCTACGAAAGCACAACTGCAGGAAATATATTCGCTGAAGATAGAGCAGACAGCCCTGCTGGCTCAGCAGAGAACTGCAAAAGAGCAGGCAGTCAGCTACCTCTCATCGAAGGGATCGAAATACTCGGCTGATGAAGGACGGATCCAGGCCGAAATGGATCGCGAAGAGGAGCTTATCAGCGAAATCATACGAAAGATCAATGAGCAGCTGTATCCCGGAGGCGATCCGACGGGCAACCTCTCGTGGCCGCTGCGCGGGCATATCAACGTTACCGACGTGTATGGATACAGGACACACCCGATTACGCGCCAGTGGCGTCTTCACGCCGGATTGGACATGGGCTGTGCCAATGGCACGGCCGTCATCGCGCCCGCAGATGGTACCGTCGTCTATGTCGGCACGATGGCCGGATACGGCAAGATGCTCATGATTCAGCATGGCCAGCACATGACAACGGTCTACGGGCACCTCAAGTCGTGGGTCGCCAAGAACGGGGAGCTGGTGACCAGAGGACAGGTGGTAGCACTGTCGGACAATACGGGGTGGAGTACCGGCCCCCATCTTCACTTTGAGGTCCGCATCGATGGGATTGCCAAGGACCCGATGAAGTATCTTGCACCGAAACCGTGACATCATGATGTCTCCTGAAGAACTCCATACTCCTTCTGTCGGACGCAGGCTCTTCGGCCCTCTGGCCGTTTTCACCGCACTGGTCCTCGCTTTCTGCGCGGGGTTCATCTTGTACCCGTTCATCGCTCCCGCAATCGACGGGTTGCTCTACGATCCCGCCAACCAGCCCGGGCTATCTCGACAGCAGTATGTAGACTTGTCGGGCGAGATCTACGACACACTGACGCGGCAATTCTACCAGACTCTCGACCCTGACGCGCTGCTCAAGGGTCAGGTTGGAGGTTTGGGGGATCCCTATACCGAGCTCATGGATCCGTCAGAAGCGGCTGCGTTTGAAGAGCAGCTCGCCGGCGAATACGTGGGCATAGGCGTTGTCATATCGTCGAGCAAGAAGGTAGACGCCATCGAGATCGTGCGCGTCTTCTCAGGGACGCCGGCTGAGGAAGCAGGTCTGAAGGCTGGTGACATCATCGATGCGATCGACGGGAAATCGGCCCGTGGCCTCGCACTGGAAGACGTCTCCCTGAAGGTCAAGGGCAAAGCTGGCACCTCTGTCAGCCTGACTGTCGAACGTTCCGGCGAGCTTGTGACGCACCTCATCGTTCGGCGTCGCGTCGAACTGCCGGTCGTCGAGTCTCGGTTTGTCGACGGCACGATCGGTTACATATCGGTGTCCTCCTTCAGCAGCGGTGTGGCCGAGAAGTTCGCTCGTGCTCTGCAGGACATTCGCCTGCAAACCGTCGACGGGTTGGTAATCGACGTTCGTGACAACGGCGGCGGGTACCTGAACGAGTGCCTTGAGATGCTTTCGAACTTCGTGGCAAACGGGACAGCTCTTTGGACACGCGAAGCGGGCGGGCAGGTGAATCCGGTGAATGTCAGTGGTAAAACCGTTCCCTTCCCGACCGTCGTTCTGGTGAACGGCAATTCGGCGAGCGCTTCAGAGATTTTTGCCGCTGCGATGCAGGAGAACCGCACGGCAACAATCGTAGGAACGACCACCTTCGGCAAGGGCCTCATTCAACGGAGCTGGAATCTCACCGGCGGGTACGTCCTGAAGGTGACGGTGCAGGAATACCTCACGCCCAACAAGAACGTCATTCAGAACAACGGCCTGAAGCCTGATTTCACTGTAGCGGACCCAACGGTCAGTACGTTGGGGAGGCTGCCGGAGGATACGCAGCTAGCTCGAGCAGTCGAACTCATACGAGAAGGGAGCCAGCCATGATTGTGGTCATCTCTGGACCGTCCGGCGTTGGGAAAGGCACTGTTGTCGACGATCTGCTTCGCCGCAATCACGACATGCATCGTTCAATTTCGGCTACGACACGAGCACCAAGGCCGGGCGAGATTGATGGCACAGACTATCACTTCGTGACACCGGAGCAGTTCTCTATATGGGTTGACAACGGTCTGTTCGCCGAGTATGCTGTAGTACGCGACAATCAGTACGGGACGTTGAAGAGTTCTCTGAACGCAGTAGAGCCATCCGAAATCGTTGTCCTTACGATAGACATCCAGGGCGGGCTGCAGATCAAACGCCTCTTTCCCGACTCTTTGCTGATCTTCCTGAAACCACCCGATTTTCGAGAACTTGAACGGCGTCTTTCCAGCCGGGGGTCAGAAGCTGCCTGCGAAATTGCCGGGAGACTGGAACTTGGACGCCATGAGATGGCCTTTGCCAAGGACTATGACTACATGGTGACGAACGACCGACTGGAAAGGGCCGTAGGCATCGTAGACGCTATCATCCGCAGAGTTCTGCGGGGACAGGAGTAGCACACATGGACGAAGCGGGAAAGTTGGCTGCTGGACAGCCTGCAATCGCATCATTGTACCTTGAGACACTCATCGCACGAGTCGACAAGAACAAGTATCGCCTTATCAGACGTCTCGTGGGTATCTCGCACGACCTTCTCGAAGACAAGTCCGACCCTTTGCGCGAACCCGTGGACGATGTCTTGCGGAAAGCTGCGGTTCGCTTGGTAGCCGCTGCGGACAAGTCGTCTCTGCAACCATCGGAGACCGAGCAGTAGCCACTTTCGCAGGCATCTCCGATATTCACTTTCTTCGCGAAGGGACAGGAAGGGGGCAACGTATGAATGGTGAATTCCCATTGAGCCAGACGGTTGAGTTCGTAACGGTGGGGCATCCCGACAAAGTGGCAGACCAGATTTCGGATGCTGTTCTCGACGAACTCCTGACGCAGGATGAGACTAGCCGCGTTGCGTGTGAGACATTTGTCACTCACGGCCTCGTCATCGTCGGGGGCGAGATCACGACCAAAGGTTTCGTCGACGTCGACGATGTCGTGCGGTCAACGGTTGACGCCATCGGGTACAATGACCCGAAATTCGGCTTCGATGCCAAGACCTGTGCCGTCGTCAGCACGATCGGTCGGCAATCGCTGGACATTGCCCAAGGCGTCGACACCGGTGGTGCAGGAGACCAAGGCATCATGTACGGGTATGCAACGGATGAGACTCCTTCCTACATGCCCTTGGCGTACGACTTGGCGCGGAAGCTTACGATGAAGCAGGAAGAAGTGCGTCGGACCAATGTTCTCGACTACCTTGGACCCGACGGCAAGAGCCAGGTGACCTTGGAGTTCGAGCACGGCCTTCCGGTGCACCTTCGCTCTGTTGTGTTGTCATCGCAGCATCTGGAATCCGTCCTCGACCCCCACGACTCGTCTCGGATGTCCGACCAGGCACGTTCCGAGATTGTTGAGGCGATCGTCATCCCAGCCATTCCACCCGAACTAATGGATGGTACTACGGAGATATCCGTCAACCCAACGGGCAAGTTCGTCGTAGGTGGACCGCAGTCTGACACGGGAATGACAGGGAGGAAGCTGGGCGTCGATACCTATGGGGGACGCGTACCACACGGTGGCGGAGCCTTCTCCGGGAAGGACCCGACCAAGGTTGACAGGTCCGCCACGTATCTCATGCGATACCTCGCGAAGAACATTGTCGCTGCGGGGTTTGCGCATCGCTGTCTTACGCAGGTGGCATACGTCATCGGCCAGAAGGACCCCGTGTCATTCGAGGTGTCCTTCGAGGGCACCGGGAACCTTCCCGAGAAACGGGTGCGCGACGCTATCGCGACGCACATCGGCATGACCCCCGCAGATATCATCAGGACTCTTGGACTGCGCAAGCCAATCTATCGCGCAACGTCGATGCACGGTCATTTTGGCCTGGCCGACTTCAGCTGGGAACAAGTGAACCTCATATCTGAACTCAGGAACTGGCTGAATCTGTAGGCGTGTTCGGCAACTTCGCAGTACTGGAGCAACGGGGAGCTTTCTCCAGGCATCTCCTCACGTATGACCTGACTCGGGTGGATGGTGACCATCTCCCGGGGTCGTGGTACGTTGTCCCGTATCAGCACCGTTTGTCCCCCGCCCTTCTCATCGATACGAATGCACCTGAACCGAGCGCCACGCTGCTGTCCGTCATTGACAGATGCGCTGCTCCAGGTGTCTATCCCGAGCTTGGGGCCGCCACGGATTGTCTACGTCGGATCCTCGAGAAGTGGTGCCTCTCCTGGGATGACGCCTTCGGGATCGTTCGCTTTCTGCGAACTGCGCAGCAACTCAACCGCGTTGCCGCCCGTCTGACAGTCGATCCTTCCGTCGCGCTGAGCAACCTCGAGTATGTTGCCGGGAGGGATGCGCTCTTCGCCAGGCACACCAAATCTGCACGATCACTGCTCGCTGATCCCCTCTGCCTCACAGACCTTCCGAAAGCGCTCTGGAACGCAGGTGCCTCGGCGCGACGCGCCTTCCTCGCCGGCGGGCTGGTCACGGATGGCCGGCTGCCTTCACATGCCAAGGCCCCAACAGGAGACGAGCGGACCGACAGGAGCAGTGGGATCATTTTCTTGACTGGCTCTCTGGCGACCAGAGCCGACGAGGCCGTACGGCATGCTCTGCCGATTCTTGCTGCAGGCAGGAGCGTGGCGTTCGTTGCGGGCGCTGAGCCAATCTCAGCCTACTACAGATCCCGGTTCGACCAAGTGGCACCAGGACGTGTCGTCCTGTGGCCGGGAACGGCACGAGCATCCAGCATCCGGACGCCGGGAGGATCCGTCTACGTCAGCACAAGGCAGTTCTCGTCCGCGTTCCTTCCTGATGTTGGACTCATCGTCGTTGATATAGGAATTCCGAGCGAATCGCCCTATTTCTGGCAGGGATTCTCTCAGCGGAGCTTCCTCGCGGCGATGGCAGATTGGTCGGCAGAGCAAGCAGTGCCACTCCGCGTGGGAATGAGTTCGCCTACCCTGAGCGTATTGAACAGCTGTCGCGCCAGCCCGGACACGTGGGCGCAAGCCAAGGCATCGACAGGCAGGATCACAGAGAGCCCGACGTTTCTCGTCAGATTGTCTTGTCCCGAGTCCTCCCCGCGTGGGATCCTCCTGCCCTCGGTTCTTCAGCGGCTTCGAGCTGTCTTCGATCGCCGGGGAATCGCGCTGGTCCTGCTCAACGTTACCTGCTACGCAACGATTGTGGAGTGTGCAGAGTGCGGCTATGCGATGGCATGCCCGACTTGCGGCGCAATGCTTTCTCTGACTCCTTCACGGGATACCCTCTACTGCAAACAATGTGGACATGCCGAGCCGAGCACCGA
>JAUSAI010000056.1 GCA_030652945.1 Caldisericota bacterium | reverse complement strand
TGACGGCACGGCGCCATAGGAAACAGCACTCGGCTGTTGCGGCCGACGAGAAGCTTCGCGACGGGGTCCAGCCCGCGGGTGCTCCGGACAAGGAGATTTCCGCACCGCAGCATGGCACTTCCGATGCGCATGACGAATCGCTCGACGTGTTCTTTGACTCGTCGCGATTCCGGCTGGACAGCCTCATGCAGCGTCAGAGAGGGCTCGTCACCATGGCACACCACTTCGCGGTCGCGTCCCTGGTCGTGCCGGTGGCAGGCATCGTCCTTGGCCTGCTTGCAATCCTGTTTGCCAAGGAGGCTCGGGACATGTTTGAACTCGTCGGCAGCAAAGCCGTGGATCGCAAGCATGCCCGTCAGGCACTGATAATGGGGACAATCGGCACCGGGTTCTGGCTCGTTGCCACCATCGTCCTCATCTACGTTCTGACAGCCCGTGGCCTGTAGCAGTTTGTCACACACCGCCGACGCTGGTCAGGACTTGTAGCCAAACCGCCGCAGAAGGTTCTTGCGTTCTGCAACGTCTGGTTCGGCCTCGATGCCTTTGGGCTTCTCGCCGTCGATGACACCAAGGATCCCCCTTCCAGTTCCATCGTCTGCGACGATGACCTTCAGCGGATTCGCAGTCGCTGCGAAGATGCCGCACACTTCCGGCACGCTCTTGAGCGCGTTCAGCACATTGATGGGATAGGCGTTGCCCAGGAGCAGGACGAATGTGTGCCCCGCGCCGATGGCGAGAGCGTTGTCGCGTGCCAAACCTACAAGGTGCTGGTCGGTCCCTGCACTGCGCACAAGGCAGACGCCGGATGCCTCATTGAAGGCCAGCCCGAACTTGACGCCGGGAACAGCATTCACGACTGCCTCGTAGATGTCCTCGACACTCTTGATGAAATGCGACTGCCCAATGATGACATTGAGATCGTCGTCCTTGGCGATTGTTACCAGCTCCATCTGCATGGTGGGCCTCCATTTCTTCCTGACGCCGCGTACGGTTCACATCGACCAGCACACTGCCGCGGTTTGACAAGACCCGCAGGAGCGATACCCTGCACGTGGGGACAGTATATCCTGTCCGCAGACATCCGGTAGAGGAGGATCATATGCAGCACCGC
>JAUSAI010000033.1 GCA_030652945.1 Caldisericota bacterium | reverse complement strand
CGTTCGAACGTGGCTGCGAAGCGCACAGCAGTTGAGGGCTCTTGGCAGCAGGCTGGGCGAAGCTGTGCGCCAGATCCCGCGGAGAGAGGGAATGAGCCTGCAGGAGTGGCTCCGTCAGGCGATCAATGAGGAGCGATCGGTACGAGCACGATATGAGCATCTTGCCGCATTCCCGGGGAGCCGAACCGTACTTCGCACACTTGCGGCTGCCGAGACGAAGCATCTTCAGCTACTCCAGGAAGTCCATCATACGTACACAGGCACGGTCTATGAGCCGAAGCATGTTGAGCCGCTGGCCGGCATTGTGCCCGAGCCTCCCTCACTGAGCCGCGAGGAGTATCTGCAAGGCCTGAAAGACGTGGTTGAGGTGGAGACGAAGGGAGCGGTGACGTACGCCGAATTCGCACACAGCTTTCCGACACAGCAGGACGTTGTTCGCCTTGCAGAGCGCATGACGGCCGTAAAGCAAAGGCAAGCTCGTCTAGTACGGCGCCTGCATAGATCGGAGAGCAGGAGCGTTCCGCATTCGGACTGAGTCCATTCGCCGCTTTTCCCCCTGTTGACTTTGTTTCAGTTGTGCTAGGCTGAAACAGTGGATGACGGCTCAGAATCGGCTGTCAGCCGAACGGAGAGGAGGAAGTGGATGATTTATCTTGACAACTATCGCAGTGCCGTGATTGCACGGGAGGCATGGGAGGCCATGCGTGTCGTGGCACTGGAACAATACGCGGTGCCGGCACCATTCACTCAGTGCGGAACCGGATCGGCTGAACTCGTAGAGAACGCCCAGAAACGCCTGGCATCGTTCATCGGTGCCGAACAGAACGAAGTTGTCTTCACGGCAAGCGGAACGGAAGCCATCAACATAGCCATTCAGGGTGCTGTGAAGGCACGGCGGCTCGACCAGCCGGAAATCGTCACGAGCGAGATCGAGTACCCCGCAACCCTGGCAGTCTGCAAGGCGCTGGAGAAGGAAGGTGTCAAGACACGCATCATCGGGGTCGACGGCGATGGATTCTACAAGCTGGATCAGCTGGAGTCGGCAATCAATGAGCATACGGCTGTTGTCAGCCTCATGGGCGTCAACCACATGATAGGCACCGTGGAACCGATCGCCGAGGCAGGTCGTATCGTCGACGAGAGCTCAAAACGCCTGGGACGCAAGATCCCGTTCCACGTAGACTACGCAAGCGCTCTCCAAAGCGTTCGGCTGAGTGTCGATGATGCACGAGTGGACCTTGCCAGCTTCTCGAGCAACAAGATCCACGGGCCAAAGGGGGTGGGCGCGCTGTACGTTCGGCGAGGAACCAGAGTCACCCCGCTCAGCTTCGGAAGTGAGTCGTATTCGCCGCTGGTCCCTGGTACCCCTAACACCATGGGGATCGCAGGCTTCGACAAAGCTGTCGACCTTCTGTCAGCAACGTTCGAGATGGATGTCACGCACATGCGGGCGCTGCGCGACCGACTGGCAGTCGGCATCAGAGACCGCATCCCCTACATTCTCCTCAACGGGCCTGACGGTGACGGCCGCGCTGCACCCCATCTGTGCTACAGTTTCCTCTTCATCGAAGGGGAAGCCGTCATGATGTTCCTGGACATGGAGGGCATCGTTGTCGACACTGGATCGGCGTGTGCGGCGGCGACGCTCAAGCCCAACTACATCCTCATGGCGATCGGCCGCAATCATGAGCAGGCACACGGCTCGATCCGTTTCACCCTGTCACGGTATACGACGGAAGCCGAGATCGATATGACGCTGGACAAGCTCGTCCCCATTGTCGAGCGCCTGCGCGCTCAGAGCACCATCAGGCCGCCAGTACCGCAAGGAGGTTGACCGTGGCCATCAAGTACACGACGAAGGTCATCGAGCACTTCAAGAATCCGCACAACATCGGGATCATCGAGAACGCTGATGCATGCGCTACTGAGGGCTCTCCCGCCTGTGGGGACGAAATCACCGTCTACCTCAAGATCAACAAGGAGACCGACCGCATCGAAGACGTGAAGTTCCAGTCCTACGGTTGTGCCTCGAATATCGCAACCGGTTCGATCATCACCGACTTGGCAAAGGGCAAGACCGTGGACGAAGCCGAGGCGATCACATGGAAACAGGCGGCCGAGGAACTGGGGGGACTTCCCCCCGTGAAGATGCACTGCTCGGTCCTGGCTGTAGACGGATTGCGTTCCGCTATCCGCAAGTACAAGAGAGACGTCAAGGGCATCGACTATGACTCCAGTCTGGACGTCAAGACGATTACCGAGGAGCTGAGACACGTCCTCTACCCACCCGTCGGGGCGGACATCATAACGCTCAAGATGGTCAAGTACATCGGCATCGACGACGGGGCGGTCAGGGTCGAAGTCAGCATCAGCTCTGATGACAAGTTCCTGGATCCAACGATTGACGAGATTGTTGAACACGTCGGCAGGATGAGCGGGGTCAAGTCGGTCCATGTAGAGAATGTCTGACGACTCCTGCACCGCTTACTCGCCACTGGAGGCAGCCAATGATTGACCTTCGTTCGGACACGGTCACACAACCGACACAGGCCATGCGAGACGCTATGGCGACGGCAGAGGTCGGGGATGACGTCTATCGGGAAGACCCGACGGTATGCAGGCTTGAGGAGCTCGGAGCAAGGATGCTGGGCAAGGAAGCGGGCCTGTTCGTCGTCTCGGGGACCATGGGCAATCAGGTTGCCATCATGACGCATGCCCAGCGAGGCGACGAGATCATCACCGAAGCCGAGAGTCACGTCTTCTACTACGAGGCAGGTGCCATGGCGGCGCTGTCGGGTGTTCAAGCTCGGCAGGTGCCGGGACGGCGCGGCATCATGGAACCGGACGATGTGAAACGTGCGATTCGCGATACGGGGAATGTCCACTTTCCGAGGACCGCGCTGATTGCAATCGAGAACACGCACAACCGTGGGGGCGGTGCGGTCTGGCCCATCGAGTATGTGCGTGAGATCTCGGCCATGGCA
Source organism: Caldisericota bacterium (assembly GCA_030652945.1). Classification (GTDB taxonomy): domain Bacteria; phylum Caldisericota; class Caldisericia; order Cryosericales; family Cryosericaceae; genus Cryosericum. The sequence goes on along the minus strand of JAUSAI010000033.1, from coordinate 2,228 downwards.
CGCGCGCGCGGCATTGTCGTTCACATGGACGGCGCCCGCATCTTCAATGCGTCTGTTGCATCGGGTATTGCAGCCGACGTCTGGGCATCCTACGCCGACTCGGTCATGTTCTGCCTGTCGAAGGGTCTGTGCGCACCCGTTGGCTCACTGCTGGTTGGATCGGTCGACTTCATCGAACAAGCGCGCAGGAATCGAAAGCGCATGGGCGGCGGTATGCGTCAGGCAGGCATCATTGCCGCAGCGGGCATCGTTGCCCTTGAGACGATGATTGACCGGCTTGCCGAGGATCATGCCAACGCCAGACTGCTGGCATCCGAATTGGCCGCCGCAGGCTTTGGCGCGGACACGGCCAGCGTGGAGACGAACATGGCCATGGTCGACGTCAGTAGAAGCGGTATGACGGCCGCAGAGTTCAAGGCTGGTGCCAGGGAACGTGGCGTTCTCTGCAACGACGTCACGGCGACGAACATCCGGCTCGTCACTCATCATGATGTCACGGCGGAACAGTGCCACGAGGCTGTCGGCATCATGGCTTCAATGCTCAAGAGCTGAGATCACATTTCCACCAACCGGGAGGAATCCATGCTCGAACCGAACCACGTGAATGGGACTCTTACGAAGCATCGCATCCTCATGTATACGTTGTCCACATGCGGGTGGTGTCGCAGAACCAAGGCACTGCTTCAGGAACTCGGCGTCGCCTACGACTATGTCGACGTCGACCTGCAGACGGGCGGGAATCGTGAACTGGCCAAGGAGGAGCTCTTGAAGTGGAATCCCGCCAGTTCCTTCCCCACGATCGTCATCGATGGGAACGAGTGCATCATCGGATTTCAGGAGGACCGACTCCGGGAGCTGGCCTCCGCATGAGCGGCGTGACGGGCGAGCGCGTTGCCGAGGTCTGGGCGCGGCTGGTGAAAGAGGCTCGCGATGCAGGATATAGCGTCAACCCGGATGACCAGTTTGCACGTGAGTTGGTGCAGGGACTGCTGGAGAACGAGGCACGCTATGGCTACCCTGCTTGCCCCTGCCGCCTTGCGTCGGGAGACCGCAACAGTGACCTCGATGTCATCTGCCCGTGTGACTACCGCGACGTCGATCTGAATGACTACGGCTCGTGCTACTGTGCCCTCTACGTCTCACCGGAGGTCGTGCGCGGAGAGAAGAGGGTGGGGGCTATTCCAGATCGTCGCCCCGTCGGCGGCTCCGTCGCACCGTCGCGCGGCACGGAACGCCTCGACATCAAGGGTCTGCCGTTTCCAGTCTGGCGGTGCAGGGTCTGCGGGTATCTCTGTGCACGGCCGGAGCCGCCGCTTGTCTGCCCCGTCTGCAAAGCAGGGAAAGAGCGCTTCGAGCAGTTCATCTAGCTAGCATTTGCCTGCCGTCGCACACAAGTGCCGGCGTGGTTCTCCCGCAGGCTCTCGTCGGGTCAGTTCGCTCCGGAGCTGAGGAGGCGCTGGACGACGAGCGCAAGCGTCGCCAAGGTTTCATACCCCGTCTTCTCGGCAAGTGTCACATGTTCTCCGGCGTTCGTTCGCCATGCCTGCATCTCTTGCCACGTCGTCCGCACCTTGTCGTCACATGCCGGGACCGTTCTTCCGGTGCGGGTCTCATGGTCAAGGCACGTAGCAAGTGGAGGAAGCAGCACGAGAACTTCGACGATTGGGGGGTCCGTTCCGGTCACCAGGGGTTCCAGCTGGTCTGGGAGGAGAGTGGCATCGACAATGATCACGCCACACTCGACTGCAAGGCGCCGAGCCAGCAGTAGCTCATGATACAGAACGAGCGCGTAGAGGTCGGCTTCCCTGCCGTCCCACCGCCCTCTGTCCTGCCCAATGATGGAATGGAACAGATCGTCGACATGAAGGAGCAGGGATCCAGGCAGGCCGTCGTGGGCAGTCCTCGAGCACGTAGTCTTCCCGCTAGCGCGCGGACCCGTAACGACAAGGACGTGTCCATCCATGAAGCCAGTATATGCTGTTGCAGTGCAGGATCAACGTCGGGCCTCGCCTAGTTGACAAATCGTGGACGCAGTAGTATATTCACAAAGTCAGTTTCGACTGACGCTTCACCACTATTCATATCAAGGAGGTAGTGCATGCGAATTTCGGAGACCACCCGCATCAACTGATGGCAGGGGTGCTGTTGATTGGACATGCTGTATAGCTTGGTTTGCGCTCAGTAGTCTGCAGTACAGTCAATTCATCAGTCATCGACTCCTAGAGAGT
>JAUSAI010000032.1 GCA_030652945.1 Caldisericota bacterium | reverse complement strand
CCGGGAGGTCGTGGACGTCGACGAACCCCAGGCAAACGAGTACGACCACGCAATCGAACGCGAAACCATCAACTTCATCGCCCTCTATCAGCCAGAGGCGCGGGTGCTCCGCGAGGTCTACATGTATGCCAAGATTGGGAGTGATCTGGAGCGACTGGCGGATCACTCCGTCAACATAGCCCGGAGTGCCTTGTACCTCATCCCGCGCCCAGACATCAAGCCATATATCGACTTGCCCCGCATGAGCGAGGAGGCACGTCACATGCTGGCTGATGCGATGACGGCGTTCTCGACGCACAACACGCGGTTGGCAATCGAAGTGGTCGGACGGGATGATACGGTAGACAACTTGCAGCAGCAGATCTTGCGCGAGTTACTGACATACATGATGGCGGACCCGGGTACCATCGACCGCGCCCTGCAGATCATCTTCGTCGCTTCTGACATGGAGCGTATCGCGGACCTCGCGACGAACATCGCCGAAGACGTCGTCTTCACCAATACCGGCCGTCTCATCCGGCACAACCGTCTCACCAAGGAGGAACTCGACAAACTCGTCTGACCGGTGCCTCTGACCGGTGCCTGGTTGTGAAATCAAGCAAATCTGTTGATTACTTGTTGATAACTCTTCCGTTCCTCGAGGAAGCGCCATTCTCCCGAGGACGTCCGCTCCGATATTGCTGTTCGCCGTGTTCCCGGCATACTGAACCACACGGGGGTGTGCCATGAACAGACAGCTCAGATGCATACAGTGTGACAACGTCTATCCGTTGGACGACAGGCGGCTTCGTTGCAGCTGCGGTGGCCTGCTCGACGTACACCTCGATCTCGAGCAACACGCTTCTTCGGCAGAGCTGGTGAGCGAATTTGCGCGTCGAACGTCTTCTGATGCCCCCTGTGACCAATCCGGCGTCTGGAGGTTCCGCGAATTGGTGCTGGACCTTCCGGCCAACGAACTCGTCACGTTCCCTGAAGGGCGAACGAACCTGTATGCACTTGACCCTGCCCCCTTTGGTCTTTCCGCTCTCTGGGCAAAGCACGAGGGCGAGAACCCCACCGGATCGTTCAAGGACCGAGGTATGACCGTCGCGGTCAGCTGGGCTCTGCATCGGAGCGCCCGTGCACTCATCTGTGCCTCCACGGGAAACACGTCTGCCGCTCTTGCGGCCTACGGCGCCCGCGCACACCTTCCCGTCTTCGTCCTCATCCCGAACGGGAAGATCGCCCTTGGCAAGCTATCCCAGGCACTGGCATACGGCGCGCGCACGATGCAGATAGATGGCGATTTCGATGACGCAATGCGCGCGGTCGAACAGCTGGCAGCATCACACGACCTGACGCTGGTCAACTCACTGAATCCATTCCGCCTCGAAGGACAGAAGACGATCATCCTGGACTGCTTCATGCAACTGGGAGCATCGTTGCCGGATTGGATTGTCGTCCCCGGCGGTAATCTGGGGAATACCAGCGCGTTCGGCAAGGCACTCATCGAGATGAAGGCGCTCGGGTTGCTGTCTACCGTTCCGCGCTTGGCCGTCATTCAGGCAGAGGGGGCTGCGCCGTTTGCCCGTGCAGCCGAACGCGCGTTCTCGCATCTCGAGCCCATACATCCCGAGACCATCGCAACGGCCATCCGCATAGGCAACCCCGTCAACTACAGCAAGGCTGTCCGATCCATCACCTTCACACACGGTGTTGTGACGACTGTCACCGACGCCCAGATTCTGATTGCGAAACACGAGCTGGATCGTCAGGCAATCGGATGTGAGCCGGCATCAGCCGCAACACTTGCGGGGCTCCGGCGGCTGACCAGCGAGGGGATCATAGGCAGGGGACAGAGCGCTCTCCTGATCCTGACGGGAAGCCTCCTGAAAGATCCCGAAACGACCATGGCGCTTGCCAGTGGACACGTTGCCAACCTGGGCATCGCGCTGAGTCCAGAGCTGGATGCGTGCGCTAATCCTCCCAGGCTTGTTCCATCCGACGCCGAGACGATCTTCGACATTATTCGCGAGGAGCTTTCATGAGCAGCTGCGCGGAAACGTTCATCATCCAGCTGGGGGCGGGCAAGGTCGGTTCGCCTCTGGCGCGGCTCCTCTTCGAGCACGGAGAACACATTGCCGACGACTCAGGGGTACGACTGCGATACGGCGGCATCCTCCGGAGCAACACCATGACGTTCGGTGACGATGGCGCCAGGCGCAGCATCGAGCAGGGTTCGACAGCCGCCGACTGGACAACCCGCGAGCCGGGACTCTCCCTCGATGCGCTGAACCCGATTTTCGATCGCTTTGGGCAACCATCCGACACGCACTACCTGATGGTCGACGCGACAGCGACCAGTGAGACTGCGTCGATACTCCTTGAGGCTCTTGGAACAGGTATCCCTGTCGTTACGGCGAACAAGATCCCACTGGCAGAGATCCCCGGATGGTTTGACCATGCCCGTGCAGCGAGCAGACGAACGCGTGCTCCCTTCCGTTACGGGTGCACTGTCGGCGGCTCCCTGCCTGTCATCAGTACACTTCACGACCTTCTCGAAACGGGCGACACCGTCCTCGCCGTCACGGCACTGTGCAGCAGCTCCCTGTCCTGCATCATGGGCAACGTCAATCGGGGTGTTACCCTTGAACGTGCAATCGCCGACGCCGTCCAGCGTGGCTTTGCCGAACCGGACCCCCTCGTCGACCTCGCAGGACGCGATGCCCTTCGCAAGATGGTGATCCTCGCCAAGACCATGGGTATGGCTGTTTCCATGGAAGACGTGGAGCAGGAACCTCTGCTAGACCGCACCTATATTGGCTTCCAGGACTTCCGTGATCACGGCCTGGAACGACTGACTGAACGACTCCAGTCAGCACGGCGGCCCGGGAGTGTCTCGTACTACGTCGGAACGGTCGGGACCGACAGTCACGCCGTTCTGGGTATGCGCTCCTACCCCGATACGTCCGTCTGGGGAACGCTGGAACCGTCAGAGAACCTCTTCCTGTTTAGCACCAGCCGCTTCGGCGACGTCCCCGTCTCCGTACGTGGTACCGGAGGGGGGCCACTCCTCACCGCCTCGGGCGTCCTAGCGGACATCATCAAGGCGGCACAGGTGAGCCGCTGGTAGCACTCTTCTCTTGCTCAGGAGTGCGGGCTCAGGCTTCTAGGAGACCCCCATGGCGTTGGAGACGGCTGTATCCTCAATGACAGGGACACCCGCTGCCCTGAGCCGTTCCAGGATGGCAACGGACCCGGCCATCGTACTGCCGCCGAGCTGGTCCGTCGTCCACAGTTCCAGTTTGCGCCCATCTTGCATGACGATACGAAGTCCCTGGTACTCCATGCCTGAAACGATGAGGGCATTCCCCGCGCCGCGACCACTCAATGCTGTAAGCCACGACGCTATGACCAGCCAGCGTGGCGGGCGCTGCACTGCCGGCTGCACAAATGACATGGAACTGTATGGGTACTCCTCTCTCCACGTGTACGTCGTTCGCACGAGCCGGTCTTCTGCAAGCTCCAGCTCAAGCCCGCCGTAGAATGCAGCGACCTGTAGTGCCCATGCCCCAAGCAGAGCAATCAGCCAGAAGATGAGCGTCAGGAACCAGTAACTTGTCACTGCGAGAACGGTGTTGGACGTGATGAGCAGAGGCATGGTGAAGAAGACGGCCGTCAGCATCAGCCCGACCAGGTCGCCGAGGACAACGCGCCACCTCGCCACCGAGAGGACGCCGGCGCGTCGTCGGCGCCAAGGCAGCAGGACGTACACCAGCACTGCCAGCGCGAGCAACCCCAGAGTCCACGGACGCCCCGGGTACGCCAGCGCCGGGGGTGGCCCGTGCAGACCCGATCCGAGCCCAAAGTCGCCCTCGTCTAATTTCACCATCACCGCACGCATGTATGTCCCATCATCCAGCAGCGCGTACCGCTCATCACCGTCGCTCAGTCCCTCTGTGACCCGTGCATCCGGTACGTCGGCAGCGTACGCATAGACTGTATCCCATTCCCCTGTTCGCAAGCTCCAGGTCCTGTTTGGCGGATTGCCCTCCTGGGTGAAGCGCAACGCCGCCACGAACTCCTGCCAGGTGGCACCACGGGCAGCAACTGTCTTGCCCTCCGTAACTTCAGCTATGTATTGTGCGACAGGCAGCATCTTGAGACGACGGTCTTCCTCGGTCCAGATGCCGTAGAAACTGCCCATGTCCTGCTGTTCCTGTTTGAAGTCGACGACTTCGATGCGGACAAGCGGTCTGGTCGTGGCAAGAAACGCCAGCAGTGCTGCTGTGAGAACAAGCACAGTTGGGACGACGCGGCGCCAGATCTCAACGGTGTTCCCCCTGCTCCGGATGCCCGGCAGTTCGTTCATCTCCCGCCTCCCATGTCTGCACCTTCTGTGTCACATCGTAAGACACGCGACGCGCGTGCGCAAGCCCAACCGTTCACCACCGCACTTCCTACTGCTCAGGCGCAGGGAATCTCATGTACTTGCTCCAGAGGTCAAAGAGCTGTGACGTTGCCTTCGCATCGCCCAGACAGTACCGCGCAATCTTCATGTAGTCCCCGGCTGCGAATAGGCCCGCGACGTCGCTGCCGCGGACCTCGCGTTTTGGCTGTTCAATGCCCAGGGCGTCGCACCACAGGTCCAGACTGAAGCGCCTCCGCATAGCGCCATAGAAGGTGAACTGATCCATCAGGTCGATGTGCTGGGGGCTGTACCTATTGGGCATCAGGTCCGTGGTCGGCTGCACGCGGTGAGCCGCCGATCGAACCAGAATCATAGGGCAATCGAAGCCGCGGCCGTTGAACGTTACGATCTGCCGTGTCTTGCCTGCCGCCTCCCAAAATCGCACCAGCAACTCTTTCTCGGTGCACGGGATGAAGGCTTCCTTCTCTTCTCGCGTCCGCTCCACTCCCCCTTGCGGTGCCTGGAAGTAGACAACCGCATGGTCCTGCCCGGGTGAATAGAGGGCGATGCACACTATCTGGGCGGTGACCGGGAAGAGACTCAGCGATGTACGGACTTCCTCCTGCTCCTCCTCGTTTCTGGCAGAACGCAGTAGAGACTCTTGCACCGATTGCTCCATGGACTCCCAAGAAGCACCTACGGTCTCGATGTCGAAGACCAGTCGTTCCATGTCAGGCTCTCACTGAGAAGCGGTCAAGCGGCGACGTCACGTCGATACGCGCAGTCGACCGTGCACTCGGGTACAGCGACTCCAGGAAGACCAACTCCTCTTCCTTCTCGTCTGCAGACACCGTTCGGTGCCACGCTTTCGGCCGACCGTTTGTCCCATTGTTGAACCGATAACCCCGCATCCGAAGTGCGTCTTTGGTCTCGAACGGCGCCCCGATAGCCCAGATGTGGGCATCATCAGTCATCGCATGGCTGAGCAGAGGCTTCAATGCTGGCACCGCGGATACGGGAAGGACACGCGCCAGAATGTGCAGGAGTGCCAGACAGTCATTGCCTGCCCGGTGTGCATCATAGAAGAACCCAGTGCTGAGCGCGATAAGCTCCTGTTTCTGCGTCGCAATCCCCTCGTCATACCAGTGGATCTGGCTCATCGTGCACGCCCACGGTTTCTCCTGAAAGGCCGGCCAGTTCTGTTCGACGAATGGACGGTCAAAGGCGGCATTGTGTGCGATGATCAGTGACGAGCGAGCGACAAGGGATTGGACAGCGCCCTCATCGATATGCTGCCCGTGCACCATTTCGTCCGTGATATGGGTCAGTGCGGTGATTTCGGACGGAATGGGTCGACCCGGATCCTGCAACTGATCGAACTTCTCAACGATGCGGTAGATGCGGCCAGTTTCCGGAGCGTATTCGAACAGGACCAATCCCAGCTCAATAACCTTGTCCTTCTGCCCGTCGATGCCCGTCGTCTCCGTATCCACGATGAGCCCCAGCTGCGTTGGCGCAGAATCAGGCTCAGTATAGTGGTCCACCGTGTGGTATCGGCGGATGACGCGGTACTCGCCGGTCTCCTCCAGCCCCCTGGCAACTACCTCCCACTGCTCGCGTTCATCGTCTGACATCATGGGACTCCTTGTTGATCTCACTCAATGCATTAACACTATAAGCATGAGAGTGTTCGGTGCCAAGCACACAGCCCGCCTGAGCGGCAGTTCGTTCAAGAGTAGGACGGTCGTTCGCCGAACAGCCCGTCGGCGTCATCGGGCTCCTTGCGACGATGTCTCGTTTCCGTCTCCGCTCCAATGCCTTCGTAGGCAATGTGGTGGTGCTTGCAGAACTGCCGTGCGGTCTCGCCGGTCGCGAGATAGAACGCTCGCCACCCAGGGCACTGTCGAACTGCATCGTTGTAGTTCAGCCGCCCCAGACGCAGCTCATCCGCAAAGTCGACCGCGTCAAGAATCCGCACGACATCCTGCTGCCAGATGTTCGGTGTTGGATACGGCTCCATGTTGACGAATGTCCTCAGCCCGCGATCATGGGCACGCCACAATCCCATGACACGCTCCAGATACGGCGCCGTTCCCGGTTCATAGCGTGTCCTGAATCCGTCGTCCAGAGAGACCAGTGTAATGCCGAACACGTTCCGCCGCGAGAGGGCCAGCGCCTCCTCGGAGATGACCCCTTTTGTAAGCACGTGAACAGGAATGTCGAACGAATTGATGAGGCGCATCAGCTCCAGCGTCAACTGAACCACCTCAGGCTGCCCGAACATGAAGGGGTCGGTTGCGAATGACAAGTGGATGCTGTGCGCCTTGCCCCGCAAGTGTGGGAGTTCCTTCTGCGCCAGCTGAAGAGCATTGGCAACCAGGCGCGGACGGCACCACTCCTCATACGATGCGACTTTGCCGAAGCGCTGCATCATGAGGAAGGCATAGCACGGGAAGCGACAGCCGTGCGAGCAGCCCGTCACGTGTGTAGCTGCATAGGTTCCCTCGCCCCCAATTCCTGTGCGGTAGAACAGGGACTTGCGGATGACCGTTTCCATGCTCACATGGTATGCATCCTGCGTCGGGGCACAACAAAGGCTGTGACTCGGGACGAACAGCTGACGTTGTCGCTTCAGAAGACCGACGGAAATCGGCCCGCAAGGTCACCCCTGCGGGCCGAAAGAAGCATGGAGTGCGTGACTTAGTCTGAGCCGTCGCCTTCGTCGCTATCGTCGTGCGAGTCATCACCGCCCGTTCCCGTGCCAGGGTTTACGTACTTGTCCTTGATGTCGACCTGCTGTGCGACGTACGTGGTTCCAGAAAGGTGGACGTCGACCTCGACGGTCTGGCCGACCTTGATGGCAGAGATGTCCACGTGATCCGCACTGTTCTGCTCCACCTTCGTGGTGGCGCTGATGACGATGTCGTAGGCAAAGCCCTCGATGCGCAGCATGGTGGGGGTCACGGCGGTGACCTTGCCGTGGACCTCCTGCTCATGGTTCGGGACGGTTCCACTCTCCTGTCCGTCGTTCGCCGCATCCCGAACGGTGACTAGCCCCGCACGGAAACTCGCATCAGCCAACCTCGTCCCGTGCACGGTGGCGTAGACCTTACCCCCAAGCAGCATTGTGGCAATCGCTGCCGGCGTAGCTGCCTTGCCACGGTACTTGATTTCCGTTTCTGGCGCAACAACGAATGATGTGCCGGCAACGGTGATGTTCGTCGCTGACGCACTGGTGATCTCGCCACTAACCACAACCCTGTCGGATGGAGTCACGTGGGTTGTATTCACTTCGACAATCACGGTCTCTACCTGGCTGATCGCTTCGCCAATGTCACGGCTCGAAACGTTGAGCTCCGCCATGATGCGCCCCCAGCCTAGACCTGCCGTCCTCAGCTTGAGAATGTCTGCGATTGGCTTCTGTGCCCGCTCGGCGATCACGAGCGCGAGCAAGCCATCTGTCTCCGATAGCGCGCTATCGCTGACTGCCTGTATGGTTTCCCCCGACGTCTGTAGAGCAGCAGCTGTCTGCTGGACCGGAGCAGTCCCCAGCACTTTGGACATCTTCTGCGCTTGCCGCTCAGCCGCCATAGAGGTTATGACTTGAGACAGTGTGCCGTTTCGCCCGAAGACTGGTGTTACAGCACTGAGCGCCATCACAACAACGATGGCAACGGCAACGGCCCCGAGAGCTGTATTGCGGCGGTGCGCACGCGCAACGCTCCGTGTGATGCGATCCCGCACTTTGCCGTGCAGCTCGTCGCGCGGCTCCAGATCTTTGAGCGCACCGTTCAGTATGTCTGTGTAGTCTCTGTCGTCATTGTCCATGGCCAATTACCTCCCGTAGTCGGTCCCGCGCTCGCGAGAGCCGGGACTTGACTGTTCCTTCCTTCTCCCGTGTCATACAACAGATGTCGTGAATAGAAGACTGGTCACCGTAGAACAGTCCTATCACCAGACGATCAGCGGGAGTCAGCTTCTCCAGGGCTTCGCGGACAAGTCCTCCTATCTCTGAAAACTCTCCGGCGACGCTATCCTCTTCTGGTTCAACGATGACTCTCGGTCGCCGGAGTGTCCTGCGGGCACAGTTGATCGCAATTGTCCTCAGGTACATGGGAACTGAACGAGAGTCGTCCAGCCTCTTGCGGTGCAGGTACAGCTTCAAGTAGGCCTCTTGCACGACATCATCTACGTCCTCGCGAACCATCAAGTACGTATACAACGTCCTGTACAACTGTCGAACGGTGCGTTGGTAGAGCTCATCGAACGCTGTCTCTTCCCCACCTCGCACACGAGCGACTACGTCTTTCAGCTCCTGGTCCATGGTGACATCCCTTCGCATAGAAATCCTGCCGTTTCCATCATGATATCCAAGTCCACGACGAAAGGTTGCATCCCCCGGGAGAGACTCTCACGCGTTGCCGGAACATGCCGGGCAGGTATACTACTAGTATGGAGTACATTGAGAGAGGATTCAGAGAGAGTGGGGCGGTGACCATCTGTATCACCGGAGACGCTGGCGACTACATCAACACGTTCCGCCATCGTTTCGACCCCTATGTTGAGCGCATCATGCCCCATATCACACTGATGTTTGCCCAGGATCTAGACGTCGCAATGTGGCAGTCGGTACGGTTGCCTATTCAGGAAGGCCTTGCGCATATCACGCCTTTCAGAGTCTGTGTCGGCAGTACGGGGGTATTTCACGGCGACACGCCGGTCCTGTGGCTCCTCCCTGAAGACGAGCACGGGGAAATCGCTGCAATCCGGGGGGTGCTCCTCGGGGCAACGTCTGGGGTCGCCGTCGAGCGAGTGCGCGATTTCGTTCCGCACATCTCTATCGGGTTCTTCGATCAGGAAGAGTCGCTGATGTCGGCACGTCAGGCCGTTGATACCGACTTGCAGCCGTTCGACTTCCGGGTAGCATTCCTCTCGTTTCTGCGTGCAGACGACAATGACGTGTGGCACTGTGTTGATACCCTGAACCTGGGCGAGTCTGGTTCGTCCACAATCCAGGGTTGCTGACAGACGAAGTTATTCACAACTTATAAACAGATTTGCTTGATTTCACAACCAGGCACCGAGGGGGATATGTGAGCAGATACCGTTGTGACGTGTGCAAGAACACGTTTGAGGCCGAAGGAAGCAAGCATGAGTGGATCGACAGAACGTACGGTCCGTGTTCACGCTGGGTTGCCACATGTCCCGCATGCGGCGAGGAGTGTCAGATGGCAAAGACCGTGCACAGCAGCGGTGACGGCGACGTTGACCTAGACGATGGCGGTGCCGGTGCTTCGTGCGGCTGTGGGGGTGGCTCCTGTGGCTGCGGTGGCGGTGGTTGTGCATCGTGTGGCGGCTGCTGAGAAATCGGGAATCGAAGTCGCGCAGAGGCAAGGCCTAGGAATCGGACGGGATTCTGACTGAAGCTGAACCAGGCTACTTGTCATACGGTTCACCTTTGAGGATGGTGAAGGCCCGGTACAGCTGCTCAAGGAGAATGATGCGTACAAATTCGTGCGGCAGGGTGAGTCGCCCGAACGATAGCACGCTGGGGCCCGGCGACAGAGGGCGGACCGTCAGATTCTGCTGAACGTACCCTTGAAGGAGCGGGTTGAATCCTTCGGGACCTCCGATGAAGAAGGAGAGTTTCTTTGTACCCATGTTCATGAGGTCCTGGAGTCGTTCAGCCAGTTCATGGGACGCCAACTCTTGGCCCCGTGGATCCAGCAGAACCCGGACTCCCTCCTCGAAACGGGCATAGGTGGCAAGCTGTCGAGAGGCCACGTCTACAATGCTGACCTCACAGTAGTGGGTGAGGCGTCTGGCGTATTCGTCCTGTGCCATCTTTGTGTAGGGCTTCTTGAGCCCGGCGCCCTGTGCGCAGACCATGATCTTCATGGTGACAGTATAGGGGGCACACGTCTGGTCACAAGGACGCGTACGGCAGCGTCAGCGGTCAGTCACCAATCCCTTGCCGAGACGCTTTGATTCGTAGAGCCGGTTGTCGGCCAGCTGCAGCAGATCGATGGCACCTGCATCCGAGACGACGCTCGCGATACCAGCCGAGAAACTGATGCGGCCGAGGCCTACTATCATCTCCTGCCAGTGGAGAGTGTTGAGGCGCTCAAGGAGGCTCCGTGCCTGTTCCCTGGATGTCTCGGGCAGGACGATGAGAAACTCATCGCCGCCGTAGCGGAATACCAGGTCCGTATTGCGGACGGCCTTCCGGATACAGTCCGCAAAGGACCTCAGCAGGCGGTCTCCCTCTTGGTGCCCAAGCTGGTCGTTGACCGTCTTGAAGTCATCCAGGTCTAGCATCACGAGCGCGAGGTCGTGATGGTACCGGCCTGCCCGCTCAAGTTCCGGCTTCAGTGTCTCGTCCATGCTGCGCCGATTGAGCGTCCCCGTCAATCCATCATACATCGCCTGCTCGTGCAGCAGCCGTGTCTTCTGGAAGTTGTCGATCAGCAGAGCAAGTCCTGATACAAACGGAGAGAGCAGGCGGATATCCGATCGCGAGAATGCTGCCAGTCTCTGTGATTCAATGTTGACGATACCGACACAGCGTCCCTGAGAGACAAGGGGAACGGCAAGTTCCGACCGTGCGGGCCACATGCCGACGATGAAGTCTGCCGACTTGGTCGTGTCCTTGACAATGACAGGCCTGCATTCCCGGAAGGCTTTCACGGTGACGCCCTTCGAACTGTTCACGTCCAGTTCCTTTCCGAGACGACCTTCTTCACGCCCACGGTTTGCCGTAAGCATCAGAACCTGGCGCGCTTCGTCGTACACCAGGATGTCTGCGTGCGTATATCCGAGTAGTCTGCCAAGAAGCCCCAGGGTCGATTGCAGGACCTCCTGCAGGTCCTTCTCTTGTGAGCTCGCCAGTGCCATGTGGTACAGCAGGTCGATGTGTCTGTTCTTTGTCGCCAGCTCACGCCGCTCCTGATAGCGAAGAACGATCAAGGAAATCGTCTGCACAACGGACGCCAGTTCCTTGACAGTCAGCGCTGTCATGCGGTGCTGTATCGTCTGTACGTTGATGAGGGCAACGACCCGGCTATGCAGGACAATCGGAAACCCGACCCACGACCCGACCGTCTTGAGGGGGGCGCGCCAGTCTGCGTACGTTCGCAAGTCCTCTATCAGAGAGGTTTCGCGCGTCCGAAGTACCTCGGCGATATTACGCGGCAGCTCCCCGTTGAACGACTTCTCCACCCGTCGGATGACGGCTGCTGGAATGTTCGCCCACGCCTCAAAGTGTATGCGTGGTCCGTTCTCTATGGTCATCAGCGTAACGCTTGACGACGGAACTGCCCGCGTAATGGCCTCAGCGGCACGCTGCAGGGCTTTGTGGTAGGAGCGTTCGTTGAGGATGCTCTGAAGTTCCTCAGGCTTGATGACTCCTATCGTCGTTGATTTCATCGTGGACACATACTAGGCAAGCTGGCGAGCTTTGCAATGCCGTTTTTCATAAGACTCCTGCTTACCGCCGCAAGCCGAAGTTGGCGACGAAGAACGCCATCGCTTCTTCCGGAATCGGCTGGACTCCTCCCAGTGCGACTGCAACAGTCACGGAGATGCAGGTCTGCTCCAGGAGTTCCATCCGGTTATAGGCCTCCTCCAAGTCTTTGCCCACGGTAATCGCACCATGGTTTGCCATGATTGCCGCATTTCGCTCACGCAGCGCTTCCGCGACCTGACGTGCAAGTTCCACCGTCGACGGAGTCGTGTACGGGAGGCAGGGAACGTGTCCCAGAACGATGGTTGTCTCGGGAAGGAGATTGTCCGGAAGGTCCCGGTGCGCCAGCGCAAAACCTACGGCAAAGGGTGGATGTGCATGGATGATGGCCGCCACGTCAGGTCTCTCCCGATAGATTTCATAGTGCATCTTAGCCTCGGATGATGCGACACCGTTGCCGTACAGACGGTTCCCCTCGAGGTCGACGGTAATCAGGTCCAGTTCGGCCATGAACCCCTTGTTTACGCCCGACGGCGTGATGATGATGGCATCGCCTTGGCGGATACTCACGTTCCCCCCCAAGGCGGCGTTCATGTTGCGGTCATACATCCGCTTCGCGATTTCGACCAGCTTCTGGCGTGTGTCCATCGGTCCTCTCCCCGCTTTCTCTAGGTCGCCCCCGCTTCCGCTGTGTGAAGCGGTTGTGCATGTCCGAGTATACCATATAGTTAAAGAGCTGGTTGCGTGAAGTCTCTCATTGGTGCAAGGGAGGCACTATGTATTCCATCATCGTACATGGCGGTGTCGGCAGAATTCCCCCTGAGAAGGAAGAGGCAACGATTGCAGGTGTCCGCAGTGCTGTTCTCGCCGGGCAGTCTGTCCTCAAGGGAGGGGGCTCGTCCATGGACGCCGTGGAACTGGCTATCAGCGTCATGGAGGATGACCCGACGTTCAACGCTGGCACGGGGTCCGTTCTGACATTCGACGGCGAGGTCGAGATGGATGCTGCCATGGCGCATGGACCAACGCTGAGCTTCGGTGCCGTCACCGGCATCCGGAATATCCGCCACCCCATCGCGCTTGCCCGCATGGTCATGGAGAAAACCGACCATGTCCTCCTGCAGGGTGCCGGCGCCCAGGAATTTGCCCGCATGATGGGTATCCCGGCACACAACCCGGTCACCGAGGAGCGCAGGATGCAGTGGCGCGACTACCGCGAACGATTTCTGCGTGGCGACGCTGGAGACTGGCCCAAGCTGCGGGCTCTGATGAGAGAGCATCCCGAGTTCCTGCACGGGACTGTGGGGGCCGTTGCCATCGACGAACAGGGCGAAGTCGTGGCGGGGACCTCGACGGGCGGTGTCTTTCTGAAACTGCTCGGTCGCGTCGGAGACACGCCTCTTCCGGGGGCAGGAACGTATGCGACCGGTTTCGGCGGAGCGTCGTCTACCGGCATCGGTGAGGGGATGATGCGCACGCTCATCACCAAGACAGCCTGTGATTTCATGCGCCTGGGGCTTGATGCGCAGGGTGCTGCTTCGGGGGCAGTCAGTATGGTTGACAATACCATCGGCACTCAGGCAGGCATCATCGTGGTTGACTGCCGCGGAAGCGTTGGTTTCGCCAACAACACGGGACGCCTCGCTCATGCCTATGTCACCTCGGAAATGGATGAGCCGAGAGTGGGGATCTGATTCGGAAGCTCTCCGTCCCCGGGGCTCACTTTCACGGGTTTGTCACTGATCCCGATGCTGACGGCGCAGGCCAATGTCTTCAGGGGTATGCTACGATGACCGTCTTGGCGAATCAGGCCCACTTAATAAGCTGGACTCACCAATCGGAGGAAGAATAGTCATGAGCCGACAGGACCAGTACGCCGATCTGACTGCATATGCAGCCGAAGCCGTTCTGCACCGACGCCATCTGCATGCTCACCCCGAACCCTCATTCGAGGAGCACGAGACTCAGCAGTACATCATGGGTCAACTGCGCTCACTGGGTATCGATCCCCACCCCATCGCCGGGACGGGAGTGACCGCCGTTGTGACCGGTTCGGCCGGTACTGCTGCAGACAAGACTTTGCTGCTACGGGCAGACATTGATGCCCTGCATCTGACGGAGCAGACAGGTTTGCCGTTTTCCTCCCAGAATCCCGGCATCATGCATGCCTGTGGGCACGACGGTCACACCGGGGCACTACTGGCCGTCGCGCATTGGACGGTCGACCACCGGGACGCGTTCGGTGGAACTGTCCGTCTGTTGTTCCAGCCTGCGGAGGAGCTTTCCCCTGGCGGTGCGGAACCGTGTGTCGAAGAAGGCGTCCTCCGGAACCCGCCCGTCACGTTCGTCTTTGGCATTCATCTCTGGAACACCCTGCCGTTTGGCAGCATCGGTCTGCGCGCAGGTGTACTTCTGGCTGAGGCGGACCGATTCGACCTGATCATTGCCGGAAAGGGGACTCATGCTGCTCATCCGCATCTCGGCGTCGATCCCATCGTCGCAGCCGCCCACGTCATCACGGCCTTGCAGACGATTGTTGCTCGCGAGACGAACCCGCTGTCGTCACGCGTCGTGACGATCGGAACCATCGAGGGAGGGTCCGCATTCAATATCATTCCCGACACCGTCCACATGACAGGTACGCTGCGGGCGCTCTCTCGGCAGGACGCCGAGCAGGGCGCCGAGGCTGTGCTGCGTATTGCTACGCGGACGGCCGAAGCCCTTGGCGCTACAGCGTCGCTGGACTACCAGTTCGGATACCCACCGGTCATCAACAGCAGAGAATCTGTCGACTTCCTGCGGCCGGTCCTGGAAGCAGCTGTTGGCAAGGAAAGTGTCGTCGAACCAGAAATCTCGATGGGTGGCGAGGACTTTGCGTACTACCTGCTCCACGTCCCAGGTGCGTTTGTCCTCGTCGGCACTGCCAACCCTGCCAAGGGTATGACCGCTGCCCATCACAATCCAGCCTATACCTTCGACGAGGACATCATGCCGACCGTTGTCCTACTCTTCACAAGTGTCATCCGCGCGTACCTTGCATGAGGCTCACGACGAGGCGAGTTGCCCAGTTGGCGGTCATGGTCGCTATGCTCGTCATCGGTGCCTATGTCAGTATTCCACTCCAGCCCATCCCGGTAACGTTTCAGACAGTATTCGTCGTCCTCACGCCCCTGCTGTTTGGGAGCACAGCCTACGTTGCGGTCCTGTCCTATCTTCTGCTGGGTCTGGCAGGTCTGCCGGTATTCGCCGGCGGCACGTCCGGATTGGCGGCCTTCACTGGTCCAACCGGTGGATTCCTGGCTGGATTCCTGTTGACCTCGGTCGTCGTAGGTTTCGTTGCCGAGCGCTGGCGTTCGGACCGCTTTCTGCGTGACCTGCTCCTGGCCGAAGGATCCCTGGCTATTCTGTACGTCCCGGGCATTCTCTGGATGCGACACGTCCTCGTGCTGCGCGGTGCTACTGAGACAGCTCTTGCCGCGCTGGTTCCGGTCTTGGGACTGGACATCCTCAAGATGCTCATGGTGGCCTTCCTCGCGCGCCCTCTGCGTGAGGCACTGCAAAGTTCATGACATCCCAGGAAGCCGGGGGCTCCACTCCTGCGAACGGTTCGCACCGTGCCCTGCTGGCATACGCTAGCATCGGGTCAGGACACGAACAGGCAGTACGGGCTTTGGGGGAAGTCTTCGTAAGAGCTGGTTGGGAACCAGTGTACCTCGACTTCCTGGATGCGGTGCCGTCTCCCATGCGGTATGTCATACGAGAGTCGTACCTGCAGCTGATACGGTTCCTGCCCGAAGCCTATGATGCCGCGTTCAAACACTCGGTCGGCATGACGCTCCATGAGGCAGAGGCCTTGTCCCTTCTGTTGTCTAACATCGGCTATCTGCATCTGCGTGCAGTAGTGCGTGACCTCAGGCCGGGCGCGATGGTCAGCACCCACCTGTTCCCGACGATGGCAATGGCAAAGGTCCACAGACATGCCACGCAGCAGTGTCTCATGGTCAACTGCTTCACCGACTACGTTCTGCAGCCGCTGTACATGTCCCGGGGCATCAGCTGGCATACGTCCGCCGGGGAACAGGTAACCGCTGCCTTCCACACCTCTCATCCCCGCGTCAGGACTCCCATCCATTCACTTGGTATTCCCGTCCGACCGGCATTTGAGGTCATCCACACCAAACAGGAGGCTCGCGCGCTTCTGGGGCTCCCGCAGGATGTCCCCGCCATTCTGGTCATGGGCGGCGGACTGGGATTGGGTCACATTGTCGAGGTGTGCGACGCACTGACTTCCCGTCCTTTGAGAATACCTTCTACCATCGTGGCTCTGTGCGGAACGAACGCCGCCGTGCAGGAACAGGTCCATCGTCTCGCCGGGGCCAGGACCTCCGTATGCGAGGTGCGAGCTGTCGGCTGGACCGATCAGGTGCCCCTCTGGATGCAGGCGGCGGACCTGCTCGTCAGTAAGGCGGGGGGCGTCACCATCGCCGAAGCTGCTTCCGTTGGGCTTCCTCTGCTCATCTACCAGCCACTGCCCGGACAGGAAAATGCGAATGCCACATTCCTCACGGTGCACGATGCTGCCGTGTTGGCGGAAGGACCGGAACAGCTGCTGCAGGCAGTGGATCTCCTGCTGTTTTCTCCGCGCGGACCCGAAGTCGCCCGCCACCTGCGTCAACTAGGTCTGCCGCATGCCGCAGAGAACATCGTCCAGCGCATCCTTCAAG
>JAUSAI010000175.1 GCA_030652945.1 Caldisericota bacterium | reverse complement strand
GAGATGGCAATGCCTGGCGACAACGTCGTCATGACCGTTACCCTCATGACGCATATCGCCATGGAGGAAGGCCTCCGCTTCGCCATCCGCGAAGGCGGCCACACGGTCGGCGCCGGCGTCGTCACCAAGATTCTGGAGTAGGGAAAAGAACATGAGAGACATCATTACGCTCGAGTGCACGGTGTGCAAGAATCACAACTACACCAGTATGAAGAACAAGAAGAACGACCCTGACAAAGTGCATATGAACAAGTTTTGTTCGCACTGCAAGAAGCATACTGAGCACAAAGAAACCAAATAGCCCTTGACGGTAGGCCCGTAGTTCAACTGGTAGAGCATCGGTCTCCAAAACCGAGTGTTGGGGGTTCGAGCCCCTCCGGGCCTGCCACCTTCCGTACAGGAGGAGTGCGTGAGCAACTTGAGTAGTAGCAAGACGATTGGAGCGCGACTGAAGGATGGGGCGCGGGCGATGTGGACCGAGATACGACATCGGGTTACATGGCCGCGGCCCAGAGAGTTGGCGAAATCGAGCATTACGATCGTTTCCTTTGTAGTCTTCTGGGCGATTTATATCGGCATCTGGGACTATCTGTTTGCAGGCGCCCTGAACTGGCTCGTGAAGTAGGTACTGATGCCCGACCGCAACTGGTATCTTCTGCACACTTACTCTGGAGCCGAGGAGAAGGCCAAGAGCAATCTTGAGCAGAAGATAAGAACACTTGCCCTGGAAGACCGGGTCTTTGCGGTTGTTCTTCCTGTTGACAACAAGGTCATCATCAAGAACGGGGAACGCAAAGTCAAGCAGGAGAAGGTGTATCCTGGGTACTTGGTTGTAGAGATGGTCATGGATGACGAGACGTGGAACGTCGTGACTCATACGCCGGGCATTCTGGGGTTCGTTGGCAACTACGGGAAGCCGATTCCCCTCTCTGACGACGAAGTTGAGAGGATTATCAAGAATCGTGTCTCTGAGGAAGAGGCTGTTGCGAAACTGCACTTCGAAGTAGGGGATACGACACAGATCATTGGCGGACCATTTGATGGAATGCAGGGTAAGGTCGAGAGCATCTCCCCAGAGAAGGAAAAGGCGCGCATCAAGCTTATGATGTTTGGACGCGAAATGCCGGTGGAGATAGACTTCGGCTTTATCAAGAAGATCTAGGTTCAGGGGGGAAGGTTCTACCATGGCGAAGAGAATCGTAGGATACGCACGCGTACAGATCGAGGGAGGCAAGGCAACACCCGCTCCACCCGTTGGCCCGGCACTGGGTCAGAAGGGCGTCAATATCATGGAATTCTGCAAGCAGTTCAACGAGCGTACGAAGGACAAGCCGGGTCTGGTGATACCAGCTGTCATCACGGTCTTTGAAGACAAGTCCTTTACGTTCATCACCAAGACGCCGCCTGCGTCCTCTCTTATCAAGAGAGCCATCAAGATTGACGCTGGTTCCGCTGAACCCAACAAGAAGAAGGTGGGACGCATTACCAAAGCTCAACTTGCGGAGATCGCGAAACTCAAGATGGAGGACCTCAATACGGACAGTCTTGAGGCGGCCATCAAGATTATTGCGGGTTCCGCCAAGAGCATGGGCGTTACGGTCATCGACTAGTAATCAAGCACACGTGGGAGGAGACATCTCCACGTAACCACGGAGGGATACATGGCAAAGAAAGGCAAGAAGTACCAGGATGTAGCGAAGCTGATTGATCCTGCAAAGCTCTATACGCTGGACGAGGCGGCAGAGCTTCTTCCGAAGCTGAAAACGGCCAAGTTCGACGAGTCGATCGAGACTTCCATCAAGCTCAATGTCGATCCGAAGCAGGCTGACCAGAATGTGCGCGGCGTTGTGGGCCTTCCGGCTGGCACAGGGAAGACAGTGCGCGTGGCCGTGTTTACGAAGGGCGACAAGAGCACTGAGGCCAAAGAAGCGGGTGCCGACTATGTCGGTGGTGAAGAGCTGGTTGAGAAGATCAAGGAAGGCTGGCTCGACTTCGACGTCGCTGTCGCCACGCCGGATATGATGGCCACTCTGGGCAAGGTTGCAAGAATTCTCGGTCCCCGGGGCCTCATGCCCAACCCCAAAGCCGGCACAGTCACCGCGGACGTGGGGAAAGCTGTTCGCGAATTCAAGGGTGGAAAGATAGAGTTTCGTGTCGACAAGGTCGGTACGGTTCACTGCCTTCTGGGCAAGTCGTCATTCGCTCCCGAGGCTATCAAGAGTAACTTCATGGCACTGTATGAAGCCATCCAGAAGGCGCGCCCGGCTTCTGTGAAAGGAACCTACATTGGCAAGGTCTACCTTGGTCTGACCATGAGTCCGGCCATAAGACTGGACAACAGCAAGCTTTAGGTTAGACTCAATCCGTAAGTAGTTGCCCTAGACAGCGGGTGGGCGTGTCCCTCAATGTTCCCGCCGAGGCCTGTGTACACGAGCGTAGTGTAGAAAGCGGCTCTCTGTCTCTGGCGGAGAGCATTTTTCTTTGTTGAAGAGGAGGTGAAGCGTGTTAACGAAGGAACAGAAGATGGCTTTGGTGAGTCAACTGGTCCAGAAGATGAAGGCAACCAATTCGATTGTCTTCGTCGGATATGAGGGCCTGAAAGCGACCTTTCTCTCGGCAGAACGAAAGAAGCTTGCCAAACAGGGGATCGAGTACGTCGTGGTGAAGAACACCCTGTTGGAGAGATCGGTCAAGGAGATCGGACTCCAGGTCCCGGAGTCGCTCTTCAGGCAGATGACTGCCATCGGCTTTGGCGAGCTCGATCCGTCGACGCTTGTGAAGGCAGTCTACAAGAAGCCGACAGGGAAGGTTGGCGAACAGCGATTTGCCGTGAAGGGAGCAATCGTCAATGGGACGTTCTTTGACGAATCCATGGCGGAACGTCTTGCCCAGCTGCCGGGCCGGAATGAGTTGATCGGTCAAGTCTGCCGTGGCATGAACGGGCCGATTACTGGGCTCGCGATGGCGCTCAAGCAGACAGTCAGCAGTGTTGTGTACGCTCTTGACAAGGTTCGCGAACTCAGAGCTCAGACTGTACTACAGACATAACAGACTACTACCAGGAGGAATCACATGACCAAAGAAGAGATCCTTTCAGCAATTGAGAGCATGACCGTACTGGACCTTGCTGATCTTGTCAAGATGATCGAAGAGAAGTTCGGCGTGTCGGCTGCTGCCCCGGTTGCCGTTGCCGCTGCCGGCCCGGTTGCCGTTGCCGAAGTCAAGACCGAGTTTGACGCGATTCTAAAAGTCGTTGGCGACAAGAAGATTGAAGTCATCAAGGTGGTCCGTGAGATCACTGGCTTGGGTCTCAAGGAGTCGAAGGACGTTGTTGACGGTGCTCCAAAGCCAGTCAAGGAGCACATTCCTGAAAAGGAAGCCAATGAAATCAAGGCCAAGCTTGAGGCTGTGGGCGCAACTGTCGAGGTGAAGTAGTCTCTAGAGAATCTCCGCGACAAGTGTCTGCACGGCGCTGATGCGTCGCTGGACTTCAAGGGCAGCTGCTTCTGCGGCTGCCCTTTCTGCATATATGCCAAAGATGGCACTCCCTGAACCGCTGAGACCGGCGAGAATGGCGCCACCCGCGAGAAGCATGCTGCGAATGCCGAGGTAGCTCGCGGTGTTCTCCCCGAGAGTTGCATCAAATGAGTTGAGGCGCGCATCGTCGGAGCCTCGAAGCGGAGTGCCAGTGCGAAGAGCTTCGACGACGGCGTTCAAGTCGACCGTGGGCTCCATTCCCGATGCTCCGCCTCGGTTGATGGCGTCGTCGAGAGTCATGTAGGCCCGCCTCGTATCGACACGGAACGTTGGCAGGGCGATGCAGCACCACCGTCGAGGGAGTGTGGGGATGGGGTCGACGATCTCCCCCATGCCGCGCACGATGCAGGGCCCTGACCGAAGGAAGAACGGGACATCAGAACCGAGCGAACTCGCGAGAGCGAGGAGCTGATCGTGGCCAAGGGGAAACCCGTGGAGCTCGTTCAGCAGGAGCAGTGCTGCTCCTGCGTCACCGCTGGCCGCGCCGAGGCCGCTCTTCTCGGGAATGCGTTTCTCCAGATGCGCGGAAATCCGAAAGTCGCGATGCCCGGCGAGTGGCTGGATGGCACTCGTGAAGCGAGTCCAAGCTTGGTGCACGGAATTGCCCGGAACCAAGTCAGGGCGATTGGACGTGAGACGAAACTCTGCGGACGAAGATGGAACCGCCTCGACGGTGAGCCGATCGCCCGCAGCAACGCTCAGGAAGAGCGACTCCAACTCATGAAGCGTTTGGCCGTCTTGCCTGGGTAGCACGTGCAGCCAGGCATTGACCTTGATCCTTGTTTCGACATGCACGTGTTGTCGAGCATCGCTGGCGCGACGTTCTGTCCAATCGCTCATAGGACAAGTATAGTGTTGAACGAATTGAAGCGTACCCCCCGGGGCTCGGCACAGTGCCGCACGTGTCAGGGAACGATCTCAGGTAGTTCGCGGGTCGTGTCGCGACAAGTGTGCTTGATGCCAAAGGTCAGCCCGAGAACCAGGCCCGTTGAGCTTTTGCCAGGAGTCCTGCCCGGGCACTTCTCGCAGTGTCGGAGACGAAATTGGGAACGCCGCCGGAAACGGATAGGGGGGATTGACACGACTATTGCGTTTTGATAGCATAGCATTGGCAGGATGTCCACCATGTGTCGGCGTCTGAATCAGCTCATCTTGTCCTGAACGAGAGTCAACGGACGGGAAGTGGCTGGTACTCGTCGATGTTGCGGTCTATCTGATGTTCGACAGTCAATCCAATACAAGGATTCCAGAACAGGGAGGCGAGGATATGCCAGAGTGGGTCTGGTTCATCATCATCGGTATCGCAGCGGGCTGGCTTGCGGGTCAAGTCATGAAAGGCAGCGGCTACGGCTTGCTGGGAGACCTGATCATCGGTGCGATCGGCGGCGTCGTCGGCGGATACGTGTTCGGGCTGCTGAAGATCAAGAGTGTCGGATTGCTTGGAGCTCTCATTACGGCGACGGTGGGTGCGATTCTGTTGATCGTTGTAGTGCGAGGCATCAGGCGCGGCACCAGATAGCCTGCCGGGAGGCCATCCCCTTTGGCGGCGTCTAGCAGAGACCCGGTCCAGGCCAATCAGAGATGGAAAACAAGAAGACCCCGTGGGGTTCACCCAACGGGGTCTCGAATTGAAGGAACAACGCCAAGGTGGCGGATAGAATGCTGGCTCCCCGAGTAGGACTCGAACCTACAACCCCCGGATTAACAGTCCAGTGCTACCACCATTGAGCTATCGGGGAACAGTGGACATTGTAGTGGGCTACGGGGTATTGTCAAGAGAATGAGTCTGCATCAGCGATCGGCCATCGGCCTCTTGCGCCCGCCCGATATCCGGTGTCTCGTGACGTTCCCATCGTTGCGCAGATCCTCTTCGTTCATGCCGTTCTCTTTGGCGATCATCTCCTTCAGCTTGCGCTTTGCTTTCGCCTCAATCTGGCGAATACGCTCTCTGGTAACCTGGAACTCCATTCCTACCTGCTCAAGAGTGTGTTCATAGACGCCCTGCAGTCCCTCACGCTTGATGAGAATCTGTCTCTCACGATCTGGCAGCGTGTTGAGAATCCGTTCCAGCTGCTCCTTGTAGTACTTGTTGAATGTCTCCTTCTCCGGGGAAGGACTCTTCTCGTCCTCGATGAAGTTCTCAAGACGGCTTTCCTCCTCATCCCCGACAGTATTCTCGAGTGAGAGAGGCTGCTGGCCCAGACGCAAGTATCGGATGATCTTCTTGACTGGGATGCCCATTGCCTGCGCAAGCTCTTCTTTTGTCGGTTCACGTCCGTGTTCCTGGAGAAACCCCTTCTTGATCTTGTCGATCTTGTTCAAGTTCTCGACCATGTGCACTGGGACACGGATGAGGCGGGACTGGTCTGCGAGCGCCCGTGTCATCGACTGTCGAATCCACCACGTGGCGTAGGTGGAGAACCGGAAGCCGCGTCGGTGATCGAACTTCTCGACAGCGCGGATAAGGCCAAGATTCCCTTCCTCGACCAGATCAAGAAAGGACAGACCCCGGCCGGTGTACTTCTTTGCTATGCTGACGACGAGTCGCAGATTGGCCTCGATGAGCTGTTGCCGCGCCTCCATGTTTCCCTCCGCGACGAGCTTCCCGAGAGTCTTCTCCTGGTCGGGCGTGAGCAGCGGGACTCGGCCGATGTCGCTGAGATACGACTGGATGGGATTCTGCTCTTCTTGTGTTGTCACGCGGATGATCGATGGAATCGACGGAGCCTCAACAGCTTTCTTGACTGTCGAGCGCACGAATCGGACGGTGCCGAAGACTATGTCCTCGAAGTCCATTCGCTCATAGAATGCGTCTAGTTCATCTACGGTGACGTCCTGCTTCTCCAGTGCGTCCATGATGGCGCTATAGTCCATGGCGCCTCCTTGACGGGCACTTTCCAGCAGGCGCAGCAGTTCCTTTGAGTGAGGGAGAGGAGGTTCAGCAACCGGGTTCTCCTCTGGCGCAATCTCAGACTCCTCGTCCACGTCGGCTTCGGTGTCAGCGGCAGCCACCTTCTTCTTGGCTGCCTTCTTCTCGAAAGCAGGGGTAGCAGTACTAGCAGTGCGGCGTTTCCGCGTTGGGGCGAGGGCGGGCTGAGTTTCTTCGGAGGAAAGGACGGCCAAGCGCTTCTTCTTGGGTATGATCGGCCCTCTTTCCTCTGCTGCAGTGCGATGCTTGGGGCGTTCCTGTTGGGTGCGCTTTTCTGTCGCCATCATGGGCTCCTTTGCCGAAGTTCCTGTTCTTGTGGTGACGTGTCCTGAGGCTGTCTCGAATTGTCGTCGAGAGAATGAAATCGCTTGATGGCGTCAACAAGACTGTCAAAACTGAACCTGTGCTCTTCCGCACTCCATTGTGCCACCAGCGCTGCAGCTTCAGGGCTGAGTTGCGCTATCAGCTGACCCGCATCCAGCGCACGAGTACTCGATTCGCGCGCTACAACGTTCGCAATCTCGCGACAGGCCTCATCCTGCAGAGTGAGACCGGCTAGAAGGCGAACGATGTCTGCCGGCTTGTCCAGGAAGTGTACGATGCCATGGGTGATGAAGCGTTCGGTCTGCCACCTGGCAGTTGTCTGCACTTCGGCACGAGGCCGGCTCGGATGCTTCAAAGCCGCACGTTTGATGTGCCATACATCTGACGCGCTCTGCAACGCCGGGTTGACTCGCCGTCTCAGGACCATGCTCAGGATTTCCTTCTCGGAGACGCCGTCCAGCAGTCTGCTCATCTTCCGGACGAGATCTTCACGCAACAGCGGGTCCTGCATACTGCCGATGATCTCGCCCATTTCGTCAACGAACGCTCTGCGCCCGGAAGTGCTCGCAAGGTCCTTTCCAGTTGCAGCTCGTTCAAGCAGGAAGTCCGTGACGGAAATGGCTGCATCGATGGCTGCGCGGTACTGCGTCTGACCGTTCTCCGTCTTGAGCAATTCGTCGGGATCCTTCGCGCCCCGTATGCGCACGACGGATATGTCGAGCCCAGTCTTGTCAGCTACTGCCAACGCCTGCTGTGCCGCGTGCTGCCCAGCCTCATCACCGTCGAAACTCAAGAGAACACGAGCTGCCATACGTTTCACGACTGCAGCCTGTTCTTCTGTGAACGCCGTGCCCATGGAGGCAATGGCATTCGTGAAACCATGTGCGTGCAGAGCAATCGTATCCATGTACCCCTCAACGACGATCGCCGTTCGTTCCTCGCGGATTGCGGCTTCAGCCAGTGGCAGGGCATAGAGCGTACGCCGCTTCGCAAACAAAGGCGTCTCGGGGCTGTTGGTGTACTTTGGCATGGACCCATCGATAGACCGGGCGCCGAAGGCAATGACGTTGGCAATGGTATCCCAGATCGGGAACATCAAGCGGTGCGAAAAGGGAGAGGAAAGGGAGTTGCCGTGTCGCTGAACAATGCCGGCGCGAACGAGAGCGCCTTCGTCAACACCACGAGTGACACACTGGTTCACCAGCCATGAGACGTCCTTTGGGCAGTATCCGAGAAGGAACTTCCTCGCCGTGTCGTGCCCAAGACCCCTCTGTTGAAGGTAGCCTCGACACTCGACCGCACAGTCCAGATCAAGCGCTTCCGTGAACGATTCTGAGGCAGCCTTGAACGCACCAAGCAACACTTGTCGCTCGCGGGATGCTGTTGTCGACATGTGCCACGGAGGAAGTTCGACGCTGAATTCCCGGGAGATGATTTCAACCGCCTCCTGCATGGAGACGCCGTGTATCTTGCGTACGAACGTAAAGAGATCTCCACAAGCTTTGCAGCCAAAACAGTAGAACATCCCCTTGTCAGGGCTGACAGTGAACGAGGGTGTCTTCTCATGGTGAAAAGGACACAGCCCGACGTAATTGCGTCCCTGCTTGTGCAATTTGACGTAATGGCCGATACCTTCAAGAATTCCAACCTTGACGCTGGCTTCCGCCACATATTCTCTGTATTCCATAGGCTACCGAATAGGTATACGCACGAGGGGGCCGGAATTGTTTCCGACCCCCTCACAATGTACAAGAGCGGCATCCCGATGTCGCCCGAGTTCTACTACACGTAGATGATCGGCAGAATGAGGTTGCCGGCTACCTGCAATGCCATTCGATCGGTCATCGACGCAACATAGTCAGCAACGACTCGTGCGCGGTAAACGGGGTCAGTCTGGAGCAGAGACACCGGGTCTCGATTCTGCTGACTTACCGGGTGTTCTCGGAGATAGGGCTCCAGACGGAGCGCATCTTCCATGCAGAAGTCGAAGATACGCGAGAGCAGTTCCCGCGCCTTTCCCTCCTCGCGTTTGGGCACGGAGTGCATGTATACGCGGTCCTTCAGGAACATCATCAATGCATCCATGGCAGACCGTATGTCGCTGCTCATGGAGATAGTCCCCGCGGCAGCGCTCGACTGGATGATGTCGAGGACCATGGTCTCAAGGCGCTTCGAGTAGAAGTCGCCGAGCGCGGCCATGACGTCCTTTGGGACGTCGCTGATGTCCACTATCCCTGCCTGGATTGCGTCGTCCAAGTCGTGATTGACGTAGGCGACCCGATCGCAGAGACGCACGACCTGCCCTTCGAGGGTTTGAGGATTGTTCATGTCGCCGAGGTTGCGAAGCTCTTCCAGGCCCTTGCTGTGAGATGCAATGCCGTTTCTGGTCTCGAACGTGAGGTTCAGGCCGAAGAGGACTTCGCCGTGACCGCGTTCCCGATGCTCCAGGACGTCTACAACCCTCAGACTCTGTGTTGCATGATCGAATCCGAGAGTAGCGTCAATGCCCCTCAATTTGGCGTCCAGTACCCCTTCACCGGTATGTCCAAATGGGGCGTGTCCCAGATCATGCCCCAGCGCTATCGCCTCCACGAGATCTTCATTCAGGCCTAGTGCATCGGCGACCGAACGAGACAGCTGAGCTACCTCGAGCGTATGCGTCAGGCGCGTACGAATCTCATCGCCTCTAGGTGCAATGAATACCTGCGTCTTGTATTGGAGTCTGCGAAAAGCGCTCGAGTGGATGATGCGATCGCGGTCTTTCTGGAACGGGGAGCGGATGCCATCGTCACCCTCGGGCAAGACTCGCCCTTTGCTGGCAATGCCAAAGGCTGCTCCCTGAGAGAGCAGCCTTCCTTCCCTATCCCTGTAGTTCGTGATAGGCAGCATGTATGAGGATTCTGTTCTACCTGGCGGCCGGCCTGTTCTTGATGGCGGCCTGCGCAGCCGCAAGGCGCGCAATGGGGACTCGCGGTGCGGAGCAGGAAACGTAGTCGAGTCCGGACGCGTGACAGAAGGCGATGGAGTCGGGCTCGCCTCCCTGTTCCCCGCAGATACCGATCTCGATGCGGGGGTTGGTCTTGCGGCCGAGGACGACGGCGATGCGGATGAGCTTGCCCACGCCCTTCTGGTCGATGGTCTGGAACGGGTCGACGTCCAGGACCTTCGACTCGAGATAGGTCGGCAGGAATGTGCCTGCAGCATCGTCACGGCTATAGGCATACGTTGTCTGGGTGAGGTCGTTGGTGCCAAAGCTGAAGAACTCGGCGTACTCAGCGATCTCGTCTGCCGTCAGGCATGCACGGGGCACTTCAACCATGGTGCCGATCTTCACGGCAACTGTGATGCCCTCGTGCTCGAACACCTCGTCGAGTTCTGCCTGAACCAACGGCTTGAGCACCTTGATCTCATTGACGTGACCCACCAAGGGAAGCATGATCTCCGGCATTGGGTGTAGTCCTCGCTTGACCAGTGTGGCGGTGGCCTCGGCGATTGCGCGGACCTGGAAACGGTAGATCTCCGGATATACGATACCGACGCGGCATCCCCGGAAGCCAATCATCGGGTTGAACTCCTTCAGCTCGTTGTAGCGCTTTATGACCTTCTCGATGTAGCCGATGCGTTCTGTGTCGCCCGCTGTTCTGGCCTCGAGCAACTCCTGTTCAAGACGTTCCCACTGTGGCAGGAACTCATGAAGGGGCGGGTCGAGCAGGCGAATGATGACCGGGAAACCGTCCATGGCCTCAAGAATCTTCTCGAAGTCGTCGCGCTGAAGCGGAAGAAGCTTCTCAAGAGCCGCCAGCCGATCCTCAACGGTGCCCGCAATAACCATCTCCTGCATAAGTGGAAGGCGATCGGGATCGTTGAACATGCGCTCGGTACGGCACAAACCAATGCCCTCCGCACCGAACACTCGTGCCTTCCGTGCGCTGGCCGGCGTGTCTGCATTTGCACGAACGCCAAGACGCCTGATGTCGTCAGCATAGGAAAGGAGCCTGTTCATTTCTGGTGTCTCTTCTGCATCCACCATAGGGGCTTCACCGAGGATAACCTCACCAGTCGTTCCGTTGATGGTGATGACATCTCCCTCACGAACGGTTGTCCCGTTGACGGTGAAACTTCTGTCAGCGTAGTTCAGCTTGACCTGGTCCGCGCCTACGACACAGGGCTTGCCCATGCCGCGCGCGACGAGTGCAGCGTGGGCCGATGCACCACCCCGGGTCGTCAGCGTTGCCTGGGCCTTGGAAATGCCATCTATGTCTTCTGGCGACGTGTCCTGACGGACCAGAACGACCTTCTCCCCCGCTTCACCCAGCGCAGCAGCTCTCTTGGACTCAAAGACCACCTTGCCACTGCCGGCGCCTGGCGATGCCGGAATTGCCTTCGTGAGGACAGTGATTCTGGCTGTCGGATCTACCTGCGGATGGAGCAGGGTGTCCAGCTGAGTTGGCGTCACCCGCATCACCGCTTCTTCTCTCGAGACGAGTCCTTCTGCCACCATATCGACAGCAACCTTGACGGCGGCATTCGGGCTGCGCTTGGCGTTGCGGGTCTGGAGCATGAACAGCCTTCCACCCTCGACCGTAAACTCCATATCCTGCATGTCCCGGTAGTGCTGCTCCAGCAACAGAGAGACGTCTACCAACTGCTTGTAGGTCTGGGGCATCACTGTTTCCATTTCGTCGATGTTATCTGGTGTGCGGATGCCTGCAACGACGTCTTCACCTTGAGCATTGACAAGGTATTCGCCGGAGAAGCGCTTGGCTCCAGTGGAGTTGTCTCGTGTGAAGCACACGCCCGTTGCCGAGTCGTTGCCCATGTTGCCAAATACCATGGACTGGACGGTGACGGCGGTACCGATGAGGTCGACGATTTTCTCGATCCTTCGATACGTGATGGCGCGCTCCGTGTTCCACGAGCGGAACACCGCCCCGACAGCTCCGAGAAGCTGGTCCAACGGCTCCTGTGGAAAGGCTTTGCCGGTCTTCTCCTGGACCAGGGCGAAGTACTTCTGAAGCAATGCTTTCAGGCTATCAAGTGACAGTTCGGTATCGAGCAACGCGCCCTGCAACATCTTCTGCTCACCGAGCAGTCTCTCGAACTCATCATGCTCGATGCCGAGCACGACGTTTCCATACATCTGCGCGAATCGACGGTACGAGTCCCATGCGAATCTCGGATTGTCCGTGAGTGCGGCTAGTCCTTCGACTGTGTCGTTGTTGAGCCCCAGATTGAGGATGGTGTCCATCATTCCAGGCATCGACATTGCAGCGCCAGAACGTACCGACACCAGGAGCGGGCTTTGGACGGAACCGAATTTCTTGCCCAGCTTCTGCTCGAGGCGTGCGAGGTGCTCCCACAACTCCTTCTTGGTGTCTTCCGGGATATCTCCGGCCAGGAGGTACGCTGGACACATCTCGGTCGACATGGTGAACCCCGGGGGAACCGGCAATCCGATGCGGGTCATCTCGGCCAGTCCTGCGCCCTTGCCGCCGAGAATCGCCTTCATGTCCTTGTTCCCTTCCTCGAAGTCGTAGATGAACTTGTGCTGTTCCATAGTTCCTCCCGTTGTGAGTCTAGACGAGCCGTGAGAAATCGCAGACCGAACCAAGTATATGTTTCAAGTAGCACAATAACAACAAACGAGCAGATCGCAGGCTGTCATCGTGTGTCATGACAAGGATCTTGTCGAAGAACTGGCTAATCGATGGGGTCAGCGCCTCGCATGACCGGATCGCCTCGCCGTACTGGCCCAGGGAAAGGAAACGGGAGACGTTCGATGCGCAGACCTCGGCATTGTCCCTGAGGGTGCGCTCTTCCGGCTCGGTCAGCGGCAGATCGGCGGGCAGCACGGTCGTGTCTTCGATGCCCTTGGTGATGTTCTGAATGCGTCGATGACTGTCGGCAAGGGCGGAAAGGCCGGCATCGCCGGAGCGCTCCCTCAAAGCGTTGATTCGAGCTGGAACTGTCGCCAGCTGGTCGAGGGGGAGAGCGTCGAAGGGGGCGTAGTCGCGAGACGACTGTCGCTCCTTGTAGTACTGAACGACTCGCCCTGCCAGGTACTCCAGGACGTTCGTCTGCAGATTCCCACTCTCGAGCTGGATGCCGCTCTCCTCATATGCTCTCATGTCCACGCTCGTGAGGCGCTCCAAGTCAATCGACTCAGCCTGTTCCAGGATCGTCCGTACGATAGCGTTGCCGGCCCGCCTGATTCCGTACGGGTCTTCTGAGCCGGAGGGGTTGAAGCCCGTCCCGAGGATCCCGACGATCGTATCCACTCTGTCGAGGATGCCGAGGAGGCGGCCGCAACGTGTTGAGGCGACTGCATCTGTTGCTGACCGAGGGAGATACTGTTCACGAACTGCGGCCGCAACATCCGCCGGGGCACCTTCCTTCTCCAGGTAGACCCTCCCCATTTCCCCCTGAAGCGACGTGTATTCCTTTACCATACTGGTTGCCAGATCAGCTTTCGCCACTCGCGCTGCTGCGGCAAGAACATCAACGTCATGCGGGCTCAGCTTGGAGTACTCACCGGCATGGCGTGCCATGGTTTCCAGCCGGCTTGTCTTCTGGGCCATGTTCCCGAGGCGATCCATGAACATCAGGGAGTCGAGCTTCGGCACGAAGGAGGCAAGTGGATGTCTCGTGTCTTCCTTGATGAAGAAGGATGCATCCATGAGCCGTGCATTCGCGACATTCTCGCTCCCATGTCGAACCTTCTCGATGAAGTCGCCAAGACCGTTGCGAACGCTCAGAAACTGAGGAGCTATAGCATTGTCGCCGTCGTAGAGTGGGAATGAGTGCATCTGCTCTTCGAGGACAGACCGTACGACAACAGCTGGAAGCCCGGTGGCAGTTGCTGGCAACTCGCCCAGGAAGACCGTGGGGTACTCCACCAGATTGACGACATCGTCGAAGAGTGTGTCGGCATCGGAGCCGAGATGGAAGGGGGATGGAGAAAGGAGGCGGGAGGCCTGCTTCTCGATGGACCGCTTTCGCTCGGCGCGGTCCAGAATCACAAAGGCCTCCCTAAGCTTCCGAAAGTATTCGTCGGCGTTCACGAATGAGATCGGACGGGGCTTGCCGACACGTAGTCCAAAGGTCGTGTTGGAGCCGACGACTCCAGCGGCTTCCCAGGAGAGTTGTGTTTCGCCGAGCAGTGCGGTCAAGGCACGAATCGGGCGCGCGAACTGCAAACCGGACTCTTCCCAGCGCATCGTCTTGGGAAATGAGATCTCCCGCAGCAGTCGTGGCAGAAACGACTCGATGAGTCGCGATGACTGCTGCCCTGGTATCGTCTTCGTGGCGAAGACATAGGTTCTTCCCTGCATCTCAACGTCATGCACTTCGGAGACGTCAACCTCTTGCGTTCTGCAGAAACCGGCCAGGGCTGCCGTCGGATGTCCATCGGAATCGTAGCTAGCGAGCCGGGGCGGCCCCTTGACGTCAGCGGTTCTCGGCTCCGTGGCTTCAGCAACGCTCTGCACGAGGACGACCAGCCGGCGTGGCGTGGCGAGGCCCCGCGCGTCTCCGTGGGAAATGTAGAGCTCGTCCAGATGATTTACGACAAGCTGACAGAGCTGTGATGACGCGCTGTCGACGAATCGAGCAGGAAGCTCTTCGACAAGTATTTCGAGGAGGAGATCACTCATGTTCTTCATTCTCCAGGTACAGGTTGGCGCAACCATAGGCGAGGCGGCGTACACGGCCGAGATACGCCATCCGCTGTGAAACGCCGACAGTTCCGCGTGCGTCGAGAAGGTTGAATGTGTGCGAGCAGTGCAGGAGGTATTCGTAGGCGGGCGTAATGAGTTTCATCTCGATCATGCGCTTCGACTCCTTCTCGAACAGATCGAACAATGTCGTCAGCGACTCGACGTCCGCACTGTCAAATGAATACATGCTGTTTTCCTTCTCGGCCTGCTGTCGCAAATTGCCGTAGCTGACCCCTTCGTGCCACTCCAGTTCATAGACGTTGTTCTTTGACTGGATAAACATCGCCAATCGTTCGAGGCCGTAGGTGATCTCTACGGTTACAACAGGCAGTTCCTTGCCCCCCGCCGACTGGAAGTAGGTGAACTGCGTGACTTCCATGCCGTCCAGCCATACTTCCCAGCCGACGCCGGCCGCACCAAGAACCGGCGTCTCCCAGTTGTCTTCAACGAAACGAATGTCATGCTCCGAAGGTTTGAGACCCAGAACGTACAGGCTCCGCAAGTAGGTGTCCTGGATGTCCGAAGGCGGCGGCTTGATAACAACCTGCAGCTGATGATGCATGTACAGTCTGTTGGGATTTTCCCCATACCGTCCATCTGCAGGACGGCGGGACGGCTGAACGTAGACCGCGCGCCATGGCTTGCGCCCGAGTACGCGCAGGAACGTGTGGGGGCTGAGTGTTCCGGCCCCGACTTCCTGGTCATACGGGAACAGCCGAGTACAGCCTTCGTCTTCCCAGAACTGCTCAAGCTTGGCAACCATTTGCTCAAAGTTCATCAGACAACTCCTTGGATGCTTCATGAGAAGCGAAACAGCGTAGTCGTATTCCTTGCCAGTTTCTCAAATGATGGCCCCACACCAAGTCGCCCGGCCACCTCCGTGAGCAGGCGTGTGACAAGGGCAATGCCTGCCAGGGTGCGGCGATGATCGAGCGGTCCCTCAGGGTTCCTCAGAAAGCAGACGAGCTCAGGAGACAGCGGGCCCCGTTCGCTTGCGTCGCAGCACCGTTCGCAGTGGAAGCCGTTGTCGGTCACCGAAAAGTAGGCAGGACCGTCAATCGGACTTCCACACGTGACGCAGTTCAAGCCTGAAAGACCAAAGCCGAGCTCGGAAAGGAGAGTCAGGCAGAACTGCAGAAATACGAGGTCCTCGTGCTCCGTCGTGGAAGCGAGGTTCAGGTGTGAGAGCGCACTGACGTGATGTGCAAAGAGGCTGGGTTCCTGGACGGACGGCCCCGCAAAACACTCGACAAGCTGATTCACGGCCATTCCCTTGAGAGAACGGGACAGCGACGACAGAATCCTCGCGTAGACAACGCGTTCCTCTGCACCGGTCACCACGAAGTAGCTCGAACGCTCATACAGACGCAGATACAGCAGCGAGAACGGCTCGAAGGACGTTGCCCAGTGGGTATCAGGCGCTGCAGCTCCCCTGACGAGCGCCGTGATCCTTCCGAGCTCCCGCGAGAAGAGAACGAGTCGTTTGTCTTTCTCGCCAACTCGGGACGTTCGAAGAACGGACCCGAGCGTCCAGTAGTACTGCATAGCTCGATGCTAGCGAGTCTCGGCAAGTATCGCGGCCGTCGCAGAGAGCCCCAGTCTTGACGCTCCTGCGCTCAACATGGCTACTGCAGTTCGAAGGTCTCTGATGCCTCCTGCAGCCTTGACACCCACTATCGGGCCTACAGCCACACGCATCAGCCGTACATCCTCGATAGTCGCCCCGTACTTGCTGAAGCCAGTGCTCGTCTTCACGAAACCCGCACCCGCGGAGACTGCCAGCACACACGCCATGCGTTTCTCCTCGTCCGTCAGCAAACACGCCTCAATGATGACCTTGACAATGGCACTTCCTGCGGCGGAGACGACGTCTGCCAAGTCCTGAGAAACGGCCTGGTAGTTGTGTTCCTTGAGTCGTCCGATCTGTACGACGGTATCTATCTCGTGGGCACCGGCGCGCACGGCGAGTTCAGTTTCTCGGGCCTTTGCTCCTGACGATGACGCTCCCAAAGGGAATCCGGTCGTAGCGGCAACCTTGACCTGAGACCCCGCAATGGCATCGACTGCGGTTTCGACCATGCTCGAGTTGACACATACCGCATACACGCCAAGCTCGATGGCCTCTCGGCAGAGATGCTCCACCTCGGCTGTCGTCGCGTCGGGTTTCAACAGCGTATGGTCGATGAGACGAGCGAATTCCTTCCGTATTCCGTCGGTGAACATCGGTGCCTCCTTCTCATAGTTATCATGGATTATCCCGCTAAAGCGGCAAAAATCAACTTCATTGCCGACGCCACGCGTGGAATGACCTTGACACTCCAAGCCTTTCCACTACAATGAAAGACGAAATTGGCAGTCGGAGGCATTGACTGCTAATCCGTGAGGTGGTTCGTTGGTCGGGCAATGCCCGGCAACACACGGGGATTGGAGAGCACTGATGTTTGGGGCAAGCAGGAACAGTGGTGAGAGGATTTCCGAAGACGAGCAGTCAGAAGCCGTTGAGATCAGTGGTGGCGAAGATGCGGTTCCGCCTGCGCAAGCGACTGCTCCGGACGGGGAGTCGAACGAGATGAGGACACTGTTTCATCGCGTCAAGGAGCTGGAGGCTGAGATTAATCGCCTGCGCAGCGAAGTTCACGAGCAGGAGATGCTTCGGATCCGCGAACAGGCAACGCTGCAGCGTGAGAAGACCTCCTTTGAGCTTCGGGTGAGGTCGGGCATCTTTCTTGAACTTCTCACCGTCGTCGACAGTTTTGGCCAACTGACAGACATGGGATCCGGCGAGGAGTCAGACTCCGCGCTTCTACAGTGTTCTCGTGCCGTGCTGGGTCAGTTGATGCAAATGCTCGCAAGAAACGGTGTGCGGAGGATTCCTGACCTTGTCGGGAAACCATATGATTCAGCCACGTCACAGATCGCTCAGGTCGTGCTTGACGCCGTTGCTGACCCTGGAACCGTTGTTCAAGTGCTCCGTGATGGCTACATGCTGGACAGCCGTCTCGTGCGACCCGCGATGGTGAACGTCGCCGGTGCTGCACAGGGCGACAGCCCCTCTGATCGGGAACCTGACAAGTAGTACGACGACACGTCGTGAAACGAGTAGAATCGAGGAGGTAGTCAATGGAAGAGAAGATTATTGGAATCGACCTGGGTACATCCAACTCTGCTGCGGCAGTCATGGTTGGCGGCAAACCAACGATTGTTCCGGCGGCCGAGGGTATCAGCATCGGGGGCAAAGCCGTTCCCTCCTATGTGGCCTTCACAAAGGATGGGCAAGTGCTCGTCGGCGAGCCAGCTCGTCGCCAGGCCGCATTGAATCCGGAAACAACGATACAGGCAATCAAGCGGAAGATGGGCAGCGACTACACGGTCAGCATGTTCGGCAAGACCTACACGCCGCAGCAGATCAGTGGCTTCATCCTCCGCAAGATCAAGAATGACGCAGAGGCTTTCCTTGGGCAGAAAGTATCCAAGGCCGTCATTACCGTACCCGCGTACTTCAATGATGCTCAGCGACAAGCGACCAAAGACGCAGGCGAAATCGCCGGGCTCGAAGTTGTCCGTCTGATCAATGAGCCTACGGCCGCCGCATTCGCCTACGGACTCGACAAGACGGAGGGTGAGCACAAGATCCTGGTCTTCGACTTTGGTGGTGGAACGCTGGACGTGACGATCATGGACTTCGGGGGAAACGTCTTCACGGTGGCTTCGACGTCCGGCGACACGCAGCTCGGCGGAACCGACATGGACAACGCTCTTCTGAACTACGTTGCTGAAGACTTCCACAGTCAGAGTGGTATCGATTTGCGTATCGACAAGATGGCCATGCAGCGCCTTCGCGAAGGGGTGGAAAGGGCCAAGGTCGAACTCTCGACGACCTTCGAGACGACGATCAACTTGCCGTTCATCACGGCTGATGCGAGCGGTCCGAAGCACTTGGTCATGCCCATTACGCGCGCCAAACTCGAGTCTCTGGTCCAGCCAATCATCGACAGGTGCCGCGAGCCGGTCAACCGTGCTCTCGCGGACGCCGCTCTCACCCCGCAGCAGATCGACAAGATTATCCTTGTCGGCGGTCCGACCAGGATGCCGATCGTTCAGAAGTTCGTTGAGAGTTACTTCAGCAAGACCCCCGAGCGCGGCGTCGACCCCATGGAGTGCGTTGCCATGGGTGCTGCGATTCAGGGTGGAATTCTGGGCGGCGAAGTCAAGACCGGGATGGTCCTGGTTGACGTAACCCCCCTCACGCTGGGTATCGAGACGCTCGGCGGCGTCTTCACCGAGATGATCAAGCGCAACACTGCCGTGCCGATCTCCAAGACCCAGATCTTTACGACAGCGAGCGACAGTCAGACGCAAGTCGAAATCCATGTTCTGCAGGGCGAACGTCCGATGGCAAAGGACAACATGTCTCTAGGGCGGTTCATCCTTGACGGTCTGGCCACAGCGCCGCGTGGTGTCCCTCAGATCGAGGTCAGTTACGACATTGATGCCAACGGTATTGTGCACGTTACTGCGAAAGACAAGGCTACCGGCAAGGAGCAGCACATCACCATCGAGAACGCGACGAAGCTCAAGGATGAAGAGATCGAGCGCATGAAGCACGAGGCGGAACAGTTCGCCGACCAGGACAAGCGAGTCAAGGAAGAGGTCGAGCTCAAGAACAGGGCGGACCAGGTTATCTTCAGCGGCCGGAAGACCATCAATGAGAACGCGGCGAAGATATCTGCAGAGGCCAAGGCCGAGGCGGAGAAGCAGCTCGGTGACCTCGAAACGATAGTTCGAGAGAATCGGATTGCGGAAATTGAAGCCAAGATTG
This sequence comes from Caldisericota bacterium, assembly GCA_030652945.1. Taxonomy (GTDB): domain Bacteria; phylum Caldisericota; class Caldisericia; order Cryosericales; family Cryosericaceae; genus Cryosericum. The sequence continues at coordinate 21,094 of JAUSAI010000175.1, read as the reverse complement.
GCGATGTCAACGTGGCTCTCTCCAAGGTAGGTGAGGAGCTATACAAGCAGTCGAGCCAGCAAGGAGCGTCAGCCAGTCAAGAGGAACCGGAAGGCCAACAGGCAGCGCAGGGAGGCGATACCGTAGAGGGTCAAGGTACTCCCAAGTAGCGCGTTGGCTGTGCAGGTGGCACACGGCAAGAGAGAACCAACTGGAGGTCAGCGTGGCGACTGATCAAGACTACTATGATGTCATGGGCGTTCCACGAACTGCCTCGCAGGATGATATCAAGAAGGCGTACCGTGAATTGGTCAAGAAATACCATCCTGACCTCCACAAAGACGACACCAGTGCTCCGAAGCATATGTCTGAGGTCAATGAGGCATACGATGCGCTCAGCGACCCGGCAAAGCGCCAACAGTATGATCAATTCGGAAAGGCTGGTCCGATGGGTGTACCAGGGGGAGCGGCTGGCTGGACGACAGAGGGAAGTGGGTTCGGGGAGGCATTTGGGGGCTTCGACATAGGGAACCTGTTCGGCTCGTTCATGGGCGGTTTTGGCAGGCAGCAGGCCCAACCCGACGAGAGTCCACGAGGCCGTGACCTGAGTTTCAACGTTACTCTGACCTTACACGAGGCAATCTTTGGCGTCAAGAAGGAGATCAGGATTCGTCGAAACGATGTCTGCGAGACCTGCCATGGATCGGGTGCAGCACCCGGGACAACACCGCATGCCTGCTCCACGTGTAGTGGATCGGGTGAAGTGCGACAGATGCAGAACACCATCTTTGGCAGAGTCGTTACTGCGGGGGTGTGTCCCACGTGCAAGGGAGAGGGAAGGGTCATTGACTCGCCCTGTCCCACATGCAGGGGTTCAGGTGTTGTGCGGGCTGACCGGACGATTGAAGTGACGATCCCGCCCGGAGTCGACACGGGCATCAAGGTTCGCGTCGCCGGGCAGGGAGATGCCGGCCGGCGCACCGGACAGGCGGGCGATCTCTACCTCTATGTGACGGTTGAGGCGGACTCACGATACGTGCGTCAGGGCACTACGCTGTACTTCCGGGCAAAGTTGACGCCTTCCAAGGCTGTGCTGGGAACCGCAGTGAGTATCCCCCTTGTTGAAGGCGGCACGGAGACGGTCTCGATCCCGGCAGGAAGCCAGCATGGTTCTGAAGTACGGATTCGCGGGAAGGGAGCACAGTCTGTCGGGGAACGCCGGCGCGGTGACCTGGTGGTGCAAGTCGAGGTCGTGATACCAAAGACTCTAGGCGCAGAGCAGCGAAAACTGTACAAGCAACTCATGGAACTCGACAAGTAGCACATGCCGTAGGATTGCGGTTGCCCGTCGGATGACCCACGTTCCGGCGGGCAGACCATTTCATCATGTCTGTTGTTGTGCATCGGTCCAGCACCCGTATACTGTCCCCTGGGTGGTTGAGGTGGTTCACTCTCTGCCACGTCAAGAGTCGGAGGAATAGCCAGTTGAATCTCTTCGTTGAATTCCGGCACCAGATTGTCACCGGCATGTCTTGCATCTCGACGGCAGAGTCGCTGCGTGGATGACACGGTGTCGATGCAGACTCTGCACGGTGCCATCGGCGAGATCCCGGCCGTACGATGTCTTGAAGCAGCCTTCTCCAGTGGCCGACTGTTTCATGCCTACTTGCTGGTCGGTCGAAACGAAGGAGTGAAGCTGGCGCTGGCCGGGGCGCTTGCCAAGGCCGGCAACTGTCGCGAGACTGACCAGCCGGGGACTTTCTGTGGTACGTGCGATTCGTGCCGTCATGTGGATGCCGGTGGATCTGCAGCGCTGAGGATCTTTGGCGAGCCAGGGGTGCTCGACAAAGACGCGATCGACAGGTTCATTGCGTGTTCGTCAATCAAGGCTCCGTCAGGCGGTCTGCGAGTGAGTGTGTTCCGCGGAGCGGATTACTTCACGGACGTAGCCGGTGACAGGGTTCTTAAAACCATTGAAGAGCCGTTGCCCGGCAATCTCATCTTGCTGCTTGCGCGCAACAGCAGGCGCGTCCTTCCTACCATCCGGTCAAGGGTTCAGGTACTCAAGATCGACGTCCTGACCTCCACGACCAGAGGGGACACGCCCGTGCCAAACGAATGCGACGAGCAGATCGGAGTGCTCCTCGAGTATTCGAGGGAAAACGTGCACTTGGGGGATGCGGTCGTGAAACTTCTCCACATGAAGCAGCAGCTGTCGGCACGCGACAACGCCGCTTCCAGCCTTCAGGCCATGAACCTCTTCCTGAACGCTGTCGTTCGAGCCCGCGCGAAAGTGGCACCTCCCGAAGGAATATCGACAGCCATTGAGCCCGATTTGGCCAGAATGAACTTCGTGTTGAACGAAGCGCGAATATGCGGGCTGCTGGTGGCCCTGAGTGACCACATGAAACACCTTGAACAGAATGTCAATCCAGAGTTGGTGCTGACAACGGCACTGCTTGAACTGAGGAGACTGAACAGCCATGGATGATACGACACATTTCGTGCTCCCTGCCAATTGCAGTCCGGAACGCCACCTGAGCGCACGTTCTCCCAAGTCGTATCGAACGTATGTGCTCGAGGTCGTGGACTCGACGGTTCTCGCGTCTGGCGACGAGGTACTTGCCCTGGCTGGAGACAAGGAGTTGATGCACATTGTCGTCGGCCATCCCAGACACGACGCTGCCATGAGGAAGAAGGCTTCGGGAAGTGTACGCTACGTGCGCAAAGTAACCGCCCAGGATGCGGAACGACTCAAGGAGATTCAACAGAAGCAGGACGCGGCGATCGTCTTCTGCAAAGAACAGGTTCGCGCGGCCAAGCTTCCGATCCATCTCGTCAATTGCGAGCTGTCCTTTTCCGGGAAGCAGTATGTTTTCTACTTCACGGCTGACACCCGTGTTGACTTCAGGGGGCTCGTATCTACGCTTTCGCGAGCGTTGAAGGCGAAGATACAGATGTGGCAGATCGGATCACGTGACGAAACTCGCTTCTTTGATACCATCGGCATGTGTGGCCGTGAGCTTTGCTGCAACTGCTTTCTGAAGGAGATCAAGCCAGTGAGCCTCAAGTGCGCGAGAGTCCAGAACCTGAGCCTCAATCCGAGCAAGATCACGGGCGTCTGCGGCAAACTCATGTGCTGTCTCCGATATGAGACCTACGAATACGGGGCCGAAGCACAAGGAGATGGTGTCAAGGATAAGGACGGCTAGACCGTCGAGCACGCCTGTGGTCTGATCATCGCATCGATGCGGCCATGAGCATTGTCGTGGGAATGAGCGGGGGAGTGGACTCGGCGACTGCGGCTGCCCTTCTCAAGGAGCTAGGCGAAGACGTCGTGGGAGTGACCCTCTTCTTCTCGCCGACCAGCTCGTGCTGCGACTTGGCGGCGACAGCGAGGGCACGCGCACAGTGCGAGTACCTGGGGATACGCTGGCATCACGTGGATGTACGCGAGGCCTTCGAACAGGAGATCGTCGAGCGATTCTGGACCCAAACCTTGTCCGGAGAAACGCCAAACCCATGTGTGTGGTGCAACGAGGTCATCAAGTGGCGCAGCCTCTTGAGCGTTGCAGCGGCGATCGGGGCAGATCGAGTTGCGACCGGACACTATGCCCGCATTGAGCGTAGCGCGCGTGGGGTGCGACTGTGTCGCGCCTCGGATAGAGCGAAGGACCAGACATACTTCCTGTATCGGCTTACCGAGGAACAGCGAAGCCGAACGGTCTTTCCGCTGGCGGGCATGACGAAGCAGCAGACTGTCGATCGCTCAGCTGAGTTCTTTCCTGCAGCAGTCACGGCGAAGCGTGAGAGCCAGGACCTGTGCTTCCTGACCGGTGGTCTGAGAAACGGGGTACTCGCGAGACACATCGCCGTGCCGGGAGAAGTCGTCGACAAACAAGGAAACGTGCTTGGATGCCATGACGGTCTCGCTCTTCACACCATAGGACAGCGAAGCGGCATTGGGGTCAGCGCCTCCCACCCTCTCTACGTCGTAGGGAAGGATGCGCGAGCAAACCGCCTGGTAGTAGGAAGGCGCGACGACTGCATGTTCAGCAGCTTCAGGGTTCACAGTCTTCAGTGGAGCGACCTTCCCACCGCGACGCCAACTGAGTTCGATGCAGACGTTGTTGTCAGATATCGCGCAGCGCCTGTCAGGGCGCATGTGACCAGGATCGCTCCAGATATGATGACGGTTGACTTGATGGTCAGCGTATTCGCCGCTACTCCTGGACAATCTGCAGTATTCTATGAGAACGATGCAATTCTTGGAGGAGGAATCATAGTCTAGGACACGTTCTTGGCGTATTTGGAAGAAATGTGGTAAAAAGTGGGAATTTGTGGTATAATTGCGCCATGAACAACGGGAACTCTTTCATCGGCGAATATCGGTATTCGTTGGACGACAAGGGGCGTACCATGTTCCCCGTCCGCTATCGGTCAGCCACGCAGAGTCCCTACGTTCTTACCAAAGGCATGGATCGGTGCCTGTACCTCTTCGACGGGAGCGTCTGGGACTCCATCGTCGAGAAGTTCTATGGTGATCTCATTCCTGTCTCATCTGACAATCGGGCATTCGTCCGCGTCCTTTTCAGCGGTGCAGCTGAGGTCGAATTGGATAAGGTTGGTCGTATCTTCATTCCGCAGCATTTGAGGGAGTACGCCGCACTTGACAGAGAAGTCGTTTTTGCAGGGGCGTTGACTCATCTCGAGATCTGGGACGTTCATGCCTGGGATGCATACAGGTCCAGCGCCGAGAAGGTCTTCGAGCAGAATATTGGAGAACTGCGGTCGAGATGAGTGAGTATGAGCACAGACCTGTTCTTGTAGACGAGGTCGTGACATGTTTGCAGATCACACCAGAAGGAACCTATCTTGATTGCACGACAGGTGAGGGCGGACACGCGGAGGAAGTCGGCCGCCGACTTTCGAGCGAAGGAACGCTTTTCATGCTGGATGTCGATGCAGGGGTTCTTGCCATCGCCCGGGAGCGGCTTAGCAGAACTGCCGCCCGCAAAGTCTTCATCCGCGGGAACTTTCGGGACATGACGCAGTTGTTGAGGGATTATCCGGGAATCGGATTCGACGGAATCCTGATGGACCTGGGCTTTTCCTCAGAGCAACTCGCGGGCGTAGGCAAAGGGTTTTCGTTCACTCACGACCAGCCGCTGGACATGAGATTGGACGATACCCTTACGGTTTCCGCAAGGGATGTTGTGAACTCGTTTCCCGAAGACAGGATCTCGGACATAATCTTCACGTTTGGAGAAGAGGGGAGAGCGCGTCAAGTTGCAAAAGCGATTGTGCGACGTCGGCAACGTGCGCCAATCGAAATGACGGCAGATTTGGCTGAGACGGTGGCCACCGTCTTTCCATCCCGGCATACGCGCATTCATCCCGCAACCAAGTCGTTTCAAGCACTGCGAATATACGTGAATGATGAGCTCAATGCTCTCACCGACGGTCTAAAAGCAGCCACGACTGTTCTGAAACCGAACGGTCGTCTCCTGGTCATTAGTTACCATTCGCTGGAAGACAGAATTGTGAAGCGACTCTACCTGGCTCTCTGTGAACGACCGGATTCCGGAGAGCCAGGATTTCGTCTCGTGAACAAGAAGGTCATCCGACCATCGGATGCCGAGGTTGCGACAAACAGGCGCTCTCGCAGTGCCAAACTACGTGTTCTGGAGAGGGTACAGCGATGAGCATTGCGGTGCGGGGGAACTACACAACAATACGCAGACCAGCCTCTGTTGCAGTCCACGCCTCGATCGAGGCGAGCAGGATTGCGAAGCGCTACACAATCCTGGCTGTCGTCATCGGCGGGCTTCTGTGGTCCTACGGAAATACCTACTCGATAACGCTGTTTCTGGAGCGGCAGGTCGATATCAACAAGGTGGCCATTCAGGCTCAGTTTCAGTACCAGGAGGCTCTACTCGTCCGCGATGCCGAACTGACTTCACTTGAGCGTCTGCGCAAAGCGGCAGACGCCATGGGTCTAGTCGCGAACGCTAGAACAGTGATCGGATCGCTCGACAATCACGACTGATCTTGGCTTCGACGGCACGGCCGATACAACAGTGCTCAATGAAGAGAGGTCAAGCATCGTTTAGCAGCGTGCTGAACCGTCGTCTTGCCGTTATTGCGGTGATGGTTCTTTTTGCATTGATAGGGATCGAATCCCGTTTCATCTATCTTCAGATATTCGCGAGGCCTGCTCTCACGGCACTTGCGAACAGCCAGCTTGAAACGAACTCGATCCCTATCAAGGCAAAGCGTGGCATGATTCTTGATGCCAATGGGAAGATCCTCGCACAGGACGTTGCAACGTGGTCCGCCGGGCTGTACATGCCGGAAGTCAGGGATGTCGCGTGGACCGCCCAGACAATCGCCTCCGTTCTTGGGGTTGCCCGGAAGGACCTTGAAGTCCGCATTCGCGATGCGAGTCTCAGCTTCATCTACGTGCAGAAACAGGTCTCACTTGAAGAGTACGAGTCACTCCTTTCTCTTGACATTCCCGGCATGGTGCTGGACAAGACCTATCGACGTATCTACCCATCGGGAGCCCTCGTTTCCTCGGTCGTTGGCGTGACCGGAACGGACAACCAGGGGCTGTCAGGCCTCGAATTCCAGTACGATAGCTTGTTGAAGGGAACCGACGGAAAACGGGCCTTTCGGGTCTCGGGGTCCAGTCCGGGAGCCCCAGCCGTCATGGAGGAGGTCAGCGAAGCCATTGCAGGGAAGAACATCTTGCTGACGCTGGATGTCAATGTCCAGTTCTTCGCACAGCAGGCGCTCGCGGAGACGTTGAGCGCCTATGAGGGGGAGCGTGCCACCTGTATCATACTGAACCCGAAGACTGGCGCCGTCCTTGCCATGGTGGATGCGCCGGGAGTAGACCCGGAACACTGGAGAGAAGCGCCGGATTCGATGTTGACAGAGAAGGCCGTGTCGTACAACTATGAGCCCGGTTCTGTATTCAAGGCTGTCACATCTGCTGCAGGACTGGACTCCAATACGATTACGGCGACCGACACGTTCCACAGCAGTGGCAGCCTCAAGGTCTTCGATACAGTTGTGCATGACCTCTATGCCTACGGGACGATGGATCTCTACCATATGCTGCAGTACTCTTCGAATGTCGGCTTTGCTCAATTGGGAATGAAGATTGGCGCATCGCGTTTCTTCGCCTGCATCCAGCAATACGGGTTCGGCAAGAAGACAGGAATAGACCTTCCTGGAGAGGAATCGGGTATCGTTCCACCTCTTGCTCAATGGTCCAAGACGACATTGCCAACGATGTCGTTCGGGCAGGGCGTTGCCGTGACAGCTATCCAGATGGCCAATTTCTATGCGACGATAGCAAACGGAGGAGTCCAGCGAAGGCCCTACGTAGTGGACCGAATTGAGGATGCGTCAGGGACAAGCCAGCGAACTGACGTACCAGGGATCGTCGGACAGGTTGTCGGGGCGGAGACGGCCAGAATCGTTCTCGAGGGCCTGCATGGAGTCGTCAAGGAGAATGAGGGTGTCTTCAGTGCCTACATACCCGGCTATCAGGTGGCTGGGAAGACGGGGACCGCTCAGATCGCCGCTCCAGGCGGCGGATACGTGCAAGACGGCTCGTACATCTACAGTTTCGCGGGCATTCTGACCGCCAATGATCCCCGCGCAGTCGTCTTTCTAAGTATCCACGAAACGCACAAGGGGGAACGCACATCGTTCATGGTGGCGGGGCCCACGTTCAAGAAGATTGCCCTGCAACTGATACAGTATCTGAGGCTGGAGCCATGAAACCGATCATCCAATCGCGCAGACTTGTCGACATACTGCAAACGTTGCCCAGTGACTGCTGGAGTGAAGAGCGGTCTGGGAATGTTGGTGACATTGTCGTTGAGCACATAACGCCGAACTCGCAGTCTTGTCGTGAGGGTTCGCTCTTCGTTGCAATTCGCGGAACTCGTTGTGACGGTGCCGCCTACATCCCTGAAGCGGTTCGGAGAGGTGCAGTCTGTGTGGCTCTGGAAGAGGCACAGGCCACGCAGCTGGCAGGCCAGGAATCCACATCTGTCCCCGTCTTGTACGTCAAAGACTCGAGGAGATTCATGAGCATCCTCTCACAGGCGTTCTTCGACTATCCGGCGCGCAGGCTGTCGGTCGTCGGAATAACCGGGACGAGTGGAAAGACCAGCACTTCCTACATCACGCAGCGCCTTCTTGAGTGTGCGGGCATACCCTGTGCGATGCTTGGAACGACAGGGTACTTCATGCCGGACGGAGAGGCATTCCCCCCCGACACTCTGCCTGCTACGACACCGGAACCGTTTCTGTTGAACGAGTATCTGCACGAGGCACTCCGAAGAGGAGCGCAAGTCGCCGTCCTCGAAGTCTCGTCATTCGCGCTAGCCTTTGAGCGCGTCTCTGGAATGTCTATTGCGGTAGCGGTATTCACGAACTTCTCGGAAGACCATCTCGGGTATCACCACACGATGAATGACTACCTCATGGCGAAACTGAAGCTCTTTACGGGACTTGCAGGCGAATCGACAGCGGTTCTCAACGCTGACGACCTCGCTTTTCCTGCGTTCAAGGATGCATGCACTACCGGACACATCGTCACCTATTCGTCGACGGGTCTGGCGGACCTTCGTGCAAGCAATATCAAGTCCGAACGTGGACGGACCACCTTCTCTCTGTCGCTGGAAGACGGAACGTGCTTTCCGGTCGACCTTGGTGTGGGACCGGCCTATCAGGTTTCCAACTGTCTGGCGGCACTCGGAGCCGTACGTGCCGTCGCTCCAGCAGTAGGCATCCGGCAGATGACCGCAGGACTTGCGCGTGACATCTACATTCCTGGCCGGTACGAACGAATCGTCTGCGGGCAGCCTTTCGAAGTGATTGTAGACTATGCCCATACGCCGGAGGAATTCACTGCGCTCTTCTCTGCCGTCAAGTCCGTCATTACTGGCGACATGATCGTCGTTTTTGGGTCGGTCGGGGCTGATGACAGGGAGAAGCGTCCGCGCATGGCGCAGCTCGCTGAGCGTGCATGTCGGTGGTCGTATGTCACTGTTGAAGATCCGCGGGGCGAAGATGCGGGCATTGCCGTAGCAGACATTGTCCGGGGATTCGAAACAGGCCGCTATTCGGTACTGAAGGATCGCCGAGATGCAATCCGTGCTGCGATGGCGCTGGCCCGTCCTGGCGATGCCGTTCTGGTTCTGGGCCGCGGACACGAACAGGTGATGTACTACCAGCACGACAACGTGCGCTTTGACGATCGTGACGAGTGTCGTTCTGCGTTGAGCGAGCTTAACTACCCCAGCGGACCTCGCTTGGCCCGACAGACCGATGGTGACGCAGGGGACTCGGCCACAGTATGACCCCTCAAATTCCCATACTTGTTCTGCTCCTGACCACCTCGAATCTGCTGGTGTTTCCGGCGTTCATTGGCCTGCTCTGCAGGATTCGGTTCACTCAGCACGTCCGAGGCGAAGGACCGACATCGCACCTTGCCAAGGCGGGTACACCGACGGGTGGAGGCTTGCTTCTCGCGGTCGACGTGGCTCTCGTGACGATAGTCTACCTGTTCAATGTCAGGGGATCGCACGCCTTGTCAAGGGTCGACGTGGCAACGCTGGGCTTCATCGTCCTGAACCTTCTTGCGGGCCTTGTCGACGATGTGCTGAAAGAGGTACGGCATGCGAATACGGGGCTTCTTGGGTATCAGAAGCTCCTGATCCAGTGTGCTGCGTCCGTCTTCCTGCTCTGGGTGGCCTTTCCTCAGATCGCTCCACAACTGCATCTTCAGAGTATGGTCCTGCCCATTGGCTGGGTCTTCTACGTGCTGGCGGTTCTGTATGCAGTCGGCATGGTGAACGCCTTCAACCTGACAGATGGCCTGGATGGACTGCTTGCGAAGACAAGCCTGCCGGTGTTCGCGTTGGCGACGGTCTTCTCTTTCCGGCAGGAGACGGGACTGGCCGGCTGGCTGCCGGCGGCAGCCCTTGCATTCTGCATAGCCTTTCTGTGGTTCAACACCAACAAGGCAGCCATATTCATGGGAGACACCGGATCGCTGACGCTAGGTTCAATATTCGTTGCGTGGGCTTTCGTATCGAAGAACGACGTATCTTCTGTGCTGATTGGGGGCCTCTTCCTGGTGGAGGCAGCAAGCGTCATGATCCAAGTACTGGTCTTCCGGGCGACGGGCCGGAGACGGAGGGTCTTCTTGATGGCTCCCATCCATCACCACTTCGAGAAGCTCGGGTGGGAAGAGTCAAAGATCGTCGATCGCTTCTTTGTTGTCAGCCTCCTGTTTACGCTTGTGGGTGCTCTTACGATGCGGTGGGGCAGGTAGCGTGATCCCCTTTGGGTCGGCGTATGTCGTAGGAGCTCTTCCAAGCGGGCTTTACGCTGCACTGTACCTTCACAGCCATGGAGTCAGCGTATTCGTTTCGGAGAGCAAGTCGAAGGATGAGGACGAACGTTTCGAGCAAACGATAGCTGTCTTGGACCGGGAACGGATTCCCTATGAATTCGGGAACAACTCATCAGCGTCGATGATGCCGTATGAAGCCGTTGTCGTGTCACCGGGCGTTCCCCTGACGGCCCCAGTGATGCTGAATGCCGTTCGACAGGCGAAGTTCATTGTCGGCGAAATGGAAATTGCCGCCTATGCGGGACTCTCCGTGCTTGCGGTAACAGGCAGCAATGGGAAGAGCACAACGACGGCGCTCCTGGGCAACATCGTGAAGCAGCAATACCCCGACTGCGTGGTCGGAGGGAATCTGGGCCAGCCCGTATCGGAACTCATGATGGAACATCCGAACGCGAAGATCGGCGTCCTCGAAGTGAGCTGTTTCCAGTTGGAAACGATTCGGGAATTCCATCCGCACGTAGCCGTGTTTTCGAACCTTGTCCCGAACCACCTGGACAGGTACGGAACCATGGAGCGCTATCTGGAGACCAAACGCCGCCTGTTTCTGAACATGACATCCTCCGACTTTGCTGTTCTGAACGGAGATGATGTGTCCCTGCGCCGGCTCGGAAGTGAGTTGCCCTGTCAGGTTCAGTATTTTGGCCTGACGAGGGGCATTCATCCTGGCATTCGCATGGAGTCGGCAACTGCAGTGTACCACGACGGGTCAGTTGACGTTGAGCTGTTTGACCAGGAGGATGTACGCCTTCCCGGTCGCCACAATCTCGCCAATGCCATGAGCGCGGCTCTTGCTTCCTACTTGTACGGCGTTTCACCTGAGAACATTCGCCGGGGGATTCGAGCATTCCGCGGTCTCGAGCACCGGCTGGAAGACCTCGGTACCGTCGCCGGGATTCGATTCATCAATGATTCAAAGGCCACGACCCCCGAATCCGTCATCACTGCAGTCAATGCAATTCGTGACCCCTACGTCGTCATACTCGGAGGAAGCTCAAAAGAGGTGTCGTTCGACGGCTTGGCCGAGAAGCTGTCGACTGATGCGAACCTTGTAGCTGCAGTGGTCATGGGCGCTACGGGTCCGACTATCGCGAGGGCGCTAAGCAAGAGAGGATTGAACAAGGTAGTCCGGGCGGTCTCGCTTGAAGACGCTGTGCAGAAGGCGACGGGGCTCTTGAACGGAAGGGGGACACTCCTGCTGTCTCCGGCCTGCGCAAGTTTCGACATGTTTCGCGACTTCGAGCAACGGGGAGACCGGTTCAAATCGATCGTACGTGGATTGCAGGAGTCGAAGGGTCTGTGAGACGCCTCTTGATCATAGCAGGCGTGCTGCTGCTCCTCGGCGTTATGACGAACTACAGCATTACCGTGAGCCTGAGTGCCGCCCGTGGCCGTCTCGTTGCGGTCACTCCCAGCGTAGTGAAGCAAGCCATCATCGTTGCAATCGGGCTTTGTGTGTTTGCGGTCACTGCGCACATCAAGTACTTGCGCTGGCCAGGAGTTGCCCAGTACACGCTGCTCCTGCTCGTACTGCTTCTTGTTGCGGTCTTGATTCCGGGAGTCGGCCGAGAAATCAACGGATCACGAAGATGGATCGGTTGGGACTCGTTGGGACTCCAGCCATCGCAGTCGGCAGTTGTCGTCATTCCCCTTCTAGCCGCGAAAGTCTTCAGCGGAAAATTCCTGAACCGGTTTGAGTCCAAGTACTACTGGGCCTTCCTCCTCTTCTCGCTGGTTGTCGGTTCGCTCGTGGCCCTGGAGCCCGACTTCGGCACCGCGTTCGTCATCATAGGATCCAGCTTGCTGATACTGGTTGGAGTCGGCATGCCGTGGGGCCGCTGGCTGGCCTGCACGGCTGGAATTGCGGGATTGGGCCTCGTGGCGGTCTCCCTGAAGGACTCATGGCGACTGCGGATGACATCCTTCATCGATCCGCTTGCCAAGGCGCAAGACGTGGCCTATCAGCTGGTGAACTCCATGTTTGCCTTTGCACGGGGCGGGGTCACGGGCAGGGGCTTCATGCGAAGCGTACAGAAGTTTGTGCACTTTCCGGCACAGGAGAGCGACTTCGTCTTTGCCATCTTTGCGGAGGAGTTCGGGTTCCTGGGAGCCACGGTCGTCGTGGCGCTCTACGTTGTTCTATTCATGAGCCTGTTGAGGCTATCCAGTCGTTGCAGGGAGCCGTTCGCTCGTGTGTATGTGATGGCGCTGGGTGTCTTTCTCATGTCCCAGACGATCGTCAATATGGGGGTCGTCGTGGGTCTTCTCCCGACGACAGGAGTCCCCCTGCCCTTCTTTAGCCAGGGAGGAAACCACATTGTCTTCGAGATGGCAGCTCTTGGCATCGCGGCATCGATCGCCCGCAGTCCGGAGAGCGTTTCGTGAAGGCTATCGTTGCTGGCGGAGGGACTGGGGGGCACATCTACCCCGCACTCTCCCTTGCGCAGCGGCTCAAGGAGACGGGGTCCGTTACCATGCTTGCTCGCGCCGACAGTCTGGAGGAGCGCGTGTACCGCACGTATGGACTGGATGTGTGCACTATTGATTCGGCGCCTCTCATATTCACCCCACGGCGTCTCGGACGCTTCTTCTCTGCGACGATTCGCGGTATTCGCGCCGCTCGAGCGCTCATTCGCTTGACTCGACCGCAGATCCTGGTGGGTACGGGCGGCTATGTCTCCGCCCCGGCGATACTTGCAGCCTTGTCCAGCGGAGTACCGGTGTATCTCCTCGAGCAGAATTCTGTCATGGGTCGTGCGAATCGCCTTTTCTCACTGGCCGCCCGACGAGTGTTTCTCGGCTTTCCCATCACCGGGTCAAGAAGCGCACGCTTTCTCGTAACCGGCAACCCGCTTCGCTCCGACATGTATGCAGCTTTGCGAGAGTCCCGGCACCGGACGGATCGCACGTCGCTCCTCTTCCTCGGTGGCAGTGGCGGGGCAGTGTTCATCAATGACCTGTTTCTGCGTGTGCTCGAGGTGCTGGAGCGACAGGAGACCGAAATCGGAATCAGCATTGTGACGGGCGAAGACGACTATGAGAGGGTCGCAGGGTTGGTTAGCCGACTCCATCCAAGGCATGTCACTGTGGTTGTGCTGAGCTATGAGGAGCACATGGAGCGGCTCTACGCCGATGCCAGGCTTGCCGTCTCTCGCGGCGGCGCTCTGGCCCTGACAGAACTTGTCGTCGGAGGGATCTATGTGTTCTGCATACCGTTCCCCGATGCGGTGGGACACCATCAATCGAGGAATGCAGCCTTCATCGAACAGTTGGGGCTGGGCAAGCGTCTTGAGCAGAGTGACTTTCGATTCGACGACTTCATGGTGGAATTGCAGCGCCGTCTCGATGAGCCCCCAATTTTCCCCGCAGACCCTGCGGGCGTGTTCAGTCAGGATGCGGCGCAGGTCATATGCCAACTCATAGAAGAGGACATCTCCGATGCATAGTGAGGCACTGGAGAGCACGAGATACTTCGTCGCCGGGATCTGCGGAATGGGAATGTGCCCTCTTGCCCTCCTGCTTCACAGCAGAGGATGTGAGGTTCGAGGATCGGACGCTTCGATCGAAGGCACTGCAGCCCGTAGTCTTCGGGCAGCGGGGGTAGTCGTAATGGACGAAGCATCTGGCCTGGCCTCGCTGCAGGGCGGAGACACGCTCGTGTATTCTACTGCCATATCGGAGAGTCACCAGCTCCGAAAGCGGGCACGCGAACTGGGTTTGCAGGAGTTTCATCGCGTCGACGTTCTGGAAGCCATCGCCCGGGATTACTACGTCATTGCTGTAGCGGGGACCCACGGAAAGACGACTACGACTGGCATATTGGGCTTTGTGCTGGAGGCAGCGGGGTGGGAACCGACCATCTACGTGGGCGGAAGAATCCTGGGCTTCGACACGTATTTCCCACCCGACTTGCAGAATGCCCATCAAGTCGCCGGCAAGCCGCTGCTGGTAGTCGAGACCGATGAGTCAGACACTTCATTTCTAAGGCTGGTTCCTGACGTTGCCGTCATCACCAACATCGACAGAGATCACCTCGGCGCTTACAACAACAGTTTTGAAGGACTTGTCAGAGCGTTCGAGCGGTTCGCCATCGGCTGTCGCGACCGCGGGGGAGTACTGATCGGCTTTTCGGATGATGGAGAGGTTGCACGCCTGGTGGACCGTATCCCTCTACGCATTCTCTACGGGAGCACGAATGCGGACGCGATGGTGTCGTACGATGAATTGGCCAACGTTTGCCGGGTCATCTACGAGGGGAGAGACACGCTCTTCGCCATGGAGAGAGGCGACGAGAAGACGTATCTTGATGCAGTCGCAGCCTGCCTTTCCTGCTCCGCCTTGGGAATGGACTTCTCGACGGCCCTCCGACATGCTTCGCGCTTTCCCGGAATGGAACGGCGCCTGCAACAGATCGGGGAGGCTCGCAACGTGGCGGTAGTATCGGACCACGCCGACCATCCCACCGAGATTGCAGCATCGATGCGGGCGCTGAGAGCCCGCTACAAGCAGAGGAGAATCGTACTGGTGCTGCAGCCACATCGGTATTCGCGTGTCACCGCGCGGCTCGAAGACTATGGCCGAGCGGTAGCGGAGGCAGGACTCCTGGTGCTGCTTCCAATTTATGCGGCGGGCGAACAGGTTCGAGATGTCGATGATCTGAACAGGAGCCTCAGGACGGTCGTACGACAAACCGTGGGATCGAAACTGGCAGAGTCCATGAGCCGCGATAGCACTCTCAAGTGGCTGCTGGCGCAAGTCGAACCGGGCGATGTCGTGACATTCATGGGGCCGGGTGATGTCAACGAACTTGCCTGGCACTTCTGCGGCTTGCTGACAGGGGACATCGCGGTACAATGATCTCAGCTGATATCCCCGCAAGACGGTGAGCAGGAGACGAACTGATGGTTGACTCGGTCGTTGAGAAATTTCGCAGGCGCGTAGCCGTCAATGTCATCGAGCAAGAACCCCTCTCCTCATACACTTCATTCCGCATCGGCGGACCGGCGGAGATCCTCTACACGCCAGAAGATGAGGGGGATCTCGTGTGCGCCGTCAGAGCCGCGCGCAGACTAGGTATCCCTACGACGATTCTAGGCAACGGCACCAACGTCCTGGTGTCGGACTCAGGAGTCCAGGGAATCGTCATTCGTTTGCTTGAGCCGTCTCGTCGGCCGGCTATGGAAGAAGGATTGGTGTTGGTGAAAGCTGCCACTCCTCTTGCCTCGTTGCTCGAGTTCGCCGTGGTGCGCAGTCTGGAGGGACTTGAGTACCTCACTGGAATCCCTGGAACGGTTGGCGGTGCAGTGTATATGAATGCCGGCTCGTTCTCTCAAGCCATCAGCACTCATCTTGCATACGTGGAATTGCTCGATCGCAAACTGGAACATGTCGTGAAACGGCACGAGGAGATCGATTTCGACTACCGCTACAGTGAGTTCCAGGAGAGTGGAGCGATCATTCTCGGTGCCGCGTTTGACTTGGACCCAGGGGATCAGACACTGATTAGAGCGACTGCCGAACGCGTCAGGACGGAGAAGCGCGCGAAACAGTCGTGGGAGTATCCAAATGCCGGCAGCGTCTTCATGAACCCACCTACGACTTATGCCGGGAAGCTGATCGAAGAAGCGGGCTGCAAGGGTCTGCAGGTAGGCGGTGCACAGGTCTCGCCCAAGCACGCGAACTTCATCCTGAACCTGGGCGATGCCACCGCCGCAGACGTCATCAGGCTCATGGATATCGTTGTTCAGCGCGTCTACGATAAGTTCAACATACGGCTGACTCCTGAAATCCGGCTGGTTGGAGATTTCTCGTGAGTATCCGTTCCCGCGGTGCGACGTAGCGGAACTATGCGGAAAACCCTCTGCGGAGCTCTCGCACTCTCGTTGATCCTCGTGTCCGGCTACTGCTTCACCGTGCCCGCCTCAAATGTTCAGCTGGTTGCAGAGCCTTCGGTAGACGCGATCGTTCGACAAAGCTGGGACCAGGCTGACGTGCGAGGATTGGTCCTCCTGCTGCCATCGTTTCTGACAGATCGTTTCGATGGCCTGCCGGCCACCATCAGCCAGATAAGGCGCGCATACCCATGGAATGCCACCATCCGGGTCGCCGTGGGAGCGCCCGACATCGCCATTCGACAGAACACGATGACCGCTGTCGTCTTCTTGAAATGGAACCGAGCATTCTCGGTGACGGAAGTCGATTCTGCCTGGGCGGTTCTGGACGTGAACGGATTCCCGACCTCCGCCTCAAGCTTCCTTGGCGCGTGCCTGATGTATGGGGATCTGTGTCGCGATCTGCTCACGCACCGTAGCGTCCTCAACATAGCGCGGATTGCGATGGTTGCCGACACGGGGATGGTGGTAGAGCTGAAGGACGGGAAGACGCTGATCTTCGGCGATGCCTCTGAGAGCTCGTCCAAGATTCGGCGCGCGCTGGCTGTTGTCGACATGGCTGCTTTCAAGACTCGGGCAGTTACTGTCGATCTTCGCTTCGCAGGGCAGGCAGTCATTCCGGAGACACCGTGAGTACTGCGGGACGCCGCACAACACCTTTTCTGGCAGCACTTCTCGTGCTCGCTGGGGGATTCGGCTACCTCCTGGTGAGCCAGTTCGAACCCAACCTGAACAAAGCGTACATCGCACCAGCACAGAACGTCGAATTGGTCGAAATCATGAAGGGGCTCGAGGTGGAGAACGAGAAGACTGCTCAGGGGATCCTACAACTGCGAGACGAGACAGCGTCACTGGAAATACGCGGAGGGGCAGTGAATGCCCAGGTCCGGGAACTGACCCGGCGTTTGGGAGAACTCAGGACCAGGGCGGGCATGACAGACGATGCCGGTGCTGGCGTCGTCGTCACTCTTGACGATAGCGCCAAGACTCCAACACTGTCCGACGACCCGAATTACTTCCTCATACACGACAACTACCTGCGCAGTATCATCAATCTTATGCGCCGCTACGGAGCGACCGCTATTGCTATCAACGAACAGCGCATTCTAGCCAGTAGCGCTATCGTGTGTGCCGGCCCGATAATACTTGTCAACTCGAGCAAGATGTCTCCACCATATGTCATTACTGCCTTGGGGAATCCGGAAATTCTCTCGGAAGGCATTCGGCAGGACGTGTTCTTCCGGGTTCTTGAGAACTATCAGGATCGATTTGGCATCACGTGCTCCCTCGAGAAGAACCTCTCGCTTCTCGTACCAGCATCCCTGAGCGCCTCCCCATTCAGCTATGCCCACGGAGAGCCATGAAACCCCTCGCCAATCCACCAATCCGCGTTGCCCTCCTGATGTTTCTTGTGGTCAGCTTCTTCATTGGGCTTTTCCTGCCTGGTCAGGCAAGGATCATTCAGGAGATGAAGATGACGTATCAGAACCAGAATCCTGCGGACCTTGTCCGTGTCATCAAGGATCTTCAGCAGCGCAAGGACGAATTGCTGACAGTGGAGAGTGACCTTTCGCAGAAGCTTTCGGCGTACGCAGAAGCGGCGGATGACGTTGATGCCCAGATACTGCAGCTGAAGAAGGAGACCGTATCCCTCGAGGAGCAGGTTGGCGGCGGTACTCTCGTCGGCCCCGGAGTCCGTGTCGTGATTCGGGAGGAGTCGTCAGGAGCAAGCCCATCGATCCTTGCCGACGAAGACCTGCTGTTGCTGGTGAACGATCTTTGGGCCTCCGGAGCTGAAGTTATGACCATCAACGGTATCCGGCTGCGCGACACGACGGCGCTCTACAGAGCCGGCCTCACCGTTCGCATAGGATCTGCCGCAACACACATGCCCCTCACCATCGAAGCAATCGGCGATGCCGAGGACATGGCAAAGGGCCTGTCGTTTCCTGGAGGTGCTCTGGACTTGTTGAACCTCCGCCGCATTGGTGCTATAGTCCAGAAAGTCGATCTGCTCCGGATAAGTGATTAAGGGAGGGAAGAATACCTATATGGTCGGCATTATTACTGTGAGCGGGCTGGTGCTTGGCATAGCCGTTGGCATCCTTCGTCCAGTACATATTCCGGCCGTGTACTCGAAATATGTTGCACTGGCTCTTCTGGCTGGTGTGGATTCCATTCTGGGAGGAATCAAGGGCTATCTAAAGGACTCCTTTGACGCAACTGTGTTCTTTTCCGGGTTTCTCATCAACAGCCTTGTTGCTGCACTCCTTGGCTTTCTCGGAGACCAGTTGGGCATAGACTTGTACTTGGCGGCAGTCATCGTATTTGGCAGCAGGATATATCAGAATATCGCGATTATCCGGCGCGTGCTTCTGAAGAAGGAGGCGTGATGGCATCTCAGGAACGTATTGTCAGCGTGCTTGACATCGGAAGTACTCGCATCAAGGTGCTGATTGCGTCGGCAGTCGGTGAATCGCTGGACTCGATTCTTGGAGTGGGGACGGCACCGTGCAGTAGTCTCAAGCGGGGAGTCGTCGTGGATATGGAAGGGTTGACCCAGGCCATTCAGAGAGCTCGTGATGAGGCCGAACGCATGAGCAGCTACACGGTTTCATCAGTCCTGGTAAATGTCGGCGGTACGCACATCACCGGCCTGGTCAATCGTGGACTTGTCACGATTTCCCGTCCCGGAAGAGAGATACAGCGGGACGATGTTGATCGCGTCTGGGAGTCCGCAAGAGCTGTCTTGCTTGGTCCCAACCAGGAGATCATTCACGTTATCCCCCGCCAATACATTGTCGACGGTCAGGAGGGTATCAAGGATCCGTTGCGCATGTCTGGCATCAGGCTTGAGTTTGAGGCTTTCATCGTAACTGGACAAGCCACGATTCTGGATAATCTGCGCCGCAGCGTCACCGAGTCTGGCCTCAAAGTGGAGAGGCTTGTCGTCGAGGGCCTGGCTTCAGCTGATGCAGTTCTCTCGTCCGAGGAGAAGGAAATCGGTGTGGCTTGCGTCGACATCGGCGGGGATACGACGGATCTGGCGATCTTTGCGGGAGGCAGCCTTGGCTATGTTGCGGCGCTACCCATTGGCGGCCGCCACATCACCATGGACCTTGCCATGATGCTCAAGACCAGCCTGAATGTAGCGGAAGAGCTCAAAATTGCCTACGGAGCGGTCGATGCAGACGAGGCCAAGGACTTCCAGGACAGCCAGATCAGCTATTCGACAGCGTCAGGCGACGGAGTCCTCTCGACGACAAAGGCCTACATAAGCGAAGTAGTCTCGTCGCGCGTAGAGGAAATTGCCGAGGCGGTCAAACTGGAACTTGTCCATTCCGGCTACAACAACATGCTGCCGGCCGGGCTCGTTCTGACCGGAGGAACAGCACTGGCCGCAAGGATTTCGGAGAAGTTCTCTCAGATATCGGGCCTCAGAACTCGGGTGGGTCAACCGAATATCGACGACGTTGTCTTCAGTTCGTTCAGGAGCCCTAGTTTCTCTACGGCCATCGGCCTGCTGGAACTGTCTATCCATGGCGAGTCTTCTGCTTCGCAGAAGAGAAGGCGACCGTTCAGGGGGTTGTCCGGCCTGTTCAAGGGGCTGGATCTCTTTGACTAAGACTGCAGGGATGAGGAGGAGAACCCACTATGGATGACAGACTCGATCCTTGGGGAAGTTCCAACGTAAGCATAAAGGTTGTAGGTATCGGCGGTGGCGGAGGCAATGCCATCAATCGTATGGTCGGGGATTTCCCCACTGGGGTGGACTTCGTAACGATCAATACTGACACGCAGGTCCTGCGCTACAGCAAAGCTGAGAGCAGGGTGCAGATTGGCGCCAAAGTCGCCAGAGGCATGGGTGCCGGTGCCGACCCTGAGATCGGAAGAAAGGCAGCAGAAGAGAGCAGGGAGATCCTGAAGGAATCGGTAACCGGGGCTTCTCTGCTCTTCATCACAGCAGGAATGGGTGGCGGAACTGGCACAGGTGCTTCGCCGATTGTTGCCAAAGTAGCTCGAGAGCTTGGAATTCTGACCGTGGCGATTGTCACGAAACCCTTCAATTTCGAGGGGCCACAGCGGGCAAGAGTTGCCGCGGACGGTATCCGGGAACTTCGGGATACGGTGGATGGTCTGGTTGTTATCCCAAATCAGCGATTGTTCAAGCTGGAAGAAGGCAAGATCACCATTTCAAATGCCTTCCGGAGGGCCGACGAAGTCCTGAAGAAGGCTGTCCAAGGCATTACAGAGCTCATACGGACCCCCGGCATCATCAACCTTGACTTCGCGGATCTCAAGAATGTGCTTACCTCGAATGCCACGACGGAATTGCCGGACGGAGCCGACGGCAGCATCTGGATTGGCATGGGAAGCGGGAGAGGCGATGAACGGGCCTCCAAGGCAATTCGTGCTGCGACGAACTATGAGCTTCTCGAGTACTCGATGAAGGGCGCCACAGGTCTTATCTACAACGTTATTGGCCACGAGATCTCCATGGAAGAGATGGACACGATTTCTACTGCGATTCAGTCCGAGGCCTCCAAGGATGCCAAGATTATCTTTGGCCTTGCAGACCCGTTCGACGAAGTCCTCGGCCAGGCTGGAGAGGCTAGCGATGAGATTCGCATCACCGTTGTCGCATCTGGTATGCAGCCTCAGAGAACCGAGGTGGAGCAGGAGAAGAAGATTCTGAAGGAATTCAAAGTTGAAGATGTGGAGCTGCCGGCCATTCTGCGAAAGGGCTCAGCGCGCGGCTTCTGATTTCCTTCCATGGGTCATCTGA
>JAUSAI010000023.1 GCA_030652945.1 Caldisericota bacterium | reverse complement strand
ACCGGCGAGACCGACGAAATCAGCAGGCAGTGGCTGAAAAGGCCGCACGGGGTAGCTGCAGTTCCACCAGAGCCCGTCCACCCCTGCCGTATCGATGGCGTACTC
This sequence comes from Caldisericota bacterium, assembly GCA_030652945.1. GTDB lineage: Bacteria > Caldisericota > Caldisericia > Cryosericales > Cryosericaceae > Cryosericum. The sequence continues at coordinate 9,184 of JAUSAI010000023.1, read as the reverse complement.
CAGCAGGTCGCCGCTCAGGGGACTCCTGGAGAGTGCGACGATAGGCAGAGCGGCCAGATACTGGTCCCACAAACCACCGATTTCCTCGCCCAGGCTTTCCAATTCCTGTAGAACTTCGGGTCGAACCTGGTCCGGGTCCCTGTCCACCTCTGTCACGAGGTCGACTTGGCGGGCATGTGCTGCCGTGTGCCGTGCAAGCAGTTCGGCTCGTTGCGCTAGTGTCAGCGTTGATTGTCGCATGGCAGCCTCCTATGGGACCGGCGGAACATAGCCGGCCGCGCCGACCGTTCCGTCCGCGCCGACCGTGATGATGGGCTTTCCTCCGATTCCATGGCTTTGAATGATCTTCTCGTAGATCTTGTAGTCAGCGGGGGTTCGCGGTATCCAGTTCATGTGTGCGCCATGGGTAACGGGGACACCGCGTGCAGCGCACCACTTCACAAACGCCTTCTCCTGGGCGGCTGTCACTGGCCCTCCCCCTGCTCGTGTGATCTTGAAGAGGTCAAGGTCCGAGATGACCGGCTTTCCTGTTGCGGTGTCGACGAGGGTTCCACCCTTAACGGTAAGTTTCCCTTCCTTGATGAGTTTCCCCACTTTCGGTCCGGCGAGCTCACCCACGCGGTCAGCGACGCGGTCCTGGATCTCCTTGATCATCTGCGCCTTCCGCGGACCCGAGATTCCAGGGTTGGTCTTGATGCCCTCGATGAGCTTGTCAACCGCCTTCTTGTCGGGCAAGAAGTGTCCGACCGATCCCTCCGGCCCTTTGCCGCCAATGAGGCTGTCAACGAAGTTCATCCCCTTGTTCTTGATGTCCTGGCCCTTTGGCACCCCGTTTCTCACGAAGCCGGAGATGGTTCCCTGGGGGCGTACGCCAACCTCGACGCCGAATTTCCTCGCCCCCGCCTGGATGGTCTTCAGGTGGCCGGGGTTGATTCCAGTCGACGGGACTGCGCTACTCACCGGCTTCATCACGCCGCCTTTCAACTTGGCGGCTTTGTCCGCAATCGCTTGGCCGGCTTTGGCTTCACCAGTGGCAAAGGTCTTGATGATGCCGTTGATGAGGGCTTTTGCGCCTGCCTTGAATTCGCCCTTCCCAAGCTGCCCAACCACTACCGTCGCGATCTGCTTTCCCGCCATCAGAGCTGCCTTTGCCTGACCGGCCGTAAGGATGGTCAGGCCGATCTTCGCCGTCCCGATGAGGACGTTGCCGAACCGGTCGAGGACGGGCACGTTGGGGTCCCATGACTTTACCCAGTTGTCCCACCCGCCCGAGTCCTTGATGGCGGCCCACATCTTCTTGGGGTCCGTCATGGTTGTCCAGACAGTGTCGGCGATACCCGTAATGATCTTACCTCCCGTATCCACGACGACAGAAGCACCGGTCTTCAGGTCCTTCCATGTTCCGCTGACCGTATCCCAAATGATCTCAGGACTGTTCCACACATCCTTTGCAGTACCGATGACATCGTTCGCGAGGTTCCCGACCCCTGTCTTCACGTCCTTCCATGTCCCTGTGACGGTATCCCAAACAATCTGGGGATTCATGACATCCTGCGCCACGCTAGCGATGTCGTTCGCCAGGTTCTTGAGAGGCGTCGTGACGATGCTGGGGTCGTTGTAGACTGTCCTGACGCCATCATACACGGATGTGACGCCCTTGACCACCAAGTCCTTGGCGCCCGTAGCGAGGTTTGACACACTATTCCCGATACTGATCGCGTCCGATTCCCAGTTCGTCCAGGTCTGCGACAGCAGGCCTCCCCACGTGTTTGCGGCGTCCGCCTCTGCTTGTGCTTTGGCAGTGTCTTCAGCGATCTTCTGCATACGTGCTTTGCGCTGTTCGGGCGTCAGGGGAACACTGCCCGGCGCCACGTTCATGCCCAGTGGAGGGGGCGTGTCCGGCAGTCCCAGCTTCTTCGGGTCGATGCCATGTTTCCTCATGTATCCGTAGGCCGCTCCGAGGTTGGTCGCCAAGAGGCCGGCCAGGATCGCTGCCTGGGCGGGCGGGATCCCCAGTTTCTGGACCATGGGCCAACCCGCGTTCCTGACGAGGCCCTGAATGGTGCCTCCGCTCTCTGACCATCCGCCGTCGTCGGCAAGAGCAGGTGTCACGGCGATGATGACAGTGCATGCAAGAGCGAGGAGCAGGAGCAATGCACCAGCTGCCTGTGTCGCCTTGCGTTTCCGCAACATCGAGCCCCCGATGGCAAGGAGCACGACGACCAGGGCTCCCCAGAAGGTGAATTGCGCCCAGCGCGCCGGCGTCCGCACCATGGCGGAGGCCGCGAATCCGAGCGCCAGACCCGGGAACACGAGAAACGCGAAGTCCGTCTCTGCCCCGAATGGGGCAAGCCGCAGCTTGAGATAGCGCCGCAGGTCTGACAGCACCAGCCGCAGAACCATGTGCTCGAAGCTCATGTCCAGTGCCATCGTTACCAGGAAGAACCCGGCGGCGTATGCCCACGCAGCCATGTAGTTGTGCATGCTCAGGCCGATGGCGACGGCCACGGTCCCGCCCAGCAGGAACGGAACGAGGGCTCGCCCTTTCATGCTGCGGAACCCACGGACAAGCCAGGACGGAGACAGCACGACACCTTTCACCGAGGCGACCGGCGAGGAGAACAGCCTGCCAAAGAAGGAGGAGACAAAGTACGAGGCAATGGCCCAGAACACCACAACGGGGGGATTGTTGGCCGTGTTGATGACCCACTTCAGCACCGGGACCTTGTTTGTCCATATGACGCTGTTGTTGGGGCCGATGAGCAGCCATGTATGAATGAGCCATGCCCCGGCTGCCGTCACAATGGCCGAAATGATGGTTGTGGGCAGGTTCTCCACCCAGCTCTTGACCATCAGGACGCCGAGCTGCCACAGGGTCTGTGGTGTTGGCTGCTGTTTGGGGGGAGGCCGACGACCGCGCCGCCCGCCAGTGGCGGTTGCGACCGGGCCGGTCTCCACAACTGGCTGTTGCTGTAGGGATTCGCTACGGGTAGCGGGTGGGACCCACGACTGCCCATTCCAGGTCAGCCAGCCGCCAGTTGCGGGATCGACCTGCCACCACACGCCGTCAGACGTCACGAACCGCAGCTTTGCCACTTCCTGCTGGTAGAGTTCCGGCGCGATGGCCCCACTCGCGAGCTGCTGCTGCAGTGCCGCATACGATTTGCTTACTTCATTGAAGTCCATGAGAGCCTCCTACTGGCCCCGACCCTTCGTCTTTCAACGAGTGCGCAGTTGAGAACGTCATTGCCTGCAGTATGCAAACCTGTCTCATACGTTCAAGTCCCTATGGCATGACCGAGAGCACGACGGCACGCAGTGCGGCCGGCAAGCAAGAAAGCGACGAGGGCGAGCTCCATGGCCGTCCGCGCACGTCTCACGAGGTCCCTCCCTGGATGTTCAGCAGTGTCTGTCGGTCGATGATGGTGAGGCCGTCCCGGGTTCCGCACCAGAGATTGCCGTCGCGGTCTTCCATCATGACTTTCACTTCATCGTTGGAGAGTCCGTCTGCGATTGTCAGCACCCTGAACCCGCCAGGCGTCTCGATGGCGATGCCCTGGAACTCGGAGCCCACGACCAGGGTGCCGTCCCGAGTCACATAGATGGAACGGGCCTTGCCGCCAGCCAATCCTCCGAGCTTGTCCAACACACGCCGCACCTGCCAGCCGTCACCCTCGCGCTCAAACTGGACTGCGCCGCCATCATCGAGGAAGCCTGTCCCGACCCAGACGGTGCCGTCGGGCACCTCCAGCAGAGAAACAACGTTGTTGTGTGGCAGGCCGGCGGCCGTGGAGAACATCTGCCACCCGGATGCATTGCGTACGGCCAGTCCGCCGGCGGGCGCGACGTAGGAGCCGAACCACAGACTGCCTCCCGAGTCCTCCAGCATGACCCGGGTCATGTCATCGGCCAGCCCGTCGGATGCGTGAAGAACCTCCCACCCACCCGCTGTCCGCCGTGCTGCACCGCGCCACGTCCCGGCCCACAAGTCGCCGCTTCTTGTCACGATGACGCTGTTGACGCGGTTGTCGGGAAGCCCGTCCTTGGACGTGAACCAGGTAGCCCTCCCATTGAACCATCGAACAAGCCCGCGCTCTGAGGCAAACCAGAGTGCACCACCCCGGTCCCGGGCCATGCCGCGTACGTAGGTCATGGGACGCCCGGCGTCGACGACGACAGTCACCGTGCGAGTCCGCGTGTCGACCGCACATACTCCATCCACTCCGCCACACCAGAGTGTCGTGCCGTCCAGCAGCAGTGCGAACACATCCCCGGGTGGGCGAAGGATGCTGATACCCTCCATTGGGGTGGAGTCCATGGGCAGTGGCGGTTCCAGCGCGGGGGAACAAGCCGGCACGACGCAGGACATCACCACAAGAGCTGCAGTCAGGACTGCCCTCATGCACGTCCGTTTGGCAGCAGGTGGCCGTGTTCTAGACGCATCTGCCTGCCGCCCAAGGTGCGAGCTTCGGCCTCGTCGTGTGTCACGTACACAAGCGCCGTGTCATGAGCCTGGACGGTTCTGCAGACCAATTGCAGCAACTCGGACCTCAGATCGGCATCCAGACTGGTGAGCGGTTCGTCCATGAGAAGGTGCCGAGGATGGGGTGCGAGTGCCCGTGCCAGTGCGACACGGCGCTGTTCGCCCCCCGAAAGCTGCTGCGGAAAGCGCATGGCGAGTTCTGGCACCCTGCAGACGTCGAGAGCGTCCCTCATACGCTGTTGGGCTTCAGCCCGTGGCAGGTCTGCCAGTCCGTACAGCAGGTTCTGCGCCACCGTCATGTGGGGCCACAGCGCGCCGGACTGGAAGACAAATCCGATGTCCCGGCGTGAAGGCGCTATCTGGACACTTCCCGCAGTGCTGGCCACATCCCCATTGACGCGTATGGTGCCCGCCGAGGGCACCGCAAGCCCGGCCAACAGTCGCAACAGCGTCGTCTTGCCGGCGCCGGACGGGCCCATGACGACGATGCATTCGCCATCCGGGATGGTCAGTTCCAGGTCCGACAGAATGGACCTTCCACCGACTGAAAACGCCAGTGCTGAACAGGTGATCATCCAAACCTCCAGGCTTTGCGCCAGGAGAGGAAGCCCGGTACGGACAGCAGGAGGACGGCAGCGAAGAGCACCAGGCAGAGTGCTGACACCGATCCCGAGGCGCCGTAGTGCAGGTAGTTGTAGATGGTGATGGAGAGAGGCTGTTGCCCCGGTGGCATGACCATCAACGACCCCCCTACCTCGCCGACGACGAGGACTGCGACAAGCAGAAGTGCTGCGACCAGGACAGGAAGGAGCATCGGCAGCCACACGCGGAGGGCCCAGTCGCCGCGCCTCCGTTCGAAGACGCGCCCGGCGTCGATCGCTTCTGCGTCGGCCCGCGCCAGTCGGGCTGCTGTCATCAGGCAGGCAAACGGGGCAAACCTGAAGGCCATGAGGAGTGCCGGCACTGCCTGGGCCAACCCGACAGTACGAAGAGCGCCGGTGGCAAGCACGGCTCCTGTTCCTGCCAATGGTCCCGGCAATGCGAGCGGAATGAGTATGAGGACGCACAATGAACGCCCCAGTGGACTGGTGTTGTTGATGAGAGGGCCCAGCAGGACCGCCAGGATCGTACTGAATGCACAGGCGAAGATGGCCACACGGCCACTGACCCAGACGGATGGCAGGGCATCTGCCACTGCTACCCAGGTCGCGCCGCGCAATCCGTTCATGAGCGAGATGGTGAGACCTGCGGAGTCAACCGCGAGAAGGGCTACAGCACATGTGCACAGGAACTGCATCCACGCCGATGGATGCCAGGCGGAACGCATGACACCTTCCCTGGTTGCGGGAGCGGAGACCGCGGCGGAGATGCTGCGAATTGCAGGTGCAAGGGCTGCCAGACAGACCAGGACGATCGGGACAGCCACCAGGGTGACGTCGGAGGTCCGGCCCGTAGAGCTGAAGCGTGCATACAGCTCCAGGGCGTAGGTATTGACCGACAAGAGGGAGGGGATAGCTAGGTCTCCCACACACAGCACGAACACCAGCACCGCCCCCGACAGCAAGACCGGGCTGGCAAGCGGCACCATGACGCGCCACAGCGTACGGTCGCGAGACCCCCGCATCAGCGCTGCGTCGGCCAGCTGCGGCTCGATCATCGACCAGGCGGCCAAGGCAACACCGGCTGCCAGGGGAAGATAGACCATTGCCTGCACCCACACGACTGCCCCGAACCCCTGGAATGCAGGGAGTCTGATGTCCACGGTGGCTGCAACCCGGCGAAGCCACTCGGCCGAGCGCATCCATGCCAGCGCGTGGACATACGGTGGAATGACCATGGGGACGAAGAGCACGAGCTTCAGCCAGCCAGCCTTGTGGGAAGACGGTGGCAGTGCAAGTGACGCCGCCGTTCCTGCGACCAGGCACACGAGGGCTGTCGTTCCGGCGAGAACACAACTGCGTACGAGCAGGGTCAGTGTGCGCCCGGAGGGGATAGCAAGGCGCACCAGCGAATGATCGACAGCGAGCGCTCGCATCGCGTCTATGCCAAGTGCCGCCAGAGGCAGACCGAAGAGGGCCAGGGCAGCAATCGCCCCGGCAACGCGCAACCACCGGTTGCCCGCCGTCATCGCTACTGTCCGAAGATAGCTGTGAGGTCGGCCTTTGCTGTCGGCATCGCCGCCGCTATGGTAGCCGGGTCCACGTCCATGCCCTTGATGGATGTTCCCGTCAGGGCAGCGATCCCTCCCTCGGTGCGCGTCGACAGCTGGCAGTACCCCGACTCCATGAGCATGCCTTCAACCTTCTCGCTCAGCAGGTATCGAGCAAGGATTGCCGCCTCAGTCCCGTGAGGTGCCCCACGGACCAGCGCAACACACGAGGGGATGACCAGTGTTCCCATGCCGTCCTGGTCTGGAACGACCACGGCTACAGGGTCTCCACGCTTGACAGCCCCGAGGGCGTCATCCGAGTCCGTCATCCCCCAAGCCAGCACTCCCTGACCTACCAGGTCCCGGACCGTTCCATTCCCGTCGACAATCCGGACGCCGGCAGCGCTCACCTGCTCATAGTAGGAGCGGGCGCGGGCTTCCCCGAGCACTGCATAGAGCGCCGCTGCGTGGGAGGCCGTCGTTCCAAAGAGCGGCATGGCCATGCCCACGCTGCCACGCGCGTATGCGGGCGAGACCAGGTCCAGCACGGAGGCGGGAGCCGTCCCTGTCAGGATGTTCGTATTGGTGAGGATGACGCGGAAGCGCGCAGCATGACCCACCCACAGGCCGTTCGGGTCGCGATACTGAGCAAGGACCCCCACGCCGGCGTCATCGGGCAATGGCTCCAAGACGTCGTTCTGGATCAGCACAGACATCTGGGTCATCTCGTTGTTCCAGAAGACGTCACACGCAGGGTTCGCCTTCTCGGCAACGACACGGTTGACGAGGCCGGTCGTCTTGGCCGCCTCGGTGTCGAAGACGGAGAGAACGCGGATGCCCGTTTCTGCCTCGAAGGCAGCCAGCACCGGGTCAGCATATTGCTGGTCGACGGAGGTGTAGCAGACGACTGTTCTGACTGCCGGGGCGCATCCCGTGGTAGCGGCCAGCGCAATCGCAATCAGGAGCACGATGTACGGTGACGTGGTCCGTATGCGGCTCGAAGAGCGGGAGAACAGCGACTGGAATACTTTGCCAAAAGCAATCATGCCCAGCATCATGCCGCCGACCCAGACGATGCCTCCATTCTGGACGGTCCACATGGTGGCATCTGCAGCTGTCTGCGTCTGCAGCCACGTCATGGTCTGGTACAGCTTGTACCCGCAGGCGGCGAAGACGCCGCCGCTCAGAAGTGCCGCAAGGAGGACAGGTCCCCATCCTCGCACCGAGAGCGTCACGATCCCGCTCACAAGGCACAGCAATCCCAAGCCCGGATTCAACAGGGCTTGCCAGGAAAGCTCGCCCAGCGGGGTCTCCGATGTGACGATGTAGTAAATCTGCACGGCCAGCATGGCAATGCCGCCAAGGACCGCGATGAAGCCGCCACCAAGGCGCTTCGCCGAGGCGGATGCACGGGCGTACTGATGGCCAGGAGGAGGGGCAGGCACGGCGTACGGGCTCGCGGGTGCTCCACCAGGTCCTCCGTAGGACGCCCCCGGGGTCGCACCGGGTCCACCGTAGGGAGCAGCTGGCACTGCACCGGGTCCGCTGTACGGCGCGGACTGTACTGGTTGTGGGGGGGCAGGCGCCGCAACGTACGGCGCTGTTGCGGCAGGTTGCACATAGGGCTGCTGAGGTGGCGGTGCGGGTACCTGGCGGGCTTCATCGACAGGGGCGGCATCATGAGCGGGAGCGTCGGCTCCACAATTCGGACAGTGCTTCGCTTCGGGTGGTAGAGGCTTGCCACACTCGGTACAGAATGCACTCGGTTCCATCGTTGCTCCTCCAGGGCAGTGTCGTATTCTGCATGCAGGTTCAACAGTCATGCATCATGCGTGTTGCGCTCAGTATAGGAAGGAGACGACACGCTTCAAGCGTCCGCACTGACTCGTCCGGAGTCGCTGGAGTGGTCATCCTGACCATTGCGACATCACTGCGAATCCCGCATACTATGGACACACGGCCCCAGAGGGACTCTGGAGGCCTCGTGTCGACAAAGGAAGTGTGTATGCGTATCGCGCGCATCTGGGCTGATGAATCGGGTGAGTCTCACTACCAGGACATCGAGGTAGACGTTGTCCCAGCCGGGCCTCTGGGACGGATGTCCGCTCCCATTCCCGTGACATCGATGATCCTTCGTGAGAACGATCCGGCATACGATTTCGACTGGCATGTCGCGCCTCGGTGCCAGTACATCGTCATGTTGGCCGGTCTCGTAGAAATCCAAGTGTCAGATGGAGAGTCCAGGATATTCGGATCCGGGGACATCGTTCTGGTGGAGGACGTCACCGGCAAGGGACACAAGTCACGGTCCCCCGATGGCAAGCCCAGGAAATCGATCTTTCTCCCGTTGCCCTAGCGTCGAACTCCGTCGTTCCTCTCTTTATGATGGCGTCGGAGCGGCGTCTGGTTCATGCTGATGCGTCGCTGGGTCGGAACGGCAGGAACCAGCAGGCGTCTTGGTAATCCAGTTGTCGATGGGCTCCTTGTTTCGCATGGCGCGCCACACGTCCTCGAACCTCATGGGCATGTGCGTCAGATCCGCTCCGACAGCG
>JAUSAI010000173.1 GCA_030652945.1 Caldisericota bacterium | reverse complement strand
GAGATGGCAATGCCTGGCGACAACGTCGTCATGACCGTTACCCTCATGACGCATATCGCCATGGAGGAAGGCCTCCGCTTCGCCATCCGCGAAGGCGGCCACACGGTCGGCGCCGGCGTCGTCACCAAGATTCTGGAGTAGTCATTCATCAAAGGAGTTGCTATGGCGAAGCAGAAAGTTCGTATCAGGTTGAGGGCGTTTGATCATCGAACGCTCGACATTTGGGCCGGGAAGATCGTTGAGATCATCCAGCAGGCTGGCGCTCGCGTTTCGGGGCCCGTGCCGCTTCCCACCGAGAAGAGCATCTTCACCGTGCTCAGGTCTCCACATGTTGACAAGAAGTCGCGCGAGCAGTTCGAAATTCGCGTGCACAAGAGATTGATTGAGATCAGCAATCCAACACCCGAGGTTACCAAGGCTCTCATGAACCTTGACTTGCCGCAGGGCGTTGATATCGAAATCAAGCTGTAGGCCGGTGACTGGAATGGACAAGGGAATTATTGGCAAGAAGGTGGGAATGACGAGCGTCTTCCATGAGGACAAGTTTGTCCCGGCTACCGTCATTCTGGCTGGCCCGTGCTATGTCGTCGATGTGATGACAAAGGAACGCAATGGCTATGAGGCGTTGAAGCTTGGCTTTGGTGAGGTCCGCCCAAAGCTCATTACAAGGCCGGAGGCCGGTGTGTGCAAGAAGGCCGGCGTTCCTGCTGTACGCCACCTTCACGAGTTTCGTGGCATGGAGGGATCCATCGGCCAGAAGGTAGACGTGAGCATTCTGGAGGGCGTTGAGGCACTGACAATAACAGCCGTTTCCAAGGGGAAAGGAACCCAGGGTGCGGTGAAACGCTGGCATTTCGCTGGATGGTTCAAGAGCCATGGGTCGAAGGGTCTGCGGCGAGTTGGTGCAATAGGCTGCCGCCTCACTCCCGGTCGTGTCTTCAAGAACCACAAAATGGCTGGACACATGGGTTCATATGTGACGACCGTTACCGGCATCAAGGTCATCGCTATCGATCCTGAGAAGAACTTGCTGGTCGTCAAGGGCAGTATCCCCGGTGGAGACAATGCCCTCCTGACGATCAGAGCGTAAGGGGTAGCGACATGAGTACAGTCAAGGTTATCGATGTGAACGGGGTTGGCGCAGAAGAGATCGAGCTCGTGCCCAGCCTGTTTGGCGTAAACGTGAATGAGACGGCCATGTACATGGGCGTCAAGAAGTTCCTGGCAGGACTGCGCCGCGGTACTGCAAGCACAAAGGGGCGCGGGGAGATCAACAAGACGACGAAGAAGGCCTGGCGCCAGAAAGGCACCGGCCATGCTCGTCAAGGGAGCAAGAGAGCTCCTCAATGGAAAGGTGGCGGTGTCGTCTTTGGCCCGAAGCCCAGGAACATGACGCTTGACCTCAACAAGGGGACTCGGCGAGCCGCAATCCTGAGTGCTCTCTCGCAAAGAGCCCAGGAGGAAGCTGTCCTGATCCTGCGCGGTTTGAAGCTCGACGTCCCGAAGACGAAGACGCTGATCTCTGCTCTCAAGGCTGCGGGCATACCAGAGAATGCACTGCTGATCTTTGCCGAAGAGAACGGCGAAGTAGTCCTTTCGGGCCTCAATCTTCCGCGCCTCGGCCTGTTGCATTACTCAGAACTCAATGCCTACGACGTGCTTCTTCACCCGGCTATCGTGTTCACTGAAGAAGCCCTCAAAGGTGCCGAAGAGGTGTACGCATGAACAAGGAAATCCTTTTGTACCCCATCGTCACTGAGAAGAGCATGAGCCTCACCAGCGACGGGAAGTACCAGTTCTTCGTGGTCAGGAATTCTACCAAGCCAGAGATCAAGGACGCAGTGGAGAAGATGTTCAATGTGAAAGTTGGAGACGTGAACGTATTGAAGACCCACGGCAAGAAGAGGATGCGCAAGACTTCCGTAGGCATTACGCCATGGAAGAAGAAGGCCATCGTGTCGCTCCTGCCTGGGTACAAGATCGACATCATCACTAGTGCCTGAGAGGTCTGCCCATGAGTATTGTCAGATCATATAAGCCAACGTCTCCCGGTATTCGTTCCAGGAAGACGCTGATCCACACCGAAGTGACGCGCGACACGCCTGAGAAGTCCCTGACCGTTGGCCTCAGGAAGAAGGCAGGTCGCAACAACACAGGAAAGATCATGGTTCGGCATCAGGGTTCAGGCCAGCGCCAGCTGTATCGCATGATCGACTTTGCGCGTCAAGAAGACGACGTCACAGGCAAGGTCGTTGAGATCGAGTACGACCCCAATCGTTCGGCTCTGATCGCGCTTATCCAGTATGCCAACGGCAAGAGGCTCTACATTCTCCTCCCGGATGGCTTGAAGATCGGCGATAGCATCATGTCCGGCGAGTCCGTCGAGGTACGAGTAGGCAACAACACCAAGCTCGGCCGCATGCCACTCGGCACGATGATTCACAACGTGGAGTTGTTCCCCGGCAGGGCTGCGCGAGTTGCCCGATCAGCCGGAGCGTCCGCACAGCTTCTGGCCAAGGAAGCCGGCTGGGCCCAGATTCGCATGCCGTCGGGAGAAATCCGTCGCTTTTCGCTTGACTGCCGAGCGACGGTCGGCCAAGTAGGCAACCTTGACCACAACAAGGAAGTACTAGGCAAGGCTGGGAATGCACGGCATCGCGGCGTTCGCCCATCGGTGCGTGGTGTGGCCATGAATCCGATTGATCACCCACACGGCGGCGGCGAAGGCAAGTCCCCTGTCGGGCATGCCGGTCCTCTTACTCCGTGGGGAAAGCCGACTCTTGGCTACAAGACTCGCAAGAAGAAGAGCCAGTCCGACAAGTACATCTTGAAGCGTATAAATTAGGAGAACCTTGATGAGCGATACGAATACCAGTATCAACAGCAGATTCGTCGAGGAGCGACTTCTCGGTCGGATCGTTGAGATGAACCGCAAGGGGGAGAAGAAGCTTGTCAAGACCTGGAGCCGTCGTTCCTATGTGGTCGACGAGATGGTAGGACATACCATCGCCGTACACAATGGCAAGACCCATGTTCCTGTCTATATTACGAAGGCCATGATCGGCCATCGTCTTGGCGAGTTTGCACTGACGCGCAACTTCCGCGGGCACACCGTTCCGACTTCTCGGACGAATGCGTTGAAGTAGGTGGATCATGGAAGCCTATGCGATGGTTGAACACATTCGCCTGTCTCCTTTCAAGACTCGTCTCGTCGCCGACCTTGTACGCGGCAAGCGCCTGGAACAGGCAATTGCTATCCTTGAGTCGTTGCCCAACAGGCCAGCCGTGGCCATAAGGACGGTTCTTCTCTCCGCCGCAGCCAACGCGGAGAACAACTTCAAGATGAGTCGCGACGCACTGTATGTGTCCAAGATCCTCATTGATGGGCAGGGTGGCGTCAAGAGAGTCTCCCCGCGAGGAATGGGACGAGCAGATGTCATCCGAAAGCCGCTCTCCCGGATCTACATTTGCGTAGCTGAGAAAGAGGAGGCCTAGGTGGGTCAGAAAGTACATCCGTATGGATTCAGGCTTGGCATTACCAGCGATTGGGAGTCCAAGTGGTTCGCGACCAAGAGGAACTACAGTGAGTTTGTGCTCGAGGACTACCGGATTCGCAAGGAGATTGGCAAGATCGAACGAGACTATGCCATCTCCGAGATAGAAATCCTGCGGAAGGGTTTCAACGTTATCGTCCGGTTGCACAGTGCTCGTCCGGGAGCTCTCATAGGCAAGAACAAGACTGAGCTCGAGAAGCTTGAGCAGATTCTCAAGAAGGTTCTGACCAACAAGCAGGAAGTACTGCGTCTGGATGTGAAGGAGATCAAACACCCCGATCTTGATGCCAAGATTCTTGCCCAGAGCGTTGTCGCAGATATCGAGAAGCGTGTCTCCTACAAGCGGGCAATGAAACAGGTCATCAAGAGAGCCATGCGTGCCCGTGCCGGCGGCATCAAGGTGCAATGCAGCGGCCGTCTTGGAGGCGCAGAAATTGCGCGTACGGAGTGGTACCGTGAGGGACGCGTTCCGCTTCAGACACTGAAGGCTGACGTGACGTACTCCTACGAGCCGGCCCTTATCAAGTTTGGCAGGATCGGGGTGAAGGTGTGGCTGTACAAGGGAGATGCGCCCAAGGGCAGAGTCTTCTTCAGCGAGGATTCAGACTGAGAAGTCAGGAGAGATCATCATGCTATTACCCGAGAGAACGAAATTCAGGAAACAGCACCGTGGCAGAATGCGTGGCATGGCTACCAGGGGTGCGGAGCTTGCCTTCGGCGAATTCGGACTGCAGGCAATGGAGTGCGAATGGGTGACTGACCGCCAGATCGAGGCGGCGCGCTTGTCGCTGGTTTCAGCCATTCACAAGAAAGGAAAGATGTGGATCCGGATCTTCCCGGACAAGCCTGTTACCAAGAAGCCCGCCGAAACTCGTATGGGTTCCGGCAAAGGCGACGTTGACCGCTGGGTCGCAGTCATCAAGCCCGGAAGAATCCTCTTTGAAATGTCAGGCATTACCGAGGAAGAGGCTCGCCGCGTTACGAGACTGGCCAGTTTCAAGCTGCCTATCAGGACGCGGTTTGTGTCGAGGGGGAGCTAATGAGGATCAACAAGATCAGGGACATGTCTGATGCCGAGCTCGCGACAACGTTGGCGACCTTGCGGCGCGAGTTGTTCAACCTTAGGTTCCAGCTAGCGACGCGTCAGCTCAAGAATACGGCCCGCGTCAAAGAAGTACGGCATGACATCGCACGCGTCTTGACGATTGAGCATGAGCGTGCTATGGGCCTGGCAGTGAAGAAGCAGGAGGTCAAGTGATGGCTGGAGAAGTCCTAGAGCAAGGTACTGTACTCAAGGCCCAGGACGGGCGACTCGTCGTCGGAGTCAAGCGCGTGGTACACGAAGGCAAGTACGGCCGCATCAGTGAGAGAGTAACGAAGCTGTTCGCTGATGACGCCGGCCGAGTGGCCAGCGTCGGCGATACGGTTGTCGTTCGATTCAGCAGGCCGTTGTCCAGCTCGAAGCGCTGGCGGCTAGTGCGGGTGCTTGTCAAACCGGCCGGCGTCGCACGGGAGGCCGAGGATGCTTAGGCCGTATTCCAAGATGGTCGTGGCTGACAATTCCGGAGCCAAGGAAGTCAGGATTATCACGGTTCTCACAAATAACAAGCATGCTACCGCTCACGTTGGCGACAAGTGCGTGGTAACCGTCAAGAAGGCCGCGCCCAATGCGGCGGTTGTGAAGGGTGCCGTTGTCAGATGCGTCATCGTTCGAACGAGAAAAGAGGTTCGAAGAGCGGACGGGAGTCTTGTACGCTTTGACCAGAACGCCGCGGTTCTTATCGATGATGAGGGGAATCCGAAAGGAACCCGCATCTTCGGCCCGGTCTGCAGGGAACTGCGTGACAAGGGGTACCTGAAGATCATCTCGCTGGCGCCGGAAGTCGTGTAGGAGCTGACATGAAAGGAATACTCAAGTTTCTGAACATAAGAAAGGGTGATACCGTTGTTGTCAAGTCCGGAAAGGACAAGGGCAATAAGGGGAAAGTCATCAAGACGATTCCCGGTGCGGGGAAGATCGTGGTCGAAGGCATCAACATGGTGTCCAAGGCCATGAGACCTACCCAGCAGATGCCGCAGGGCAAGATCGCTCGGCGCGAAGCCCCCATTCTGGCCTCCAAGGTGATGGTGCTCTGCCCGAACTGCCACCAGCCGACCAGAATTGCGCACCGCCTGATCGAAGGTGACAAGTCTGTCCGCGCGTGCAAGGTCTGCAGTGAAACGATCGACAAAGCGTAGGAGGGTGCTATGACAGCCAAGGAGACAGTAAAGAAGGCCGTTGCAGCAACTTCCGGCAAGGAGAAGCCGGTTGCTGCGGTCAAGGCGAAGAGTCTGGTCAAGAGAGAGATCTCTTCGTTCTCCGATGCTTTCCGTTCGCGCTATGACACCGAGGTAAGGAAAGCCTTGCAGAAACGCTTCGGATACACGAATGTCATGCGCATTCCGCGTATCGCCAAGATCACCATCAATCGAGGAATCGGCGAGGCTACTGAGAATCCGAAAGTCATCGAAAGCAGTGTCGAGGAAATCGGGCTCATATCTGGTCAGAAGCCTGTTGTGACACTGGCAAAGAAGTCAATTGCCACATTCAAGATACGCAAGGACGCACCGGTAGGCGTAGCCGTTACGCTGCGAAGCGTTCGCATGTACGCGTTTCTCGAGAAGCTTGTCACCGTTGTTTTTGAGCGCATTCGAGACTTCAAGGGCCTTTCATCGAAGTCTTTTGATGGACGCGGGAACTACACGTTCTCCCTCAAAGAGCAGCTGGTATTTCCGGAAATAGTCTATGACAGGGTGGACAAAGCTCGTGGAATGAGCATCACCATTACGACGACAGCCCAGACGGACGAAGAGTGCAAAGCACTGCTGGAAGCATTTGGCGTGCCATTCAGGCAGAGATAGGGTGTAAGGAGATACTATGGCAAGAAAAGCGATGATCAACAAGGCTCTTGGCAGACCAAAGTTCTCGACCAGGGCCCACAACAGGTGCAAGATCTGCGGTCGCGCTCGCGGCTACTATCGCGAGTTTGGGCTGTGCAGGCTCTGCTTCCGCAAGATGGCACTCGAAGGAAAGCTTCCGGGCGTCAAGAAGGCCAGCTGGTAGGGGAGGGGTTGATATGTCCAGAGTTGACGCATTGTCGGATTTCATGACCAGGATACGGAACGCTAATCTGGTTTTCCATGATTCTACCATTGCTCCGTATTCGGAGATGAACAGCGCTCTTGCTCTCATTCTCCGGAAACAGGGCTATGTCGGCGGCGTGTCCGAGGTGATCCGCGATAGCCGCAGGTATCTCAAGGTAGATCTCAAGTACACGAAGACACGCGGTCGCTATATTACAGGGCTCAAGCGTATTAGCCTGCCCGGGCGCAGGATCTATGTCAGGAAAGACTCTGTGCCTCGTGTTCTTATGGGAGCCGGCATGGCTGTCATTTCGACACCAAAGGGGCTGATGACCGATGTCCAGGCACGCAAGGAAGGCCTTGGCGGTGAAGTCATCTGCTTTGTCTGGTAGGAGGGCAGCATGTCGAGAATAGGCAAGAGGATCACGATCATTCCGGCCGGAGTCACCATTTCTCTCTCTGGAAGCATCTTGACAGTGAAGGGGCCCAAGGGAACGCTGAGCATGAGTGTCCCGGAGCACATCGAGTACCGTCTCGATGGAGACAAGGCTCAATTCATCCTTGACCCTGTGTACGGAGAGGCTCTGAATGTCATGCACGGAACGACTTCGGCTCGATTCGCCGGGATCGTGAAGGGAGTGACAGAGACCTTTACGAAACGGCTGGAGATTGTCGGAGTAGGATACAAGGCGTCTGTTGATGCGGTGAACCTGACGCTGTCCGTGGGATACTCTCACCCCGTGCTGATGAAGATACCGGAAGGCATGAAGGTCGAAGTGACGGAGAATGTGAAAATCGCCGTGAGCGGAGCGGACTCAGTAGCATTGGGACAATTCGCACAGAATGTTCGCAAGGTTCGAGTGCCTGACCACTACAAGGGGAAAGGCATCCGCTACGCCGGCGAAAAGGTCAAGATCAAACCGGGCAAGAAAGCCTTGTCTGGATCGTAGGGGGAACCATGATCAGCAAGAGAGATAGGGAAGAAGCTCGTGTTCGTCGTCATAAGCGGCTCCGCAAGAGACTTGCAGGGACTGCGAACCGTCCAAGGCTCTCCGTCTTCGTCAGCCTCAGACACGTCTATGCACAGCTCATCGACGACGACAAAGGACAGACGCTTGCTGCTGCCACGAATCTGAAGCATGCGGGAGAAGGAGACCTTGCGGTCGCCAAGAACACCGCTGCTTGTCAGCTGGTAGGCAAGGAGATCGCCGAAAAGGCGCTCCAGATGGGTATCAAGACCGTGGCGTTCGATCGTGGTGGCCATTCTTACCACGGACGCATCAAGGCTCTTGCCGACGCCGCGCGTGCTGCGGGACTGGAATTCTAGGAGGAAGCTGTGGCAAGACGTACCTTTGAACCCAAAGAATACGAAGAATCGGTTATCAGCATCGATCGCGTCACCAAAGTCGTCAAGGGTGGCAAGAAGATGAAGTTCCGGGTCCTGGTGGTCGTCGGCAACAAGAAGGGTAAGGTTGGCGTCGGCATCGGGAAAGCCGTTGAGATTCCACAGGCCATCCAGAAAGGGATTACGGCCGCCAAGCGCAATCTGCTGACGGTGACACTGAAGGGAACGACGCTTCCGTTTTCCACGAAGACTCGTACCGGAGCCGGCTGGGTGTTTCTTCAACCTGCGGTTGCTGGAACTGGTATCGTTGCAGGAGGTGTCGTCCGGCAGATCATGGAGAAGGTCGGCGTTCAAGATGTGCTGACGAAGTCGCTTGGCAGTTCTAACGCCATCTCGCTTGCGACCGCGACACTGGATGGTCTTCGTGCAATCGAGAACATGACGCTCATGCGCGGGCTTCGTCAGCAGGAACGTTCCGGCGCGGAACAACGCGGTACGGAGGGTGCCTGATGAAGCTGAATGAGATCACCAGACCGATAGGAATTACGGATGGCAAGAAGATTGTCGGTCGCGGAGCTGGCAGCGGCAAAGGCAAGCAGAGTGGCTACGGCCGCAAAGGTGCCAAAGCACGCTCCGGCAGGAGCAAGCGCGTCGGATTCGAGGGCGGTCAGACTCCTCTCTACCGCAGACTGCCCAAGAAGAAGGGTTTCAGACCTCATGTCCGGATTGTCTATGTGGCAGTCAACGTGGGAGCTCTCGAGGGATACGAGGGGGAACAGCCTCTTGATCTCAACGCATTGTACAACGCACCCGTCAAACTGCTTGGCAGCGGTGAACTGACGACGAAAGTGTCTGTACGTGCATCGGCATTCTCTGCCTCTGCTCGCGAGAAGGTCGAGAAGGCCGGCGGCACCTGCGAGGTGGTGTGATGTTCGAGACGCTGAGGCGGGCGTTCAGGTTGCCGGAACTGCGCAACAGGATACTCTTCACGCTCCTGATGTTCATCGTCATCCGGCTCGGAACATACGTGCCCGTTCCCGGGATTGACCGCGCCGCCGTTGCGGAGCTGGTTGGAAAGGGCGGATTCCTGGGTCTGCTGGACCTGTTCTCAGGCGGAGGGGTCGCCAACTTCGCGATCTTCTCGCTGGGTGTCCTGCCATATATCAACGCCTCCATCATCATCGAGCTCCTGAGCTCTGTCATTCCTGCGCTGCAGGAACTGCGCAAGGAGGGCGGCAAGGAAGGACAGCGCAAGATCGCCAAATACACGCGGTATCTCACTCTCGCGCTTGCCACCATTCAATCGTTTGGTGTCTTGGCGATTTTCAGCAATTACCTGACGAGTACAGGGTTCTTTGTCAAGCTGCTCATCGTACTGAGCCTGACTGCCGGGGCCTATATTGTTCTTTGGTTCGGCGAAATCATGACAGAGAGGGGTATTGGAAACGGTGTCTCTCTCATTATCTTCTCGGGCATCGTGAGCCGTGTTCCAGTGGGTCTTGCGCAGGCGTTCCGGCTAGCGCAGGCCGAGTCGCTGAGCTGGCTCGGATTGGTTGGTGGGGTGCTTGGGGCGGTCGTCTTGCTGGTTCTGGTGCTCTTCGCGTATGAGGGTGAACGAAAGGTTCCCGTTCAGTATGCGAAGCGTGTCGTCGGACGCAAAGTCTACGGTGGCCAGTCGACCTTCATCCCGCTCAAGCTGGTGCAGGCAGGAGTTTTGCC
>JAUSAI010000009.1 GCA_030652945.1 Caldisericota bacterium | reverse complement strand
ACCCGATATCAAGCCGGTCAGCAAGGAGAGGGCAAGCACTGGAAGCTACAGCATCTGGGATGGCAAGCCTAAGGCAGAGATGCCCAGATTCGTCCGTCCCGACGGTACCGAGAGTACCGGGATGCCGCGTCCCGATGAACGACACTACGGTCCGCGGAGGACTCCAAGCAGTTCGAACGACGACAAGCGTGGTCCCAGATCCCCGGGGTGGGCAGGCGAGTCCCATACGTTCGGCAGGAGTGCCGATAGTCGCGGTCCCGCACGAAGCTCAGGTTCGAGCCACGGGTTCAGGAAGCCAACCGGTGGTGCCCGGCCCGACAATCGGGGTGGATCTCCCCGCGGCAAGAGCGGCGGGCGCCCGCACAACTGAGTCTTGATACTGTTGAAGAGAGTTCTTGCGGGGTGCCGTCGGCACCCCGCAAGTCTTTCTACCCTTCCTAAAGTCGGTTTGTCTCGTTGTCTGTACTGCTCATTGCGGTAATCGTCCTCAAGCTCAGTACCGCGTTGACTACTTCATCCTTCTCTTTGCTGCGATCCGTGTCACGACGATACTCACGAGGACAGCCACAGCAGCAGCGACTCCCAGCAGGAGCCAGAGCAGGACGGGAGAGGCGGTGCTCCCGGGATCGTCATCCCCCTGCGCATCCGGCTTCCCTGGAACGGTCACCGCGAGGACGTCGGAGGGTGGTCCCTCGATCCCCTGCGCCGTGAGTCCCGTCACCATGTACTGATAGGATGCACCGGGCCTGACGTCTGTGTCCCAGTAGCCGGCTCTTGCTGATGCCACGTTCGCGATGCGCTGATAGACCGGTCCCACCGAGGGTTCGGACCTCCAGAGGGCAAAGCTTGCCACCGGGCGTTCCCCGGTCCCTGAGAAGCGCAGGTCGACCCGGGACGCTGTGGCCCCATCGAGCGTGAGAGTCGGTACCTCTGGTTTCTGTCGGACCTCAAAGGGCAGGGAGGCGGTGGTCACGTTCCCGTTCCCATCCACTGCCCGCACCTGCAGGGTGTGTTCCCCCTCCGCGAGGGGTTCCGTGACAAACATCGTGGCAGTCTGTGCCGCGGGTGACCAGGTCGCCGTGAGGGGCTGTCCGCTCAATGAGAACGCCAGGCTCTCCGGAGCGACGCCCGACCCGGCGTCTCTGCACGAGACCGTCAGCTGTGGCGTGGCGGTCGTTCCGACCGCAGGCGTCCCCGAGTGGAGCAGGAGCTCCACCACGGGCGGCTCCGTATCTCCCCCGACACAGTACCCGCCCATCTGCGTGATCTGGGCAGAGAAGGTCTGCTTCGTACTGTCGTACTTCGTCACAAGCGGGCTCCACAGACGGGCAGCGGGATCGTACCGGTAGATGCTCAACGACGCTGGCTTTCGTGTTCCCAATTCAGCGGCACTGCACGAGATGGTGAGCGACGCCGGCTTAGAGAGCGTACCGTTCTCCGGCTCCAGGATGTAGGTTCCGCCAATTGCGAACGAGCCTTCCGCGGACGGTGTCCCGATCAGGGTCACCTTCCTGGTGGTCGAAGCCGCAACAAAGACGGGGAAGGCACCGGGCTCCACCGTGAACGGCGAGAGGATGATACTGGTGCCCTTCTGGAAGACCGTCGTGGCTCCACTCCCGATGGCACTGCCCAGCCCGGACCCTACCGAGAAGAGGGTGTCCGCAGCGGAGGAGAGCAGTCCCGTTGCCATATCCCAGACCTTCGACAACAGTTCCCCGACGACCTTGAGGAGTTCCACGATGACACTCCCCAGTGTATCCACCTGCGTGCTGAAGAGACCCGCAGGGTACGACTCCAGCTTCACCATACGCCCGATGCGCAGGTTCTTGTCCATCGGGACGAACACCCCCCGTTCCAGAGGGTAGGACTGATAGCGTCCCCACGTGGGCTTGACGGCGAGATCGACACCGGTCCCCAGGACGCTCACTCCCAGTCCGACCTCGATGCTCGTCGGCGTCTTGTCCTGGGTAACGACGTGCTCATATGGGATGGCAACGGACGCAACGGCATTCACGATACTGCGCAGGAGCTCCCCGGCGAATTCCTTGGAGAGGACGATGCGTGTGTCGGTCGCCGGTGTATCGGTAGGGGCCAAGGCCATGAGCTGACCGATGACAGCTCCGGTGGCAGCTCCCACGACTCCCAGCACGGAGTTGTCTACCGTGAGCCTCGTCTCCTGCGCTTCGCCGCTGTCGTCGGGTGGTACCGACATCGTGGTGACGAACCGCTCGAACGAGGTGTTCAGAGGGTCCACGACCACCTCTGCCGAAACGGAACTCGCGTTGGACCACCCCAGTACCGAATACCCAAGCGCCTCCAGCACCGAGAAGGAGACGCTCACCTCGGCTGCTGCCTTGCCGCTCAGCTCTCCCGCCCCCGGGTATCCCGTAATGGAGAGGAGAACCTTCAGGCCTGCTCCCGCCTTCCCAATGGTCACCCCGCCGATACTCTGGGTGGTCGTGGCGCCGGCGGGGGTCTTGCCTCCCTTGACCAGCGCCAGGGACAGTGCGGCGGCATCCCCCGAGATACCAAGGGAAAGCCCGCCCGTGAGGTGCTCCATCTCGATGTCGCTGGACAGTGCGGCGGCAATGGCACTCTGCGCGACTCCCATGGCAGTGGTGGCCCCGGCAGTTGCGACCTGGCTCACTCCCAGCAGGAGCGCAAGTGCTGCCATCAGCTTCTGGGCGGTGGAGCACTCGGACGGCTTGTTGAACAGAGTGGCGAAGTCGATGAACGTGCCGAGGGTGACACGCGCGGAGGCCTCCGGCCCCTTTACTTCCACTGTGCCAAACCGACCTTCGCCGGGCGTCGTCTGGGCGCCGATTGCCGCTTCGGTGGTCATACTGTCGGTGATGAGCATCGAACCCTTCCCGTCCCAGGCAGGGTCCGCCTCCGTCCGGGTGAGGACCATCCCGCCCGCCTGCCCTGCAGCGCCAAAGAGACCGGCACCGATACCGAGCCCTGCCTTCCCCGCGACACCCGCTCCCATCATCCAGCTCGTGGACCAGGAGAGCGGCAGGACATCGGTGGCGAAGTCGGGCCTGCTCGCCAGCGTGCTGCGGAGGCCGTTCACGCGCACGCGGTCGATAGTGAGCGTGTTGTCCCAGTGCTTCGGTTCCTCATTGCGCGGCACGACGAAGCTGAAGACGATCTCCCCGTGTTCGTCTGACGTGGCCGTCAGGGTCGTCGTGGAGAACGGACCTCGATAGCTCAGCTCGAGTCCTTTGACCGTCTCGCCCTCGGCATCCAGTACCGTGTAGTAGCGGTACATCGTTCCCCCCTGCATGATGGAGGAGGGGGCGGAAGGGTCCGCAGGGTACAAGGGTACCAGCGTGAGCTTCGCGAACTTCATGCCGTCGACTTCCGTGCCGGTGAGATCGGCATCCGTCGGCTGCACCTGGACAACCTCGCTTTCGCACGTGACGCTCTTGGACGTTCTGGTTGAGACGGTTGCTGTGACCACTGGGTGCTCGATACGGACAATGCGGGGATTGCCGATGTCGAATTGCGCGAGATAGACCCCCAGCTTCCCCGCCGTTCCATCCGGTGCCATGCGGATGACCAGCGCATCCTGGCGACCTTCCTCACGATTGCTGGATCCCGCCCAGACCATGCCGCCGTCGTCGGTGGCGGCGATGTCTCCGTAGTCGGTGCCGTGTCCGTCGTTCTCGGCAACCAAGTCCGCCCAACCAACCATGAGCTCACCATGGACTGCGGAAAGCCACGCGAGGTCACCCTGCGGGGTAAGCTTCATCGCGAGGCTGGAGGGTGCCCTATGGTGATATCCGGGTTCATCGAAATACTCGGTGCTTCCGGCCAACAGCAGGCTCCCGTCCGGAGCCTTGTCGATGACTCCAAACTCTGCGATTATCGGGCCCAAGTCACTCCCGCCTACCCAGGTCGTCCACTGCACCGCGCCAGTCATGTCCAGCTGGACGACGCTGGTCCCCGAACAACCGTAGGGATCGCCGCCAACCTTGTCACCAGAGGAGAAGCGACGCTGACAGAAGACAGGGCCCGTGGACGTCATGGTCATGCCCACCATGCCTTCGGAGAACGAACTCACCGGTGGCGCCCAAATCTTGACACAGTCATAGGCGAGCGAGCGTTCTACGCTGCCGTTCGCAGTCAGCCACAGCAGCTCGACTCTATCGAACCCCCTGTTCTCGGCGGGCAGACCTGTTGCGCCCAGCAAGCACCCTCCGCCCGGCAGAGCGAAAACGCGTGGGCGTCCCAAGCGGGCAACGGCATAAACGTTGGCCCAGACGACCGACCCATCACTGCTCAGCCTGCTTACGAAGACACCACCTAGCGTTTCCCCGCAGACGACATATCCGCGGTCCGGCAGCTCTGCTGCGTCAGTGAAGTTGCTCTGTGGTCGCAACTCGCCTACTTCGTCGACCACGTATCTGCGCGCCCACTGGACGGTCCCGGAGTCGTCCAGCCGGATGATTCCCCCCCGCCCAAACACCAGCATCCCGCTGGGAGTGCAGGCGATACCGCCCACGACATCACTATCCAATGACCACCACAATGAAGTGGCCGTGCGAATGTCATACGTGCTGCTCCACCGTACGTCGCCCTCGGGGCTCAAACGGGTGACGCGCAGGCTCGCGCCTAGCGTTGCGGTGACGACGATGTCGCCGTCGGGCATGCGCATGACGTCCTTGCGGATGCTGTCTTCACTGCCGCGGTACGTCCGCGCCCAGGTCGAGGCCGCTACCGACGGGACGAATGGGGGCAGTAAGGCCAGGAGAAGGGTTGCGGCCAGGAGTATGCAGACTGCCTGCAGGAACACCCTATGCGCGACAAGTGCGGCTGAAGAACCAGCGCAGGATTGCCAACGTGCGAACAGTGGATGACGCATCATGCACCCCCATACGACGTGATCTTCCGGCAGAGTACTACCCTGCCAGCATCATACCAACAACCACTGACCCCCATGTCGCACTTATCTCTCTACTCGGTACGAGTGGCGCCTACCTCATCCTTCTCTTCGCTGCAATCCTTGTCACGACGATACTCACGAGGATGGCTAGGACAGCAGCGACTCCCAGCAGGAGCCAGAGCAGGATGGGAGATGCGGTGCTCCCGGGATCATCATCCCCCTGCGCATCCGGCTTCCCTGGAACAGTCACCTGGAGGACATCGGAGGGTGGTCCCTCGATCCCCTGTGCGGTGAGTCCCGTCACCATGTACTGGTACGATGCGCCGGCCCTGACGTCTGCATCCCGGTAGCTTGCCGTTGCCGAGGCCACGTTCGCGATACGCTGATAGACCGGTCCCACCGATGGTTCGGACCTCCAGAGGGCGAAGGTCGCCACCGGGCGTTCCCCGGTCCCCGCGAAGCGCAGGTCGACCTTGGATGCAGACACCCCATCGAGGGTGAGGGTCGGTCCATCTGGTTTCTGCCGGATATCAAAGGGGAGAGACGCTGTTGTCACATTCCCGTTCCCGTCCACTGCCCGCACCTGCAGGGCGTGCTCCCCCTCCTCCAGGGGTTCCGTGACAAACATCGTGGCCGTCTGTGCAGAGGGAGACCATGTTGCTGTAAGAGGCTGTCCGTTCAACGAGAAGATCAGGCTAGCCGGAACAACTCCCGACCCGGCATCTCTGCACAAGACCGTGAGCTGTGGCGTCGGGGAGGTTGCGACCGCTGGTGTCCCGGAGGGGAGCAGGAGCTCCACCGTTGGTGGCTCTGTGTCTCCCCCGACGCAGTACCCGCCCATCTGGGTGATCTGGGCCGAGAACGTCTGCTTCGTGCTGTCGTACTTCGTCGCAAGCGGGCTCCACACACGGCCCACCGGGTCATACCGGTAGATACTCAGAGACTTCGGGTCCCGTTTCCCCATCGCAGCCGGAGTGCACGAGATGGTGAGCGCAGCCGGCTTGGACAGGGTCCCGTTCTCCGGTTCCAGGAGGTAGGTCCCGCCGATGGCGAACGATCCTTCCGTAGATGGTGTCCCAATGAGCGTCACCTTCCTGGTGGTCGAAGCCGCAACAAAGACGGGGAAGGCACCGGGCTTTACCGTGAAGGGTGAGAGGAGGATATCCGTCCCCTTCTCGAAGACCGTCGTGACTCCACCCCCGATGGCACTGCCCAGCCCTGCCCCTGCGGAAAGGATGGTGCTCCCCGCCGACGACAGCCAGCCTGTCGCGATGTCCCACACCTTCGAAAGGAGGTCCCCGACGACCTTGAGGAGCTCCACGACCACGCTTCCCAGTGTATCCACCTGGGCACTGAACAGAGTTGCAGGATACGACTCCAGCTTCACCATGCGGCCGATGCGCAGCTCCTTGTCCACCGGGACAAAGAGGCCACGTTCCAGCGGGTAGGACTGGTAGCGTCCCCACGTGGGCTTGAGGGCAAGGTCGACCTCGTTGCCGAGGATGCTCACTCCCAGTCCGACCTCGATGCTCGTCGGGGTCTTGTCCTGGGTCACCACGTGCTCATACGGGATGGCAATCGACGAGACGGCATTCACCACACTGCGCAGGAGCTCCCCTCCGAACTCCTTGGAGAGGACGATGCGTTGATCGCCCGTCGGGGTGCCGGCGGGAGTCAGGGGCAGGAACTGGCGGGCGACACGTGCCGCCGCATCCGCCGTGGCACCCAGCACAGCGCTATCCACCGTGAGCCTCGTCTCCTGCGCTTCGCCGCTGTCGTCGGGTGGCACCGACATCGTGGTGACGAACCGCTCGAACGAGATGTTCAGGGGGTCCACCACGACCTCTGCCGAGATCGAGTTCGCGCTGGACCATCCCACCACCGAGTACCCGAGCGCCTCCAGCACCGAGAAGGATGCGCTGACCTGGACCGCTGCCTTGCCGCTCACCTCTCCCGCCCCCGGGTATCCCGTGATGGACAGGAGGATCTTCTCGCCGACCCCGACCTTGCCAAGGCTCACCCCGCTGAGGCTGTTCACGCTGTCCGTACCGGCCGGGGTCTTGCCTTTCTTGGCCAGTTCAAGGGCCAGCGCGGAGACGTCTCCCGAGATGCCGAGCGACAACCCGCCGGTGATGTGCTCCATCTCGATGTCACTGGAGAGTGCTGCGGCAATGGCGCTCTGTGCCACCCCCATGATCGTGGTGACACCGGCACTCGCGACCTGGCTTACCCCCAGCAGGAGGGCAAGCGCTGCCATCAGCTTCTGGGTGATGGAGCAGTCGGATGGCTTGTTGAACAGCGTGGCGAAGTCGATGAACGTGCCGAGAGACACTCTCGCGGAGGCATCCGCTGCCTTGGCCTGGACCGTGCCGAGCCGGAACTTGCCGACGTCTCCCTGGACCCCGATCGCCGCCTCGGCGTTCATGCTGTCCGTGACGAGCATCGAACCCTTCCCGTCCCAGGCAGGGTCTGCTTCTGTCCGCGTGAGGACCATGCCTCCCGCCTGCTGGACCGCGCCGAAGGCACCGGCTCCAATACCGAGCCCGGCCTTCCCTGCGATGCCCAGACCCATCATCCAGTTTGTGGACCACGAGAGCGGGAGGACATCGGTGGCAAAGTCCGGCTTGCTCGAAAGGA
Organism: Caldisericota bacterium; assembly: GCA_030652945.1. GTDB lineage: Bacteria > Caldisericota > Caldisericia > Cryosericales > Cryosericaceae > Cryosericum. The sequence continues at coordinate 9,695 of JAUSAI010000009.1, read as the reverse complement.
CACTGCGAAGACCGCCCACGCGCACGCGGTCGATAGTGAGGGTACTGTCCCAGTGCTTCGGTGCTTCATTCCGTGGCACGACGAAGCTGAAGGCGATCTCCCCGTGTTCGTCCGATGTGGCCGTCACGGTCCTGTCGGTGAATGGGTTGTAGTACCGGAGCTCAGCACCGGTGACCGTCTCACCCTCGGTATCCAGCACCGTGTAGTAGCGGTACATCGTTCCCCCCTGCATGATGGAGGAGGGTGTCGCAGGGTCCGCAGGGTACAAGGGCACCAGTGTGAGCTTCGCGAGCTTCATGCCCTCGAGTTCCGTTCCGGTGAGACCCGCGTCGGTGGGTTCCAGCTGGACATCCTTGACCTCGCACGTGATCGCCTGGGAGGTCCTGGTGGATGGTGTCGCGGTGACCACCGGGTGCTCGATGCGCACGAGCTTGCTGTTGCCGATGTCGACCTGCGTGAGGTAGACGCCCAACTTCCCTGCCGTACCATCGGGACCCATGCGGACGACAAACATGTCCCAGAAGTCCTTCTCCTTGTTGCTGGTGCCTGCCCAGACCAGGCCGCCATCGTCGGTGGCGGCGATGTCTCCGGAGTAGTGCGACGCAACGATAGCTTCGCGGTCGATTGTCGACATCCAGGTGACATCCCCGGAGGCAGACAGCTTCATTGCGAGGCCGTCATATCCCCAGTCATCGTGCTCACTGAACTCGGTCGTTGCACCGGTAACGAAGAGACTCCCGTCGGGAGCTTCCTCGATGGCGGAAGTACCGGCTTCTGCATTGCCTTTGCGCAGGCCTCCGACCCAGGTTGTCCATTGCACGGCCCCTGTCATGTCCAGCTTAATGACGGTCGTCCCAAAGCAACCGGACGCGTACTGCCACTGGAGAAGGACTGGCCCCGTAGACGTCATATTCATGTTCTTCATGAATCCGTACGAGGACGTCGGGCTCGTCGTGTCCTCGTATGCCAGCGAACGCAGGACTTTGCCATCTGCATTCAGCCACAGCAGTTTGACCGTCTGGGTCCCCGTTTGCTCCTCCGTTGGACCCGTTGCGCCGAGAAGAAACCCTCCACCCGGCACGGAGAAGATGCGGGCGCGATCATATCGGGAGAAGGGATAGGCTTTCGCCCATACGACCGATCCATTCCTGTCCAACCTGCACAGGAAGGCGCCGCTGTACGTGCTTCCGCAAACCGCATATCCCCCATCGGGCAGTTGCACAGCGCCCTTGAACTCAGTCACACGCAGTGCGTCACTCGGCTGGGACACAGTGTACGTGCGCGCCCAGCGGACCGTGCCGGAGTCGTTGAGCCGCATAATCAGTCTCCCCCGGAAGACCAGCAGTCCGCTGGGAGAGCAGATGATCGCACTGATGACCTCGTCGCTGTTGGTGGAGCCCGTATCGTACGTACTGCTCCACCGCACGTCACCCTCGGGGCTCAGACGTGTGACGAGCAGACCACCGCCCTGCGTCCCAGTAACGATGATGTCGCCGTCAGGCAGAAGGACGGTCCCTTTGCCACGACCACTGTTGCTGCTGCCACGGTAGGTGCGTGCCCACGAGGAGGCCGCTTTCGGAGTGGCGAATGGTGGCAGCAGAGCCGAGAGAAGGGATACCAGGACAACAATGCAGACGGCCCGTCGCAGCACCCCGGACATGGCGCGAGACGAGTGGACGCCAGCGCGGTCTTGCCGAAGTGCCACCAGCGGATAACGCATCACGCACCCCCGAGCGACGTGGTTGTCAGAGACAGCAGAACTCTTGCAGCATCATACCAACGACCGTGTCCTCATACAAGAACCGAGCGTCGCCGCAGCAAACGCCGCAATACCGGGAATCTGTCAGAACACGGAGCCTAGTCGTATTCCGATTTCGGGTTCTCCTCGTCACCGGACGCCATGGCATTCTGTTCACCGCTCGCACGCAGCGAGTACTGAGCCATCCTGAGGCCGACAAGGTCAAAGACCAACACGGCTACAACGGTCGTCATCGTGATGTACTTCAGTGATGGGAACAGGCTGGTGATGACCAGTGCATGCCCGATAGCCAGACCGGCCTCTGGCAGCATGGCCCAGCCGAGGTGACGGCCGACACTGGCGGGAGCGCGAATCAGACATGCGCCCAGCCCGGAGCCAACGACCTTTCCGCCAGCCCTGAGAAGGATGTAGACAAGGACAAGGGGCCACGCTGTTCGCAACAGGGAGAACTCGGTCGTGGCGCCGGCGAGGAAGAAGAACAGTAGCAGGAGGGGATCGGACCAGTGGTCCAGGTCCTCAAAGACATGCTCAGCGTCGGACACCATGTTGGCAAAGACGGTTCCGAGTACCATGCTCGCAAGCAGGGGCGACAGCTGCCAGACGCGGCAGAGGCCAATCGTCAGGAGGACCATGCCAATGGTCATCACGCGGACCTCATTGCGCGACTTCAGAAGACGAGCGGCAGTACTGGTGACGATCCCGGATCCGATACCCAGCAGAAACGACAGACCCAGCTCGCGCACCGACGCGGTCAGCACACCGACGAGGCCGCCGCTTTGGTCACCCATCATCGCGCGTGCAATGACGACACAGATGTCGAACAGGACAATGGCGACCGCATCGTCAAACGTGACGGCCATCTTCAGTGTCTCGGTCACCGGGCCGCGTGAACGCATGCGCCGAATTGCCTCAAAGACCCCTGACGGCGCAGTAGCGGTGGCCGTCGAGGCTATCAGCAGCGCCTCAGGGACCAGGTGCTCCAGGTTGAATAGCTGCAAAGCTCCACACAACAGGATGCCGCCAAATACGACTCCAAACGTGAGCACGGCTTGGGCGGTTGCCAGCACCGGACCCCGGGAGCCGATGCGGCGCAGGTTCTTGCGCGTGAACTCCTGCCCGATGAAGAAGGTGATGAACCCGAGAGCGGCGCCGCTCAGTGCATCGAATCCGGTCAGCAATGTCGGCTGGACGATGGGACGCAGGACGGTGCCGATGATGATGCCGGCAACGATATAGCCCAGGGCGCGGGCTACAACCGTTCGCAGCAGCCACATGATGACGACTCCTGCTGCTATGATGAGGCCCAGGTCAAGAAGAATGTCCACGCATTCCCTTCCGTCCGAGACCTCTCACGGACGAATCAGGAGTTGTCTGCATGTTCTGAACTGTCGTCACAAGTGTTTGCAGGAAGCAGCTGCAGGTGATCCAGTGGAACCCATCCATAGCCTCCGCATGGCGTTGTACACCATGCCCATCCGCTCTCTATGGAAACGACGTCTAGCAGTTCCCCAACGGTGACCATCAATTCGCGTGCATCGTAGTCTTCACTGCTTGTCCATGCGCCGTTTGCATGAACGAGTATGCGTGCCGGGACCCAGCGTTCCCAGCCGGAAGGTCCCGAACACCAGACCCAGCCCGGAGATTCCGCCTCGGTCTTGAGGGGAACGAGAGGATCTCCGTGCGCCACGACAACCGGTGTGCTGTATGCCGTCTCGTACGAGGCAACGACACGGGCATTCCTGCATGGTTCTGATGCCAAGTTCCATCCTCCAGTTGCTCCAAGTGCTGCACAGTGCCCACATGGTATGCTGAGCTGCGTCGAATGCAACTGCTGTGCTGGCCGGAGGCACGCTGGCATGGTCTTCGTCATGCCATATACTGTGAGACAGCAGTGACCGCGGAGGAACGGATGTCGGAACCGACACGGAACACAATGCAGGTGACAGTCGCACAAGCCCGGGCGTTCGCGATACTGCGCAACGGCCTGACACGCTCGTTCAGCGACCCCGTCGAAGTGTTTCGCGCATTGGCTGCGGTCCAGGCACAGTATGCGGCGTCGGTGCCGTTGTCGGTCCACGCCCGCTGCCCGTCTGCCTCGTACCGATGGGTGGATCGAGCCATAGCGAAGGAGCAGCTGCTCGTCAAGACGTGGTGTTTGCGTGGAACACTCCACGCGGTTGCCGTTGATGACTTGGCGCTCATGGCGGGGGCTTGCGGGGAACGCTACCACGCTTCCGTGGAGCGGCTGATGCTGCGGTCACGCGGCATCAATGCCCGCACCTGGCGGCGCATCGAGGAGGACGTCCTGAAAGCTCTCAAGTGCGGTCCGCTGGACCGTACTGCCCTTCACGAGGCCGTTCCAAGGCTCAAGGATGTTCCCTACATCGGCTGGGGCGAGGACGTCAAGGGGCTTGCCTACCGGGGGGATATTGTCATGATCGGCAACAAGGGTCCGCGGCCGGTGTTTGCGCGCCGCGACCAGTGGCTTCCTGACCTTCGGTGGCGCCCGCACACACCAGCGAAGTCGATCGAACAGCTGCTGCTGCGGTACCTTGCGACGTACGGCCCTGCGACGGTGACGGACTTCACGCATTGGTCGGGACTGCCCGCCGTGGCGGTCCGAGATACGGTGAAACGCGTCGGGGAACTGCTGGAGATCGTGAGTGTGGATGGGCACCGCGGTGACATGCTGATTCGTGCGGAAGACCGGAGTGCTCTGTTGGGCAAGCTGCCTCCGCCGCCCGCCGTCAGCCTGCTGCCCAAGTTCGACGCGCTGCTGATGGCATGGAAAGATCCGTCACGGGTGCTCGACGGTGATGCCAGGGACATGGTGTTCAGACCGGCTGGGCAGATTGAGGCCACTATCCTTCTACGAGGAATGGTCGCAGCGACATGGCGTGTGAAGCAGGCAGCGAGCAGTATGCACGTCACCGTCACACCGTTCCTGAGCGCAAGCAGCGTCACCAAGCGTCAGGTCGATGCCGAGTTCCAGCGTCTGGGCGTCTGGTCCGGCGCGCGGTCAACGATCGTCGATTGGCAGAGCTGAAAACATCTGAAGGGGGTTCCACCATGTACACAGACGAACGAAGACACCGCCAGATTCTGCAGGACATCGCTCACCGCGTGATGCGTGAGAGGGGACTACTTCCCGACTTTTCGCCAGAGGTGCTCGCCGAGGTCGACCGCATCGAGAGAATCGCCTCGACCGGCGACGCGTCGGCGCACGACCTTCGCGACCTTCCGTGGTGCTCCATCGACAACGACGACTCCATGGATCTTGACCAGTTGACGGTCGCCGAATCACTGCCAGACGGTAGAACCCGTATCCTGGTCGCCACGGCTGACGTCGATGCATTGGTCAGCCTCGGGTCTGCGGTCGACGGTCACGCTCGTACCAACACGACATCTGTCTACACAGCTGCCGAGAAGTTTCCCATGCTCCCCGACAAGCTTTCCACCGACCTCACGTCCCTCAACCAGGACGCGGATCGCCTCACGGTAGTGGCCGACATGACCGTGGAACCAGACGGTTCCGTGAAGGACGGAGATGTTTACGCCGCCTTGGTCCGCAGCCACGCCAAGCTGGCCTACAGGAGTGTCGGGGCATGGCTGGAGGGGGGCGGCACCGTTCCTGAGGCCGCTTCGGCCGTTCGGGGGCTCCCCGAGAACCTGCGCCTACAGGACGCAGCCGCTCAGCGCATGAAGCGGATGCGCCATCAGCTCGGAGCGCTCAGTCTTGACACACTGGAGGCACGTCCCGTGTTCGACGGTGACTCCGTCAGCAACCTGGAGCTTACGACGAAGAACCGGGCAACAGAACTCATCGAGGATTTCATGATTGCAGCAAACGGCGTTACCGTGCGGTTTCTCGGAGCCCACAAGTCTCCCTCGATCCGTCGCGTGGTCCACACGCCGAAGCGCTGGGACCGCATCGTCGAAGTGGCTGCCGAAAATGGGTTCAAACTCCCCGGGGTTCCCGATTCAAAGGCACTTGAGGAATTCCTGACCAAGGCAAAAGCAGCTGAACCGGTGACATTCCCCGACCTGTCCCTGGTCGTCATCAAGCTCCTGGGACCCGGCGAATACTCGGCAGAGCTGCCGGGAGCGAATGCCGAAGGCCACTTTGGCCTTGCCGTCAAGGACTACACCCATTCGACTGCGCCCAACCGCAGGTACCCGGACCTCGTGACTCAGCGCCTGCTGAAGGCTGCACTTGCTGGAGAGCACACACCCTACACCATCGACGAACTGGTTGCATTGGCAGCTCACTGTACGAAGCAGGAAGACGCTGCCAACAAGGTCGAACGGCAGGTCGAGAAGTCGGCCGCAGCCCTGCTTCTGGAAGGGCGGGTGGGGGAACGGTTCGACGCCATCGTCACCGGCGCCGCTGACAAGGGAACATGGGCACGACTGCTCACTGTGCCGGTCGAAGGCCGGGTGGTCCAAGGCTTCGAAGGGTTGGATGTCGGTCAGCGCACGCGGGTCCAGCTTGTCTCGGTCGACGTGGACCGAGGCTACATTGACTTCAAGACGGTGCGACGCAACAGGTAGTATCGGCAATCACGTCCCGGACGGGGTCGGCAGAAACACACGGCTGTAGTAGCGGCGTTCATGGGTGGTACAGCGTCTGTGAAAGCGCCACACACAGCGGCGCTTGTAGGGAACCTCGACGCTCATATACTCTTCAAGGGTCAGCAGCCCCGCCATTCAGACAATGGGGGACCACCATGCTCAAAGGAAGGCACTTGCTCGACCCGACGGACTTCAGTCCTGGGGAGCTCGAAGAGATTTTCGACTTCGCTGACCAGATCATCCAGTCTCCCGCTCAATTCAACCATCTGTGTGACTCAAACCTCCTCGCGACCCTCTTCTACGAACCTTCCACACGTACCCGATTCAGCTTCGAAGCAGCCATGTTGCGCCTTGGCGGCAACGTCGTCGGCTTCTCAGAACCTGGTTCCAGCTCGGTCGCCAAAGGGGAGAGCATCGCCGACACGATTCGAACTGTCGCGTGCTACGCCGACATCATCGTCATGCGCCATCCCAAAGAAGGCGCGCCACGAATCGCAAGCCAGTACTCTCTAGTCCCCATCATCAATGCCGGTGACGGTGGCCACCTGCATCCGACGCAGACGCTCACTGACCTGCTGACCATCAGGTCGGTCAGGAAGACGCTGTCGGGGCTCACCATAGGCTGCTGCGGTGACTTGAAGTTTGGTCGGACGGTCCACTCACTCATCAAGGCGGCTTCGCGCTACGCGGGGAATCGGTTCGTTCTCGTTTCCCCCAAGGAGCTGCGTGTTCCCGACTACGTCACTGCCGACCTGACTGCCCGCGGAGTCGTCTATCAGGAGGTCGAGCGCCTGGACGAGGTCATCGGTGGCCTGGACATCCTGTATATGACCCGTGTTCAGAAGGAGCGGTTCTTCAACGAGGACGACTACGTGCGGCTGAAGGATGTCTACATTCTCGATGCCGCCAAGATGCGCCTGGCCCGCGAAGACATGATTGTCATGCATCCCCTTCCACGTGTCGGAGAGATCGCCTACGAGGTCGACGATGACCCGCGCGCGTACTACTTCAAACAGGCGAAGATCGGCATGTACGTTCGCATGGCATTGATAGCCAAATTGCTGGGGGTGAGCTGAGATGCTGACGATCACGAGCATCAGGAACGGTATCGTCATCGACCACATCCACGCCGGTCTGGGCATCCGCATCTTCTACGAGTTGGGGTTGGACAAGGCCGAGTACACGGTTGCCCTCATTATGAACGCTGCCAGTACGCGCATGGGCCGCAAGGACATGATCAAGATCGAGAACAATGTCGACTTCGATGTCACGATGCTGGCACTCATCGACCCTTCGGTCACCATCAATGTCATCGAAAACGAGCACATCACGCGCAAGGTCAAACCCGAACTGCCTGAGCGCGTCGAGGATGTCATCAAGTGCAAGAACCCACGCTGTGTCACATCGATCGAGAAGTATGTGCCGCACATCTTCACGCTGGTGAACCGTGAACTTGGCCAGTACCGTTGCCAATACTGCGACGAGGTCTACACGGTGGGCAAGGACTGAGGAATGGAGTCAGTAGCAGCATCTGTCCTGATACGCGGAGCTCATGTTGTCGACAGCGCACACGACGGCGTACTGGACGTTCTGATCCAGAGCGGCGTCATCACTGCCGTGGCGACCGGACTCTCTGCCGACGGCGCCACCGTCGATGCGCACGGGCTCACCTGTCTGCCCGCCTTGTGCGACTTGCATGCCCACTTCCGCGACCCGGGGCTGACGAACAAGGAAGACCTCGAGAGCGGCAGTCGCGCAGCGGTGCGTGGTGGCTACACAGCCGTGAACCTGATGGCAAATACCAAGCCGGTCATCAGCACCCACGCACAGGTCAGAGACGTCCTCGCACGGGCAAGGCGCATCGGGTTGGTGGACGTCCATCAATGTGTCTCCATTACCGCGGACATGGACGGTACAACTGTCAACCACCTGGAAGGCCTGGGCAAGCACGTGCGCATCATCAGTGAGGATGGGCGCGAGGTCATGAACGCCAGGGTGATGCTGCAGGCTATGCATGCGGCTGCCAGCCTGGGGCTCACGGTGATGTGTCACTGCGAGGACATGAACCTGTCGCCCGTCGACGATCGGCTGGCCGAAGACATCATGACCCAGCGGAACATTGAGTTGGCCCGCACAGCAGGCTGTCGTCTGCACGTCGCACACGTCAGCACGCGGGGAGCCATGCAGGCAATCATAGCGGCCAAAGAACGGGGACAGCCAGTGACCTGCGAGGTGACGCCGCATCATCTGACGCTGACCGAAACAACACCCTACCGCGTCAATCCGCCCCTTCGCACGCAGGCTGATGTCGACTTCCTCAGGGACAGCATCCGGCTCGGCTGGGTCGATGCCATCTCGACGGACCACGCGCCTCATACTCGGGAGGACAAGACTGCCGGGGCACCGGGCATGGTCGGGCTGGAGACTGCGTTCGGCGTCTGCAATACGACGCTGGTCCAGCCAGGGCACATCACATTGGCACGGCTTACGGAGCTCATGAGCCGCAATCCGGCTCGCATCATGGGTCTGAACAAGGGGTGCGTTGCCCCCGGCTATGATGGCGACCTCGTGCTCGTCGACCTTCACAGACGGTGGATCGTTGATGCGACCAAGTTTGTCAGCAAGGGGCACAACACACCCTTCGACGGGATGACACTCACGGGGCGGGTCATCAGGACCATCAAGGGCGGGCGAACAGTCTACGCTGATGCACCAGAACAACAGGAGGAGCGACAGACATGATCGTTGATAAGCTGTTTGATGCCGTGACCGCCCGCGGCCCGGTCTGCGTCGGACTCGACACAGCGATGGAGTACCTCCCGGGGGACTTCCTCGCGGGATTCGATACGGCAGGCGAGGCTCTGTTCCAGTTCAACCGCCGCATCGTCGACGCCACGCTGGACTGCGTTGCCTGCTACAAGGTGCAGATCGCCTATTACGAGGCACTGGGCCTGGAGGGGTTGCGCGCCTATGCCAGGACACTGCAGTACATCCGTGGCAAGGGCTGCATCGCCGTGGCTGACATCAAGCGCGGCGATATTGCCGCCACTGCCCAGATGTATGCCAAAGCGCACTTCGAAGGCGAGTTCGAGGCTGATTTCATCACGCTGTCACCGTACATGGGCATGGACAGTATCGAACCGTACCTGTCCTACGTCCGCGACCATGACAAGGGACTCTTCGTGCTCATCCGGACCAGCAATCCCGGCGCGGCCGACATTCAGTACTTGGAGCAGAACGACGGTGTTCGTGTCTACAGGACCGTCGGCAGGCACGTTGCCGAACTTGGAGTACCGTACGTTGGCAGATGCGGCTACAGCAGTGTCGGAGGCGTTGTTGGCTGCACCCATGTGGAAGAGGCACA
>JAUSAI010000274.1 GCA_030652945.1 Caldisericota bacterium | reverse complement strand
GATCCCGCGCTCAGAAACAAGGTACGCGACTTTGTACGTAATGACCCGGGTCTTTCCGGATCCCGCGCCTGCAAGGACCAGACACGGCCCCGCAACGGTCGTTACGGCCTTGAGCTGCTGGGGGTTCAGCTCCTTCTCGAGGTCCAGCACCATCAGGCAGCACTTCCGAGGCTCACGGCAAGAAGCAGCACAACGATCAGTCCGAGAAGAAGCGGCAACAGGTAGATCAGCAATGCCTTGAGTGGATGCTTGTCATACAAGAGGCGCACCGCAATGGTCCCAACGATAGCCGCATAGAGCAGGGACGCATAGCCGGCGACGTCCAGAACTGCAAACGTGCCCCCTCGTGATGCCGCGAGACCCACGACTCGCAGGAGGGATGCAATCAGTCCCACGAAACTGAGGCCGGTCAGCAGTTGAGGAGCTGCAGTCTTCTTCCACAGCAGCTGTGCCGCACCATCGATGATGACGACCGAGAACACGACGACGAAGAACGGTTCGGAAATGAACGCCCAGAACATGCCTGGAGTCTGGCTGGCCTGCGTTGCGGCCTCGACCACCTGGCCGGTAAAGCCAGCCGACTGCAGCAGTGCAGCCACGTCGACGAGACTGAAACTGAGAGCATCGGCGATACCAGTCAACAGGAGCGCAACAATAGAGGCCAGAAGGGAGGGACGCTCTCGTATTCTGCGGAGACCCTCGGCCGGCCGAGTCACAAACTGCACGAACAAGTCCATAAAGTATCCCAAGGCGGACTCCTTTTCGGGGTTCATCGTCCGTATGCTTCGGGCATTCGAGCAGTGACTCCTGCACCCGCGCTACGAACTCTGGCAGTAGTATACAGGGGAATAGCCGTCCACAAACACCGTACCGACTTCATCCATGTGCGTTTGACGTATTCATGCCGATGGTCATACTGGAAGCGCAACGAGCGGGATCCTGTAGATTCTGGAGGACGATATGCTGTTCGATACGATAGTCGTTCTTGCGGCTGCCTTCATCATCGCCCGCAATTTGTTTGCGCGGCATGGCAAGGTGGGCGTCTCACTGGTGGCGTTCGGCCTGGCGGCTCTGCTTACCGCTTCGCTGACACCGTACTATCTCAGCTTCATCAAGCTGCCGAACCAGGGTCTCGCGTCCGTTGTCTACTTCGTCGTGACCTATCTGCTGTTCTACGTCCTGATCGCGGTACCCGCGATCCTCCTGTCATCACTCATCCAGCTTGTCGTGGTAACACTCCTGCTCGGGTTGATCGTCCATCTTCTCCCGGGGACCATGAGTTCCGGCCTTACCAGTCAGAGCCGCGTGTATGCCATCATGGCTCCACTGTTCGCTCGACTTCCGCCAATAGACGTTCAGGCTCTCGGCGACTGGTTCAAACGCCTTCTTCCAGGGAAGCAGTAGCATGCACAGCGACCCCGGGAAACTGGAGCACCGGCTCAGCACGTGGCGTGGGCGTCGTTCGAACCGATGAAGCCCGGAACGGAGGAATGATGGACGAGAAGTTCGCCAAGGAGGGCCTGACCTTCGACGATGTCCTGTTGATCCCCGGGAAGTCCGATGTTCTTCCCCGGGATGTCAATCTCCAGGCTCGCTTGACACGCACCATCATGCTCAATATCCCCGTGGTCAGCGCAGCGATGGACACGGTGACGGAATCCGTGATGGCTACGGCAATGGCACTTGAAGGCGGCCTCGGTATCATCCACAAGAACATGTCTCCTCAACAGCAGGCTGCAGAAGTGGCAGCAGTCAAGACTGTCCGGCGGCAGCCGGTCGCCAGTATCGCACACCTGGAACTACGCCAGACAGTTCTCGAGGCGCGGGAGCAGCTCGAGCGTTTCAACGTCTACGCCATGCCGCTCATGGACGCGCATCGGCTCGTGGGGATCATCGCGCTGCCTGATCTTGCCTATGAGGAGCCACAGTTCGTTCTGAACCACCTCCTGAACACGCGCCTCAAGGGGATCCTGCCCGACGATCTCGACACGATCGGGCTGTCCGGCATGCTGACCCACTGGGGTATACGTGAACTGGCGCTGTGCGACGATGCCGGCTCCCCGGCCGGTTTCATCTCCGTCGAAGAAGCAGCCAGGACGCTGGCCTATCCCGACTCAGTTTGCGATGACCAGGGGCGATTGCTCACGGGCGCGGCGGTAGGAGCGTCGCAAAACCTCATCCAGCGTGCACAGGCATTGGTGGAGGCGGGGGTCGACGTTCTCGTGCTGGACAGCGCCCACGGACATTCGTTGGGCATCGTCCGGGCGGTCGCACTGCTCAAGCAGTCGTTCCCGACGACCCCCATCGTTGCCGGCAATGTCGCCACCGGAGAGGCAGTGCGAGACCTCGTCATCGCTGGAGCCGACGCCGTGAAGGTCGGCGTAGGCCCGGGTTCCATCTGCACGACGCGCATTGTGGCCGGCGTCGGCATGCCGCAGATCACCGCCATCTACGAATGTGCACAGGAAGCTGCACGCCACGATACGCCGATCATCGCCGACGGAGGCATACGCTACTCGGGCGACATCACGAAGGCACTGGCTGCAGGAGGCAATACGGTCATGCTCGGGGGGATCCTGGCCGGCACGAGCGAGACCCCGGGGGAGATCGCGACGGTCGGCAACAGGAAATTCAAGACCTATCGCGGCATGGGCTCCGTTGGTGGAATGGAGCGGGGAGGCAGAGACCGCTACTTCCAGGAGACACCGAGCAAGCTGGTCCCCGAGGGAATCGAGGGACGCGTGCCGTTCAAAGGACCTGTTCACGAGATGCTGTATCAGTTGATGGGTGGATTGAGAGCGGGCATGGGGTATTGCGGAACACCGTCATTGGCGGCACTTCAGGCTGAGTCGCGGTTCGTCCGCATAACCAGTGCCGGCTTGCGCGAGTCACACGCGCACGATGTCGACCAGACCGCCGAGGCCCCCAACTACCGTCCCGACCTATAGATGGCGGGGTCGCGCGATCTGGTCCTGATCCTCGACTTCGGCGGCCAGTATACTCAGCTGATTGCACGCCGTGTGCGGGAGCAGCATGTCTTTTGCGAGGTCATCAGGTTCGATACGCCGGCTGATGCCATCGAGGCGCGCCACCCAAAGGCGCTGATCCTGTCAGGGGGACCGGCCAGCGTCTATGCAGACCACGCTCCCGTATGTGACGCGAGCATTTTCAAGCTCGGTACTCCAGTGCTCGGCATCTGCTACGGCATGCAGGTCATGGTGCGGGCCCTCGGCGGATCAGTAGCGCACTCGCCCGCCGGCGAGTATGGCAAGACACCAGCTTCCCTCGACACGTCCGCAACACTCTTTAGTAGCATCCCCCCGCAGATCTCCTGCTGGATGAGCCACGGGGACCGCGTCGAAGACCTGCCCGAAGGCTTCAGAATCTCGGCACGCACAGCCACCTGCCCCGCGGCCGCTATGGAGAACAGTGCTCAGAAGCTATTCGGCGTCCAGTTCCATCCCGAGGTCGTTCATACGCCCCAGGGAACGGGTATTCTCCGTCGTTTCCTGTTCGACATCTCAGGTTGTGTCGGGGACTGGACCATGTCGGATTTTGCCACCGACTCCGCCTTGGCGGTCAGAACACAGGTCGGCAGTGCGCGCGCAATATGCGCCCTCTCTGGCGGGGTCGACAGTTCCGTCGCCGCCGCCCTTGTTCATCAGGCCATCGGTGACCGGCTGACGTGTGTCTTCGTCGATACCGGCCTCATGCGAGCAGGGGAGGGCGATTTCGTCGAACGGGCATTCCACGGACGCTTCACCATGCCGCTTGTACGCGTCGATGCGGGTGAACGATTTCTCACTGCTCTCTGTGGCGTTACCGACCCGGAAGCCAAACGCAAGACAATCGGCAGGACATTCATCGAGTGCTTTCGTCAGGAAGCACTCGCCATGGAGAATGTCAGGTTTCTCGTGCAGGGCACACTGTATCCTGACGTCATCGAGTCAGGGAGCCCGGTCGCCAGCACCATCAAGAGTCACCACAATGTCGGCGGACTGCCGGCCGATTTGCCGTTCACGCTGATTGAACCGCTGAGGTTGCTCTTCAAGGACGAAGTACGTGAACTGGGCAGGACTCTTGGGCTCCCGGATGACCTGGTCGACCGACAGCCCTTCCCGGGCCCGGGTCTGGGTGTGCGGATCCTGGGGGCGGTCACGGCTGAGAAGGTTCGTATCCTTCAGACAGCCGATGCCATCGTCGAACGTCACATGCGTCTGGCGGGCTGGTATGGCCGAGTGTGGCAATCATTTGCGGTACTGCCGGGCAATCGCACCGTCGGCGTGAAGGGTGACGAACGAACCTACGCCTACACGATCGCCCTGCGTGTTGTCGAGAGCAGTGACGGCATGACCGCCGATTGGGCACGGCTTCCGTTCGACCTGCTGGAGACCATCGCGCATGCCATCACCAGCGAGGTCGCCGAAGTCAACCGTGTCGTGTACGACATTACATCCAAACCACCATCGACGATCGAATGGGAGTGACCCTGCCGAATTCGATCGTGTCAGAGCGTTCTCAGATGTCCGGATATCCCGTGATGCGATGGATTTGGTGATACAGCGGCTCGAGCGCGGGGTAGATGCGCTTGTAGACGCGCTCGTATAGCTCCCTGTAGATGTGCGCCGCGTCTATACGAGGCGTGAACGTCTTCTCCCAGTGCACCATGCGGGCCACCGCCTCTCCGTGGTTTGCATGGACGCCAAGCCCGACGAAGCCGTTGATGGCCGCGCCCAGACCCGATGTCTCGTAGGTCTCACTGCGTACCACCGGCCGATTGAACAGATCCGCCGTAATCTGACAGATGACGTCGCTCTGTGAACCTCCTCCTGATACCATGACCCGGTTCACCTTCTGCCCGCTCTTGCGCTCGATGCGTTCGACTCCTTCGAGCAAGGCATAGCCGATGCCTTCGATGATGGCCCGGTAGATGTGCGATCTGGTATGCACATCGCCGAATCCGATCATCGATCCCTTCGCCTCGGGCGTCTTCAGGCCGGGACCCCAGTACGGCTGGATCATCAGCCCCTGCGACCCCGGAGGTACATCCTCCAGGTGCTCGTTCAGCACGACCTCGGGGGCAACGCCCCGGCGTTCTGCCTCCACGGCTTCATGGGCCGCAAACTCCTTCTTGAACCAGCTCACCATCCAGTAGCCACGGAAGATCTGGATCTCCGGATTGAAACTGCCTTTGACGCTGGCCGGATACGACGGCATGAACATGATCGGCTCGAGGTACTTGCGTGACGTGGTCTGTACGGTTGCGGCAGTCCCGAAGCTCAGGCTCACGCTCGACGTGTCGACACAGCCGACACCTAGCGTCTCGCAGCCCTTGTCGGAGCCGGCCGCAATGATCGGCATTCCCTCGGGGATCCCGGTCTCGCTTGCTGCGCGAGAGGATATCGTGCCCATCCGTTCGCCGGGCTCTGTGAGCTCGGGCACCTGGTCCCGGCGGACGCTGAACATGTGCCACCGCCAGCTGCTGTCACTGCGAGGCCAGCCGCGCCCACGATAGTCGAACGGAATGTGTCCGACCTGCGATGCCATCGAATCGACGTATCGCCCCGTCAGCTTGAAGCAGAAGTACCCCGACAACAGCAGCCACTTGCTGGTCCGGGCCCACAACTCAGGCTCGTTCTCCACCATCCAGTTGTCTTTGCCCTGGCGCCTCGTGATCTCGACTGCTGTCGTCATCCCGGTAACCGCGAACTGCAGTCGGTCGACGAGAGGCATCGGCGTGTCACAACGAGCCATACGCTGGTCCGACCAGAGAAACGCGGGGCGGAGAGGAACTCCGTCAGCATCCATCGCAACGACCGTATCGCGCTGGGTCGTCACTGCCACAGCACCGATGCGGCTCCACGCTTCCGGTGCTTCCTCCTTCAGCGCCTGCAGGGCCGTGCACGCGTCTCGCCAGAAGTCTTCGACGTTGCGCTCGGTGTATCCCGGCACTGGTGAGGAATACGGTCCGAATTCGACCTTGTGCTTTGCCACGAGGTGTCCGCCTTCATCAAACAGCAGTCCACGAACGCTCTGTGTGCCACAATCGATTGCCAGGATCAACGGCTGTTCCATCTCAACCTCTCTATGGTATGACGTTCAAGTCGTCGTTGTTCAACAGCACTCGCAACTGCTCTCGCCAGGCTGGTTTCGCCCGTCGACTACAGAGACCTGGACAACACCTCGGCAAGCGGCGGGATGAAGTCCTTCTTCCGCGACAGCACTCCGTTCAGTACGGCATGTCCATCCGTGACTCGTACGTCAAACGCTTCCTCGACCGCCGCTGTCTCGCCAACGACAAGAAGGTACGAGGCTTTGCCGATCGGGTCAGTTGCCATGAATGCAACGGTCGCCAGGCCCATGCGGCTGCGAACGTCGTGCATAGCCGTCATGATCTCCGGTTCACGCTCACGAACACCGTCAAAGGAGAAGACGACGGCCTGCGAGACCCCGATGCGCGTGTCGAACAGGACGAACTCCTTGAAATCCTTCATGAACACTTCGTGTGCAGGCAAATCCTTGAACATGACGGAGCCGTTCCGCAGGATCTCGAGGCCATAGGATGAGCTGTCGATGCCGGCTATCTCCGACAGACGCTGTACCAGTCGAACGTCCTTCGCGGTTGTCGTGGACAAGGTAAGGTTCATGGTGTCCGACAATACTCCCGATAGCAGTAGTCCCGCAAGGGGCACCGGAACGGCGACACCATTCTCGATGCATAGCTCTGCTACCATCGTGCACGTACTGCCGACGGGTTCGTTGTAAAAGTAGATTGGCCGGAAGGTCGAGATGTCTCCAACGCGATGATGGTCGACGATCTCCAGAATGTCCGCTTGTTCAACGCCGTCGATAGCCTGTGCGGTCTCGTTGTGGTCGACGAGGATGACCTTCTTGCGGGCGAAGCGGATCAGGTCTGACCTGGTCACGATGCTCACCGGCCGCCGATGCGCGTCCAAGACGATTGCACAGCGGCTCGACGTCTCGAGAACGATCTTCTTGGCACGGTCGAGCGTATCGGTCATGCCGATCGTCGACACGTGCTCGTCCATGAACGCCGCAACGGGAATGGAAGACCACAGCGTCCGGAGCACCTGGGTCGCGCTCAATTCCGTCGTCAGCACGATAGCAAACCGTGAAAGCGAAGCAAGGGCACCAGGCATGTCGGCGGGCTTGCCGGCAATGATGATGGCCGTCTCGGCGGGCACGCTGTCCAGCAAATGGTCTGCAGGCACGCCATCAATAATGACAACCGAGACGTCTGCTGCACCTTCCGGCAGACACGCCGCGGCTCCGGCAACGATGATGATGCGGCCGCCCGCGCCGGTATGGCTGTCCCGTCCGGCAAGAATGCGCGCTGACAGCTGTTGGGCAAGTGTCGCGATCTCCAGCGTACACGGCAGTGTATCCGCGTGTTCCAGCTGCTCGGCATATGCCATGGCGATGTCTGTCGCATCGATAACGCCGCAGACCCGCGCCGATTCGTCCAGAACAGGCAGCGAATGGATCCCGTGCCTCTTCATCAGCATTGCAGCTGCGCCGACATGAGTCGCGGGGGTGACTGTCACCAGACGCTTCCGGGGAATGTCCTGGACCTGCGGCGCCAGTGTGCGCACAAGCGGAGGGACGCGAAACCCAAATCGCTCGAGAACATACCGCGTCTCGTCATTGATCTCACCGCCGCGTACCGCAATGTGCGCGTGCACAGCATCTGTCCGATTCTTGTAGAAGGCGTATCCCAGCGCTGCGCAGATGGAGTCCGTGTCCGGGTTTGTATGTCCGCTTACGATAACTCTGGGACGCATGTGCTCCTCGCCTCCATTACACTCGACAGTATGTGCCACCTGCCATATTCTTCATGGTGATGCGGACCCGCCGCATGTCAACAGGATACGGACTCGTCCAATTCTCCCTTTCGATGTTCTAGAGACCGCTTGCGGTCCGCAATGCTGTATTCGTACGGGAGAGACTTGTCCACTGGAACTTGTAGTCCTCTTCTCCCCTCATGAAGTCGAACTCGTGGCATCCCTCGCGAAATGTCTGCTTGACGACCGTGGCGAGAACGATGCGGCCCAGCGAATAGGCATAGTAGTCGGGATCGTACTGGGTGTTCCAATCATAGACAGTGCCGCGCCAATGGTATGCTAGGACGAAGGCGGCAAGGCGCCCTTCCACGCGCAATTCCCCGAATCGCAGTTGATTGCGGGATCCCATGAGGGGCAGCACATCGCGCAGGAATTCCTGGTCCGGGTGGCACAGAAAGGGACTTCGATGGGTGTCGAAGGAACGACGCCGATCAGACAGAGCCACGACTTCATCGAGGAGCGCGGAGTCCACCGTCCGGCGATCATTATAGTCGAGCTCAAGGCCGTCGCGCCGGCACCGGTTCATCTTGTTGTGCCGGTCGTGGCGAAACGACTTGCCCAGCGACGGCCAGAACTCCTCCCAGGTCGCGGTGATGGGGAGGTAGGGGCACTTGACCGTCACGTGTTCTGAAAGGGCCACGCCTGCTTCGGCAAAGCATGCGGCAATGACAGCGAGGTTGGGCGACGCCTGCGGCAGCTCCTCGAGACCAACGGCGTCCCACGAGGAGCGTTCTCCCAGGACAGACTCGATGAGCGCGCGGACAATGTCCGTGCGGCCCTCGGGAACAAGAACATCAGCGTAGTCCGAGAGTCCCTGACCGATGAAGTGCAGACTGCGGCGCTGTGTATCGACATACATCGGAGCGATGCCCACGACCACAGAGTCTTCGGACGCTACAGCGAGCAGGAGCTGCCTGCCGACACCGAAGTGCCTCCACCATGTGCTCAACCATTCAAACGTCGAGTGGCAGCCGCCGGCCGTGCCGCGTTCAAGAAGATGATTCCAGTGTGGCTCCAGTTGTTCAAACCCCACACTATCCCGTATGACAGCAGTTTCGAGCAAACGTACCCTCCCAGCGGCTTCGGCTGTTGCTTTCCGTTGCAGGACACCGCTCTTTCCTTGTAAATATTGACTTTCGTGCCACTCAGGTGGACTTGAACGATTGAACTGCTACAGTATACATGAGAACTATGACGCCACAGATCTGCGAAGGAGTCCCAGTGTTCGAACTCTATGTGATGGATCTTGATGGAACGCTCGTCGACACACGTCGTGACATAGCTGAAGCAGTCAACAGCGCCCTGCTGCGGCACGGTCGACCGGCAGTTGAGATGGCAACCGTGATCTCCTGGGTAGGCGACGGCCTCGATGACATGATGGCTCGTGCATTTGCCACCGACGATTCGCAGTTCATCAGTGAACTGGTCACCGAATTCAGCGAGCAGTACGGGCAGCACTGTACCGACTTCTCCCTTCCCTACGACGGCTGTCGGGAGACACTGACAGCGCTGAGGGCGCGGGGGGCGCGGTGTTCTGTCCTCACCAACAAGCCGCAAGAACTCTCGGTGGAGATCCTGAGAAGACTCGGGTTGTTCGAGTTCTTTGACCATGTCGTCAGCCCCAGCGACCCGAGCCTGCGGAAGCCCGATCCGACGAACCTGCTGTCTCTCGTCCGTGACATCGGTGTTGCCCTGGACCACGCCATCATGGTCGGCGACTCGCGGAACGACATACTCGTGGCCCAGAGCGCGGGGATTGTCTCGTGTGGCTGTACTTTCGGCTACGCGGGACGCGACGTATTGGCGTCAATGGGCGCAACCTTCCTCATAGACAGCTGGCCACAGCTGCTGACGCTGGAGAGCCACCTGGCTGACTGATCCATGAGAACGAACCGGCTGGCACTGACGCACGTCAATGTCATGTCTCCTCAGGCCGGCATGTGGCACAAAGCCGGCGACGCCGTTCTCGCCGATAACGGGACCATCGTTGCAGTCGGTTCGTCAGACACCATTGCAGACCTGGCAATGCATCAGAACGCTTCGGTCGTGGACTATGCTGACCACCCCGGTGCCACCTGCTATCCGGCCTTCATGGATGCCCACCTTCACCTGGATCTGTACGGCTTCTCCCTCCTGCGCATCAACCTCAACGGAGTCACGTCGCTGGAAGATGCTCTCGCTTGCATAGGTGACGCTGGCAAGCCAGATGACGGAGGGTTCATTGGGGGCGACTGCTGGGACGACGAACTGTGGAAGAGCGCCCCTCATCGCCGATACCTGGATGCGATGTACCACGACTCGCCGGTCGCCCTGAGCCGCAAGGACTACCACTCACTGTGGATGAACACGGCGGCGCTCAAGGCAACGGGGCTGTGGGCGTCCGACCAGTTCGGACCGGACCTGCTGCCTTGCGACATGGAAGGTCCGACGGGCATTGTGCACGACGCTGCCATGACATGGGCGCTGGCACGACTGCCGCAGCCCGCGCTTTCAGAACGGCTGAATGCACTCAAGGGTGCCATGTCGCACCTGCTGTCGCTTGGATTTGCGTCGTGCTGTTCCATGGACTATGGCATCTTTGCGGAGGTGCAGCAGCTCGCTACCGCCATGGAAGGGGAGCCCCGCCTTCGCATCTGGCAGGCCGTGGGAGTCGACAATCTGGACGCGGTCGTCAACCTCGGACTGAGCTCCGGCTTTGGGTCCGATTTCCTGCGCGTCGGCGGCATCAAGCTGTTTGCCGACGGTTCGCTGGGGTCGCGCACGGCCTACATGCAGCGTCCGTGGCCGGGTCAGCAGGGTGGTCACGGACTCCGCGCGTATCCATCGGTCGAGTGGCTGACGGAGCGCTTCAACATGGCGAGCGAGCATGGATGGTGGATATGGATCCATGCCATCGGAGACCTCGCAAATCACGAAGTCCTGAATGCCTTCGCGGCCGCCGACACTTCCCTCTCCCGGGGAAACCTGCATCACCGCATCGAACACGCCCAGTTCCTTCAAGACGAGGACATTCCACGTTTCGCTGACCTCGGTGTTGCGGCGTCTGTCCAGCCATCGCATCTGGACCTCGATATCGGCAAGCTCGCCACTACGTTTGCGACGCCTCACCCCGGTTCCTACGCATTCCGTTCATTGCTGGATGCAGGTGCCAAGGTGGCATTCGGCTCGGATGCCCCCGTCGAGGACCCGGATGCGCTCAAGGGCATCGCGTTCGCCGCATTCCGCACGCGACCCGGGGAACAGCCATTTCAGCCCGAGCAGTGTGTCACAGTAGAACAGGCCCTCACGGCGTATACGGCGACGCCTCAGGAACTGGTCGGCATGGCCGGTCGACGGGGCGCCATTGTCCCGGGGCAGGATGCTGACCTCGTCGTCCTCGCACATGACGTGCTGACAGCACACACGCCGGAGGAGATACGAGGGGCCCACGTCCTGACGACCGTCGTGGACGGCCGGGTCGTGTTCAGCGCCACACGCTAGGAAGTCGGGGGCCTCTTGCGGTAGTACACCCTCACCGCCAAAGCCAGGAGAAGCGCCAGTCCAGCAAGCCAGGCGAACCGCAGTGGATGGATTGGATTGGACCTGTCTGAGCCCGGCACGAGAACGGTCAGCGACGCCACGTGAATGTCGGTCTCACCCTGGTGTTGAGAGCATGCACGGTGGAAGACTCCAGTAACGCGGACAACGTCGCCGCCCGTCCTGTAGGTCTCGGTGTGCTCAATGGCCGGAACGGCCGTCCCCACGGGGATGAACACACCCATGGCGGTGTTGTTGCCATCCGAGATGTTCAACCATGTCCCGCTCTCGCGCACCATGACATCTTGCAGGACCTCACCCTCAAACGCTACGGTCTCGCCGTCCCACGTGAGAGAGTGCTCGACCAGCTCCTCGGTTGACAGCACGGGAGACTCAAGTCCAAGGGCGATCCTGGGAGCCTGCAGCACGAGGATCATCAGCAAGAGTGCTGTCACGATGCCAATCTTCTTCATACCGCCGCCCTCGCTCGACGCATACTGCGGAACCCGGTCGCAATGAACCCGAACAGACTGAAGACGGATAGAAACTCGAGGCGCCCCAACCACATCTGGAGAATGTAGACGACTTTGAGCAGTGCGGGCATGGAAGCGCTTGTCACGCCGCACGACAGACCAGTATTGCTGCCTGCAGACACGGACTCGAACAGCGCCTCATGAAATGGGATGCCGTAGGCCATACCGACGAGCGTGCCGATCAGGTAGATGAGCACGTACAGCACGATGATCACGGCAGCACTCTTCACGACCCCGTCCGTCACCACGTTGTCGTGGATGTGATGGTAGTGTGTCGTCACGACAGCACGTTCAGGCGATAGCAGCTTCTTGACATCATTCACGACGCCCTTGAACACCTGCCCCATGCGCAGGCCCTTGAACCCACCACCCGTCGAAGCCGCACTCGCACCGATGGCCATGGCAATCGTCACGGCCAGCATGCCAAAGGGACCCCACTCCTGCACGAACGTCCGTGAGTAGATCGTCTGCTGACCCGTCGTCGTATGGCCCGACATGAGCTGGAAGAACGCCCGCCGGAAGAACGCCACTGCATCCGAGTAGATGCCGCGCTGCATCAGTGCGACAGCCAGCAGTGAGAACGTCGTGAACACGGTGATACAGAAGGACACGATCTCGATGTTCCGGAACATCTCCTTGCGGTTCCCGGTCCACACCGCGTAGTGAAGGGCGAAGTTGTAGGAGCCGAGTATGCAGAACACGATACTGACCATCTCCATGGGGAAGCTGTGATAGTACAGGATGTTCTGGCTGTACGGCGCAAAGCCGCCGGTGCTCCATGCCGACATGAAGATGTAGGCGCCATGGAACAGAGCCTGAAGTGGCTTGATGCCTTCGAACATGCCGACGACTGCCAAGGCTGCCGTGCCAATGGCCAGATAGACGATCGAGATGCGCCAGATCTGAACCGCGATGTGACGGACGTTCGGCTCCAGCTTCTCCTCCTTGCCTTCGCCTGCCATGATCTTGAACGCTCCACCGGTCGAACTGATGAGAAAGGTCAAGGCAAGGACGACGATGCCCTGGCCGCCCACGAATGTCAGCAGGTGGCGCCACATGTTGAGTCCCTGTGAAACATGGTCCAGGTCCTGTATGAGGTACATTCCGGTCGTCGTGAACCCACTCATGGTGTCGAAGCAGGCGTCGAGAAACGACTTCATGTGCCCGCTCAGCATGTACGGGACTCCCGACAGCATCATCGCGATGAGCCAGGACCCGGCGGCAATTGCCATGGCATGCGTAAGGCCCGGCGTACTGCGGGTACGCGAGATGACACACAGCACGTACCCCACGAGGAGTGTGAGGACCATCGAAATGGCAAAGTCGAGAACTGGCGCCCATTCGCGGAAGACGACGCTGGTCATCATGGGGATGATCATCAGCAGGCCGACGCCAATCGTCACGCGGCCCGTGTAGAACCCGATAATCTTGTAGTCTTCCTTCCAGACGCGGCGGATCATGGACGGATGCGGTAGAAGAAGACGCTCAGGATGAACGCCAGAGCGACAAGCGCACAGGTGAACAGGAGCTCGGTCAGGATGCCGAGGATGTCGTTGCGGAGGCTCGTGTGCCGCATCCCATGCGGCATTCTGGTGGGCTGGCCCATGCTAGCGGAAGACCTCTCTGAACTGTCGCTGGGCTGCCGGCGAAACAAGTGCCACCACCGTGTCGCCTGCGTTGAAGACCGTCGCACCACGCGGGAAGATGACCTCCCCGTCCCGGATGATCGACGTAAGGACGCAACTTTGCGGCCACGTCTGCTGGCGGACAGTCTCTCCTACGACGTGGGCGTCCGCGGCGACCTGCAGCTCGACGATGATAGCCTTGCCCTTGGCAAGAGAAGCGAGAGGGATGAAGTCCTTGGTCATGATACCCTCCTCGAGCACTGTCGCCAGGATGTTTGTCGAATTGAGCGCATAGTCTACGCCGAACTTGTGGAAGATGTCCTCGTTGCGCGGGTCGTTGATGCGCGCCGTGGTCAGCGGAACACCGAACCGCACCTTCGCGAGCTGGCAGGCGACCAGGTTGTTGGCATCGTCGCCGGTTACCGCTGCAAACCGGTCCGTCCGTTCGATACCGGCGTCGATGAGCGCCGACAGGTCGCAGCAGTCGCCGTTGATGACAAGGGCTTCACCCCAGTCAGATAGTGCCAGGCACGCCCGCTCGTCCTTCTCGACGACGGCCACCGTGTGTCCCTTCTTGACGAGAACGCGTGCCAGGTATGACCCAACTTTGCCACCACCGGCTATCACGATGTACATCGCCTACACTCCCTTGACGTGAAAGACGTCCAACAGCCGGGGTAGCCCGTCAACATGCACTGCAACGAGCAGGCGGTCACCCTCCTGCAACGCATCGTCTGCGCGCGGAAGGCTGCTCACTGCATCGCGTGTGAGGGAGACGACTCTGAACTCGCCGAGAGTCTCCAGCTCCCGCAGGCTCTTCGAGGCCAGAGCGGAGGGCACAAACACTTCCACGAGGTTGATAGACGTCCCCGGCAGGACGAAGGGGGCTTGCCGACTACCCATGATAAAGCGGCTGAACATGATGTTCGCTGCCGAGGTCGTCGGACACACCGTCTCAAGGCCGAGGGCTGCGTACGTCTCGCCTTTCACGGGGTCGAAGACACGTGCGAGGACGGTCGGAACACTGAAGATGTTC
Source organism: Caldisericota bacterium (assembly GCA_030652945.1). Taxonomy (GTDB): domain Bacteria; phylum Caldisericota; class Caldisericia; order Cryosericales; family Cryosericaceae; genus Cryosericum. The sequence goes on along the minus strand of JAUSAI010000274.1, from coordinate 7,027 downwards.
TTGGCGACCTGCGCTGCCATGATGTTCTCGTTATCACTCTCGCTGACAGCGGCAAACCCGTCAGCATGCTCGATGCCCGCCGACTTCAGGACCTCCTCGTCAAAACCGACACCCGCGACCGTCACGCCATTGAAGTCATCGCTCAGCCGGCTGAAGTTGTCGGCAGTGCGATCAACGATGGCCACATCATGCCCTGCCTCGGACAACTGCGTCGCCAGCTTCGAACCCAGCCGCCCGCAGCCCACGATTACTATGTACATGAGTCAGCACTCCTCTCCCGTCCCCAGAACCTTGGTAGTCTAGGCTAGTCGACACTATTGTCAAGCTCAATGTGCATCGACCCGGACGGCCGCCTTCACACTCCTTCTTTGCGTGGTTGCGTCGGCCATACAACCGTGCTACTATGCGGATTGCAAGTTCTTGCGGGCAAGGAGGTGACGACATGGAAGAACCCCGTCTGAACACTGTACCTGTCGAACAACCTCCACGTGGCTCACAACCGCACGAGCGGCGGCCACAGCGGTCGCTCATCTGGGGCGAGTCGAGCGTTGCCACCTCCATCTATCGCAGCCGTGCACTCGCCGACGTCGTCATCATCATCGGCATTCTGGGCATCTTCTACGGCATCACCCAAGTCAGCCGAGAGTGGACGGGCATCCTGCGTCCGACCGTACAAATCGACCTTTCATTCGGCGCCCTTCCGCGCTACACCTTCTTCTCACTCGTCCGGGGACTAGCTGCCTACATGGTTTCCTTCATCTTCACCATTGTGTACGGGTACTGGGCAGCCAAGGATCGTCTGGCCGAGAGACTGCTGGTCCCGGTCCTCGACATTCTGCAGAGCATCCCAGTCCTGGGGTTCATGCCGGGCGTCGTCATTGCCCTCGTGTCCCTGTTTCCCCGCAGCAACACGGGCCTTGAACTCGCTGCAATCCTGATGATCTTCACGGGGCAAGCATGGAACATGACGTTCAGCTTCTACAACTCGCTCAAGTCTGTTCCACAGCATCTGCGCGAGGCGGGGACCATCTACCGGTTCAACTGGTGGCAACGCCTTACACAGATCGAGATGCCATTCGGCGCCACCAGCCTCATCTGGAATAGCATGATGAGCATGGCCGGCGGCTGGTTCTTCCTCATGGTCAATGAGGCGTTCCAGCTGGGAAACCGTGACTTCCGCCTGCCTGGCGTCGGGTCGTACATGTCGGTCGCTATCGAGAAGGGCAATGTCCCGGCCATGGTCGGCGCGGTCGTGGCCATGGTCGTCATGATCGTTGGTCTTGACCAGTTCCTGTGGCGTCCGGTCGTCGTGTGGGCACAGAAGTTCCGTATCGAGGATACCGGCGGGGAAGAGGCGCCCGAATCATGGTTCCTCGACCTTCTGCACCATTCGCACGTGCTTCGCTGGATAGGCGCCGTGAATGCCGCCATCGGCCGCGCGGTCGTCCGTGTGGTCAGAAGCCTGCTTCGGCGCGGCCCTGGTCGTTCCCACGCTGTTCAGCCGAAGCCGGTCCATGTCGACGTGCCACAACAATCGCACCGCCCATCACCTGGTGTCCTCGTTTCCCGTGCACTCTTCGCCGTCCTCCTTATCACTCTGCTCCTCGCCGGCGTCCAGATCGTGCGTCTCTTGGCGACGGTGCATCTTGTCGAGTGGCTGCGACTGCTCAAGAGCGACCTCCTGACCCTGCTGCGCGTGACGGTCGCCATCATTCTCGGCACGCTGTGGACGGTCCCGGTCGGACTGCGTATCGGCCTGTCGCCCAGACTCTCGCGCCTCATGCAGCCGGTGGTACAGGTTGCCGCTTCGTTCCCGGCGCCGATGCTCTTTCCTCTCGTCATCACCATCCTGTCGGTCTTCCGGATAGGACTCGGCGTCGGCAGTATCGTCCTGATGCTGCTCGGCACCCAGTGGTACATCCTCTTCAATGTCATCGCGGGCGCCCAGGCTATCCCCTCCGACCTCAAGGAGGCCGCGGCCAGCTACCGCATCACGTCCCGCCAGCGTCTCTGGAAGCTGTACCTGCCGGCGGTGTTCCCCTACCTGGTTACCGGATGGGTCACGGCCACGGGCGGAGCATGGAACGCGAGTATCGTCGCGGAGATCGTCACGTTCCGCGGTGAGACCCTCAGAGCGCAGGGTATCGGGTCCGTCATCAACGAAGCAGCGTTCAATGCCCAGTTCGCCGAGCTGGCAGCGGCCATCTTCATCATGTCGCTGACCGTCGTTCTCGTGAACCGCCTCGTCTGGCGCAGACTGTACACCGTCGCCAGCACACGTTACAACCTCAGCAAGTAAAGGGAGATTTCCATGGAGACTCTTGCTCAGCAGCCGGTCCTCTTGTCCAGTGAACACGTGACACAGCGCTTCATGATGCCGAGTGGAAAGGAAATGACGGTCCTCGACGACATCAGCCTTGAGATCCGCAAGGGGGAGATCGTCTGCCTCATCGGGCCCTCCGGCTGTGGCAAGTCCACGTACCTGCGCATCCTGGCCGGACTCATCCGACCCAGCGGCGGCACGGTACAGCACAGGGGTGAGCCACTCGAAGGGCTGACGCCCGGTGTCGCCATGGTCTTCCAGATGTTCGCGCTGTTCCCGTGGATGACGGTCTGGGAGAATGTCCAGTCGGTGCTGGTCCCCCTCCAGCTCCCAGCCGACGAAGTTCAGCACAGAGTCAGCTCGGTCATCAGGATGGTCGGCCTCGAAGGATTCGAGGAAGCCTACCCACGCGAGATTTCCGGCGGCATGAAACAGCGCGTCGGCATCGCCCGCGGACTGGCAGTCAAACCGGAGTTGCTGTTTATGGATGAGCCGTTCAGCTCCATCGACGCACTGACGGCCGAGTCCCTGCGCGGTGACGTCGTCGACATCTGGGACGAGGCGGATGGCGAGCCGGCCTCCATCGTGATGGTCAGTCATGACATCAAGGAGGTCGTCTTCATGGCGGACCGCGTCGTCATCTTCTCGGCCAATCCCGGACGCATCCGCACAATCGTACAGAACACCCTTCCCCGTCCGCGCGACTACCGAAACCCGGAGTTCCTGGCGATGGTGGACTACCTCCACGACGTCATCACGTCCAATGAACTGCCCGACGTCCCGGTCGCTGTCGGGACTGCGCAGGAAGCACAGGTCCTTGAACCGTTGCCTCCAGTCCAGCCGAGTGACGTGGTCAGCTTCGTCGAGTACCTGGATTCGCACGGTGGTCAGGGCGACGTCTTCGTGCTGGCCCACGAATTCGGCAAGGAGTTCAGCAGCTTCATCAATATCGTCAAGGCCGCCGAAATGCTCGACTTCGTAGATACTCCGAAACGGCGAGCTGTCCTGACTCCGCTGGGATACCGCTTCTCCAGTATGGAGACCGACGAGCAGAAGGTGCTGTGGAAACAGCAGCTCCTGACGCTCAACATCTTCAAGGCCGTGTATGCCGACGTTCAGGTAGCGCGCAACGGCATCCTGCTGGACGATGAGGTACAGGACCAGCTTGCACAGCTGCTTCCAAACGAGAACCCCGAGTTCGCCTTCCAGACGCTGATCGCCTGGGCCCGGTTCGGCAACTTGCTGGCCTTCGACGAGGATTCCGACGAGGTGTCCCTCCAGTAGAGCAATCTGCTCGACGATGAGAGGTGTCTCCCGCATCAACGCCACAGCGGGGGTTGACACCCGAATCAAACGCCTATACTAACGAGGTATTTGGCTCTGCAGCAAGGGGTTTGCACGAAATTGCGTCTCGCCTCACTCCTCTGCCGGTCCATTGGAGGATTGTCATGAAATTGCTCATCATACCCCTCGTTGCCGGTCTTACCTGTATTGGTGCGGCGCTGTACCTGTTCCTGCGCCTCAAAGCCGCCCACATCTCTTCTCCCAGGATGTCTCAAGTTGCCAGCTACATCGCTTTGGGTGTGCGGGCCTACCTGTCGCGCCAGCTCAAGACCATTCTCCTGGCAACGCCCCTCATCGCCATCGTGCTCGGGTTCACGCTGGACATCTGGGTGGCCCTTACCTTTGTCCTGGGCGTCTTCACGTCGCTCATCACCGCCTACATGGGCATGAGCTCGTCCACCAGAGCAAACGTCAAGACTGCCGACGACGCGACCCGATCCATGTCGTCGGCATTTCGCACTGCCGTGTTCGGCGGGTCCATCATGGGCTTCTCCATCACCGGATTCAGCCTCGTCGTCCTGTCCCTGCTCTACGTTCTGTTCCGTGACCCGAACCCCCTTGTGGGCTTTGGTTTCGGCGCCAGCCTGGCCGCCCTGTTCGCCCAGATAGGCGGCGGCATCTACACGAAGGCCGCGGACATCGGAGCAGACCTTGTGGGAAAGATCGAGGCCAATATCCCCGAGGACGACCCGCGCAACCCCGCTGTGATCGCCGACCTGGTGGGCGACAACGTGGGTGACTGTGCTGGACGCGGCGCTGACCTGTTCCAGACGTTCTCGGACGACATCGTGACCGGCATGGTCGTCGCTCTGACCCTTGTGTCGCGATACGGCCCGCTCATCATCTTCTTCCCCCTGCTGCTGCAATCAGTGGGGTTGCTGGCCTCCATGCTCGGCGTCATGTCTATCCGGCTCCTCGACCGGTTCAAGCCTGAGACAGCCTTCTACATCGGCATGGGCATCACGACCGTGTTCGCCGTTGCAGGTTCGTTCCTCGTCAGTCACTTCCTGGCGCACGACATGTCACTGTTCATCGGCACGACGCTTGGCGTCGCGACCACGCTCGTCTCGTCCATCATCACGCGCTACTACGCCGGTTCGTCGGGACGGCCCGTGCACGCCATCGCCGAGGCGTCCAAGCGCGGCGTCGCTCTCAACGTCATCACCGGCTTGTCCTCCGGGTTGCAGAGCCCCTTAGCCTCCATCGTCATGATCGTCATGGCTGTCTCGGCCGCATACTTCATCTCCGGTGGCTCGCTGCTGGCCGTCGTGGCCGTCAACATCGGAACAGACCTGCTCATCGGCTACATCATGACAGCGGACGCCTTCGGCCCCATCACCGACAACGCATCCGGCATCGCTCAGATGTCGGGAGCAGGCGAGCAGGTCGTCAAGTCGCTGTCACAGCTCGACTCGGTCGGCAATACGATGAAAGCCACCACCAAAGCGTATGCCATGTCCTCGGGCACGGTCACGTCATTTGTCCTGTTTGCCACCTACTTCTCCATCGTCGGACTCAAAACGATAGACGTCCAGGCTCCCTATGGCATCGCCTTCCTGTTGCTGGGCACGTGTCTGCCATACCTCATCAGTTCACTTACCGTAGGGTCGGCAGCCAAGACCGCCCTGCTGATGGTCGATGAGGTGCGCCGTCAGTTTCGTACCATGCCCGGCATCCTGCGCGGCGAGTCGGACCCCGACTACGCCTCATGCATCGACATCTCGACCCGCAATGCCCTGAAGGAGATGCTGCTGCCCGGCTTCATCAGTATCGTCGTCCCCATCCTGGTGGGCCTCTTCTTCGGCCACTGGGCGCTGGGTGCTCTGCTCATTGGCGCCGTCCTGGGAGCTGCCTTGCTCGGCCCGTTCTTCAACAATACAGGAACTGCATTTGACAATGCCAAGAAGGTCATCGAAGATACAGGGGAGAAGGGTTCGTTCCAGCATCAGGCCGCCGTCGCCGGCGACACCATCGGCGACCCGCTCAAAGACGTGGCGGGTCCATCGCTCCTCATCTTTATGAAGCTTGTCGGCATGGCTGCCTTGCTCATCGCCGGCATCAAGCCGCTGTTCTAGCGCACGGACTGCACGGTCAGGCGAAAGCGCGCGGGGTTGCCGTCGGCCGACCACTTGCACGAACGCCTATTCTTCCTATATAGTATCGCTATGTCATGCTGTCAGCAGAGGAGTGACCCATGAACGTAGCCCAACTCATCTTCGGTCTGTTGCTCGTCGTCTTGTCTGCAGGATTCTACTTCGCATCCAGATCGCGAAGGTCGAACGCCGCCACACTCAATGAGGCAAAGACTCTGAGTCTCCTTCAGGCGGCCGAGGGTCGCTTCTACGGCAAGTTCCAAGGTACGATCGTTGCCGACCAGCCGCTCACGACACCCTATTCGGTTCGTCCCGCTGTTGCCTGGAGCGCTCATCTGGACAAGGGTACCGAGGAAAGGGACGATGACAACGGTTCGTCGACCCACTGGGAGACGGTGTGGTCGCAGTCTGCCAAGACGCCTTTCCGGCTCAAGGGCGCCGGCGAGTTGTGGTTCGACGAGCGCGGCGGTATGCCCTCACTGGATGCGCCTTCGACGTTCGACCAGTACATCCATGACGCTGCGAACCCTATCATCGCACCCTACGTCAGCACACGCGGTGGGCTGCTCGCTCGGCTGAACAGGCCTAACTTCCACGCCGTCGAGACATCGTTCGCCCCTGGCGGTCAGGCACTCTTCGTCGGCCCTGTCGAGGCGGTCAACGGGTTCTGGGTCGCGCGCGCAGGCCAGGGCAAGGAGTACTGCGTCCTGACCTGGAAGACTGAGCTGCAGGTCCGAAGACGCATGAACGGTGTGAGCATCCTATGGCAACTGCTCAGCCTGGCCGCGTTCGCAGCAGGGATCCTTTCCATCCTCGTTTCATTCAGCTGACATAAGATCTGGAGATACAGGATGCGGGACGGGCCGGATAGTGACCCGTCCCGCGCTTTCTGAACGTGACGGGTCAAGGGTTGAGTTTTCCCGTTTGTTGGGCACAATAGAAGAAGATTCCATTCCCGGCGACAGGAGGAACCCATGCCCGCAGCGATCCGCATAAAGCGCGTGTTTGACCCGGCCAGCCCGGATGACGGAACGCGTGTCCTGGTGGAACGCCTATGGCCGCGTGGGATGACTCGTGAGAAGATACAGTCCGAGACGTGGCTGCGCGAGATTGCGCCTTCCACTGCTCTGCGTGAATGGTACGAGCATGACCCGAGGAACTGGGACGACTTCGTCACACGCTATCGCGAACAGCTGGATGGACAGCACGACTTGGTCGAAGTCCTCTTGTCCAAAGCCCGTTCGGGTCCCTTGACCCTGCTGTACGT
>JAUSAI010000268.1 GCA_030652945.1 Caldisericota bacterium | reverse complement strand
GTGATCGCGAACCTGCACTTCGCACTCCCGGCGAGAGCGCTCTCGAGAACCTCTGCGTGCGTGGGTTCGTCGAAGATGACGTCGAAGGCTAGCTTCTCGAATCCGGCACTGCAGTAGCAGAGCGTAGCAGGGACCTGTGGCTTCCCTGTGCGAATGGACGTCCTGGCCAGCGGACAGTGACAGGCATAGAAGCGTTTCATCGTCGGATCGTTCTCGTGCAGGTATGCCTGTGGCGCAAAGGGGATCTTGCTGACATAGATGAGGTCGCCGTGACGAACACCGCTCTGGATCTCCGGGTCATCGCGCACGAGCTGGAGGGCTTGGGGCGTGATCTCCTGCTCGTACCAGATCTTGCCCTGCTTCATGTGATCCTCGAGTTCCTCGAGGAGGCGGGCGCGGCGGTAGGCGAGCAATGCGTCGATATCAGGATTCGCGCGGAAACGCTCCTTCAAGTCAGCGAAGCTCTCAACGGGGATCTGGTGCATGTTCCCGGTGAGGACCTGCTTGCACGACGTTGGACTGAGGAGCTCCTCCATCCTGGTCACGATTGCCGCGGTCACCTGCGGATAGGATTCCAGGGGCGATCCCGCAGGGGGGAGCTCCTGTCCGCTGAAGATACTCTGTGTGACTGCATCGCCGACAATCATCCGGGCGCGCTCCCGCAGCGTGGCGAGAACGTCTGACGTCCCGATGATCTGGGCAAGTCGTACGAACAGCTCGTTGCGATGGATGACATAGAAGTAGCGTGCAAGAGCCAGCAGGGTCGCCTCCGAGTTCTTGCCGGCTTGTATCAACTGGCCCAGGTAGTCCGAGAGCTCGTCGGTCGCCAACACCTCGAGGGTCGTCCGGGCGGCTGTCGCATAGACCTCCAGGTCCCGAACGGCATCGACAGCCGCTTCCGTGGTCACGTCGTCGAATTTGCGCTGGTGACAGTAGTCCCTGAACGCCTTCTCCTGCATGGGCATCTCCATATCTTCTGTGCACGGCGAGTTCTCCTTGCGTCGCGCATCACCGTCATTATAATCGGGTCGTTGTCGCCGTGGTTACGCAGACGCATAGCACAGACAGGAAATCGAGGAGTCGGGATGACGGCCGATGAAGTGCAGGTAGTCGAGAAGTCTTCGCGTCCACGCGGCATGACCGCCTTTGTGATCGTCTGGGCAGGACAGGTCGTGTCACTGGTGGGCACGGCAATGTCGGGGTTCGCCCTGACCCTGTGGGCATACAAGACCACGGGGTTGGCTACCGCCCTTGCGATGGTTGCGTTCTTCGGCTTCGCACCGACGATGCTGATGAGCCCCATCGCCGGCGTCCTGGTCGATCGCTGGAACCGCAAGTGGACCATGGCATTGTCCGACTTGGCATCAGCACTCGCGACCGCGGTTACGATGGTGTTGCTGCTGACCGGAAGGCTCGAATTGTGGCACTTGTTCGTCGTGGGGGCTTTCACCGCCGTATTCCAGACCTTTCAATGGCCTGCCTATAGCGCCGCCATCAGCATGATGGTGCCCAAGCAGCACTTCCAGCGGGCGAATGGCATGATTGCGGCCGCAGAGAATGGCTCTGGAATTGCCGCACCCATTCTTGCAGGGGCATTGATCGGCGCGCTGGGCTTCGAACGCTTGTGGATCATCTTCCTCATTGACCTTCTGACGTTTTCCATGGCACTCGCGGCGCTCGCCTTCGTCACTATTCCGAATCCGCCGTCGTCCGAGGAAGCACACGCGGAAGGGATGCTGCGCCAGTCGACATTCGGTTTCCGGTACATCTGGCAGCATCGTCCGCTGTTCAACTTGCAGATGGTATTCTTTGGCTTCAATCTTCTGGCCAGCCTCTGTTTTACTGTGCTTCCAGCACTTGTTCTTGCCCGGACGTCAAGCAGTTCCGCCGTGCTCGGTTGGGTGCAATCCGCCGGAGCGGTAGGCGGACTTGTCGGAGGAATTGTGTTGATGGCATGGGGCGGCCCGAAGCGCAAGGTACGCGGGGTTCTGGTGGGCCTGTTTCTCACCTCGATCCTCGGCACAATAGTACTGGGGCTCGCTCGTTCGACGGCTGTCTGGATCGCGGGAGCGTTCCTCATGACGAGCTTCATACCAGTTCTGAATGGCAGCAATCAGGCCATCTGGCAGTCCAAAGTCCCCCCGGCCCTCCAGGGTCGTGTGTTTTCCGTTCGCCTCTTGCTGGCACAGATATCCGCGCCTTTGGGCATGCTGGCATCCGGACCACTGGCAGACAAGGCGTTTGGACCAGCCATGATGCCAGGCGGGCGCTTGGCAGGAGCACTGGGATGGCTGACAGGGACGGGACCCGGTGCGGGGATTTCGGTGATGTTCATCCTCTTCGGCCTTGCCGGAGCGGTCTTGAGTGTCGTCGGCTATGCGGTTCCAAGCGTGCGCAATGTCGAGGACCTGGTCCCTGACTTCGACGCAGCCGAAGCGCCGGTGCCATGATTTCCTGTAACATTCTGGGGACGGTTCCGAGAATGTTACAGTTGACGTGGTCTGCATGCTGGGTTCAGAGGAACAGAAGGAGCCCGGGGTTCCGGAGAGCATGAAGGGAGAGATCATGGAGAGGAGCGGGAATGGCTTTGACTCGATTGATGAATACATTCGGGGGTTTCCGACTGAAGTTCAACGGATACTCAACAGGCTCAGGGAAGTCATCAGGAAGGCTGCGCCGGATGCAGAAGAGAAAATCAGCTATCGGATGCCGACGTTCTTCCTGCACGGGAACCTGGTCCACTTCGCCGCGTATCGAAGTCACATTGGCTTCTATCCAACGCCGAGCGGCATCGAAGCATTCAAGCTCGAATTGTCAGCATACAAGGGGGCAAAGGGCTCCGTACAGTTCCCGATCGACGAGCCACTGCCCTACGAACTGGTCAGCAGGATTGTCAGCTTCAGGGTTGCTGAGACGAGGAAGCTTGCCGAAGAGAGGCTGAAGAAGAAGGTACACCAGAGATAGCATTCAACCCTTGCCCGAACGGCGAATCATGAAGCCCCAGGCCGAGGAGCGAGGTTGCAGCCGTGTCGATGCCCTGCCGCTGTACTCGTGCTGACCGAAGTGTCGGGCTGACCTACTGTGCCTGCTGAGGCTGCTGGTGTTGCGGACCCTGGTGCTCTCCGGCGTAGTAGCTGGCGGGCAGCAGGACAAGTGCCAGACCGACACCCGCTATACCGAGCGTCAGCCCGATGATGAACCAGCCGAAGGGATTGCGCCCCTTGTCGTGGGCAATACGC
>JAUSAI010000265.1 GCA_030652945.1 Caldisericota bacterium | reverse complement strand
CTCAAGATGGATCCCTACCTCAACGTGGACGCCGGCGTTCAGAACCCCTATGAACACGGCGAGGTCTTCGTCACGGAAGACGGAGCGGAGACGGACCTGGACCTCGGGCACTACGAACGCTTCCTTGACCAGAACCTGCATCGCACGAACAACGTGACGAGCGGACAGGTGTATCTCGCAGTCATCGAGAAGGAACGGAGAGGTGAGTACCAGGGCCACACGGTGCAGATCATTCCCCATCTCACCGGCGAGATTCGGAGCCGTATTACGCGGGTGGCGGACGAGTCGGGGGTGGACTTCATCATCGTCGAGGTTGGCGGGACCGTCGGCGACATCGAAGGCCTGCCGTTCCTCGAAGCCATTCGCGAGTTCTGGGCGGACAACCCTGCGGACGCCATGTTCATCCATCTGACCTATGTCCCGTATCTCGAGACGAGCGACGAACTGAAGACCAAGCCGACACAGCACAGCGTCGGGGAACTGCGCAAGATCGGCATTCAGCCAACGTTGGTCGTGACGCGTGGCATCCGTGACCTCCCGGACGACCAGAAGCGCAAAGTAGCTCTGTTCAGCGGTGTTCCCGTCGACCATGTCATTTCCCTGCCGAATCTCTCGTCCGTATACAACGTTCCCAATCATCTGCAGGGTCAGCACGTCGGCCGTCTGGTCTTGTCGACGTTCGGTATTGCACCCCGTTCAGTGGGGTCGGAGACTGCGTGGGTACGATTCACGCGGAGTATCGAGCAGGCCTCCGTCCCCCGCAAGTTGGCCATCGTCGGGAAATACGTTCAGGTCATCGATGCCTACCTGTCACTCCGTGAGGCCCTGCGTCATGCCGCGTGGAAGGTGGGATGCGACTTGCACATCGACCTCATCGACAGCGAAGAGGTCGAACGGCGGGGTGTCCAGATGCTGGAGGACGGCAAGTACGACGGAGTCCTCGTACCGGGCGGGTTCGGCAGGCGGGGCATCGAGGGAATGATCGCTGCGGCAGAGTACGCCCGGACACGCAACGTGCCATTCCTCGGCATCTGTCTCGGGATGCAGGTTGCAAGCATCGAGTTTGCGCGGAACGTTCTTGGGATACCGGATGCTGACTCTCAAGAGTTTGCCCCGACCTCGGCACATCAGGTCATCCACTTGATGGAATCGCAAAAGGGCGTGCAGACGCTGGGAGGGACGATGCGCCTGGGCGTCTACGACAATGACATCAACCCCGGGACCCGGGTCGCCGAGGCGTACGGGAAACTGACGCTCAGCGAGCGCCACCGGCACCGGTTCGAGTTCAACAACGACTATCGGCAAGCGTTTGAGGACCACGGCATGCGCGTGGCTGCGGTGTACAAAGACGAGGACCTCGTCGAAGCGGTCGAACTCAAGGACCATCCATTCTTCGTCGGCGTCCAGTTTCATCCTGAGCTGGCCTCCAAACCCCTGCATCCTGCCCCGCTGTTTGTGGCACTGCTCCGGGCAGTACTCACCTATGCGCAGTAGGCAGTCGGCAGCGAATGGCGCCATGTCGCCGGCCGCCGCCGGTCTTCGCGATCGCCTTGCGGCCATCGGCGATGCGGTCCAGACAGAGGCCCATGCCTGCGGCAGTCTGCGTGATGTGCTGACGCGGACAGCGTCGGCGCTGTTCACTCACGAAGAGCTTCCTCGGTATCTGCAGGTCCAGCTGGCGCGGGACCAGAGTGGCATCCCATCATGGCAGAATCTTACGGGTGAACGCATGACGCGACTCGGTCTGCCCCATTTCCCCGGGGGTGTGCGTGTCGATGACTGCGGAACGGTCATTCCAACCCTGGTGCCGGTGACCATCGACTACGCCGTGCTGGTGGACGGCCGGCAGGTCTGCGGTTCAGCGGAGAGCGACTCCGGAGTCGTGCAGGTGACCTTTGAAGACGGTATCCACCGTACTACCATGTCGCCCACGGGGTTGAGCGTGGTGCGAAGCGCGTTCACACACACGCTCATGGACATTCCGTTTGCCGGCGTTTCCTTCGCTCTGGAGAACACCAGCGCCCAGTTTCATACGGTGACACTTGTTCTTCTCATCAAGCCGTTCGACGAAGACGGGCTGACGAGCATCAACCGCTTCAGTCTGGATGGAAGCAATATTCTCAACCTCAACGGGACCGCTGTCGCATTTGCACGGGAACGGCCGAGCCGTACGATGGTCAGGGTGTACGATGCCGACACGGCGGCGATGATCCCCGCACCGTCCGAGGGTGAGGTCGTCGCTCCCACAGGTCTCATGCAGGTCCGGCTCGAGTTCGAACATCAGCTCGAAGCCGACGGTACAACGGACATCGCCTTCTTCTTCTTTGCCGACCCCGCACGCCGCCCGAGACGAGAGGACCTGACGCTCCTGCTGGGCCAACACATGAGCATTCTTGAGCAGGAACGGCGGCTCGTCGTGACTCAGGGCCAGCATCTCCAGTGGCGGACCGGCCTGGAGCGCCTGAACCGGTTCGCCGACCATCAGCTGCTGCATCTTCCATCATTGCAGACAGAGGCGCTGTCTGCCGTCGCCATGGGTCCGGACCCTATCGCTCTGCCGGCTCTGGTACAGGGTTTCGACCGCATCGGTGACATCGAAACGGCTTCATCGCTCCTGCGAACCTATGCCGACCTCCTTCCCGCTGAACCGGTGCCGTCGTCCGATTGCCTGCTGGCATATGCCAGCCTAGCCGTTACGCTGGGGTGGCATCTGCGTGTGACACGTCAGGTTGCACTGCGGAGACAGCTCCTGCCGGTCATCGACAAGTTCGTCACATGGCTGAGCACTGGAGCAGTGACCCTCCGGCCGGTTGCGCTGAGACTGCTCGGCCCTCTGCGACGGGGCGGACCTCTTCTCTATCAGCTGCTTGCCAAGGCCATCGAAAGCTACCAGGGCATGCTGCCGGAGAGGGAACAGTCAAGAATCCGGCTGTGCGAAGACCTGCAGCTCAAGATCCTCCGCAAGGCGGACGGGGGCGGTAGTATCGGAGACGTGCGTGCTCGCCCTCCCGGGCTGGCAAACATCGATCTGGTGGTCGCGTATACCCTGTTCGGAGCCCATGGTACCGAAGACAGCATTCTGCAGGACATCCTGCAATGGATTGATGTCAACAGCCAGCAGGACGGGGTCATCGAGAATCCCTATGCCGGGGCCCTCGGTGACATGCAGCTGTCGCTCGTGTGTGAGAAGGCGCTGCTGCTTCGCCAGGACAGCCTTGGGTTGACCTGGCTCGTGCGTTCGTTGAATGTCCTGAATGAGGCCGATGCGCTCCCCGACTTCGTCGACCTCCGTTCTCGCAAAGCGAAGTGCGGTTCCCGGCACAGCGCCGTGGCGACTGCGTGCGCCATTGAACTGCTGACGAGTCTCATCGTGGTGGAGCGAGGCAGCTATCTGAGCATCTTCCCCATCGCCGTGCCTGCACTCTTTGAAGGGACCGGAGTAGAGGTCCAGGGCCTGCTGTCAACGTTTGGAGAGTTGTCCGTGCAGTTGTCGCGCCAGGATGACAAGGCCCGGTTCAGTCTGCAATCGGACTTCCTGCGCGGCGTCAGCGCCATCGAAATCAACATGCCCTGGGAGATCAAGGAGCTGGTCGCGAGAAAGGGAATCGTGAAGTACGTGAGCGGCGGCACGATCGTGATGGAGCCAGCCGATACGATTGAGGTCGAAGCAGTAGTCTGAGGGTGGCGAGTCGGGTCCCGGCCCAGTCTATCTCTTGGACACCGCCAGGCCGAATCTCTTCATGATCTGCTGTTTTCGATTCCAGTTCTGTTCGACCTTGACACGGATATCCAGCTCGACCCGCTCGTCCAGAAAGCGCACCAGGTTCTTGCGCGCGATATCCTTGATAGTTGCGATGAGCTCGCCTCCGCGTCCAATGATCATCCCCTTCTGGGATTCCTTGGCGACGTAGATGACAACCTCGGCCTTGATGCCCTTGACAGTTTCGCTCAAGTCCTCAGTCACTACCGCTGCTGAATAGGGCAGTTCCTCCTGCAGGCGCAGGAACAGCTGTTCGCGGACGATGTCGGCGACGATGAGTTCGACCGGTTGAGACGTCAGCGTCTTGTCATCGAAATACGGTTCGCCATCCGGCATGGCGTCGACGGTGGCACGGACCAGCGGACGGACGCCTTCGCCCGTGGCAGCGGACACGTAGAAGGTGCCGACGGGGTGCAGTCTCTCGGCGAAGGGTGCGGCTACCATTTCGCGGCGGTGCTGGGTGTCCAGGTCCACCTTGTTGACGACCAGGAAGATCGGTTTGCCGACCTTGGCGACGATGGCCAGCATCTCCTCGTACTCCGCGTCCATGGATGCGGCAAGGTCGATGACGAAGTAGACGGCCTCCACGTCTTCCAGCGACTTGAGGGCAGTCTCCACCAAGTACTTGTTGAGCTTGCTCTTGCTGACCTTGTGATATCCAGGCGTGTCGACGAAGCATAGCTGTGCGCCGCGCCTGTTGTGGACGCCCAGGATGTTGTACCACGTGGTCTGCTGCTTGGGCGAAACGATCGACAGCTTGGTCCCCAGGATGGCATTCAACAGCGACGACTTGCCGACGCTCGGCTTGCCAAAGATTGAAACGAATCCGCTCTTCATATGTAGTATTGTAAGGGGTTTTGCTCCCCAGACAAACATCGCTACAATACCTATGTAAACCATACACCGGAGGTTCCCCATGCTCATTCAGGTAGCTATGAACAATATTGAGAGTGTCGAACAGGGCGAGGCCATCCTGGCCAAGTGGCACTACATGCTCGACGACGACCAGTCCCATGTCGTGCTTGAGCGCGACATCGACGGGACGGTCATTCGCATCTCGGGGTTCCATCCGTGGGTTGACGAAGACGGCGAGGGCGGCGAAGAGTGCACCTGCGACGGCGACGACTGCGAGTGCGGCGACGACTGCAAGTGCAATGACGAAGACGAAAGCGATGATGAGAAGGAAGAGAAGAAAGTCGACGAAGACGAGGACGAAGACGACGATGACGAGGAAGCAGAGGGCGAGAGCGACGAGGTCATCTATCTCGGCCAGGCACTCTTTGCACCGGCCGGACAGCAGGCTCACGTCATTGCCCAGGAACTCCTCGACGACGACTACGTCGGGACCGTCGCCATTGTTCGCGACGGGACGGAACTGACCGACATCGACGCGTTCCGTGCCCTGCAGGCGGACACCAAGGATCGGGTCATAGAGGCCATCGAGGAACTGGGTGACGCCGAGGCCTATCTGTCCATGTACGAAGTCATGGGCCTCAAGGACTGACCACTCCGGTGCCGCTGACCATCCTGAGCGCTGCGATCGCTGCCGCCCCGGCCGGGGCGGCAGCAGGCTTTGTGCTGAGATTCCCCATGAGTGCCTGTGTCAATGCCGTCGCTGTCGTTGTCGGCAGCATCCTCGGCTTGGCCATCGGCAAGTTCCTGAAGGAGGAAACACGGACCGCCATCTTCATCGCGAATGGCCTTGCGACATTCTCCATTGGCGTTGGCATGGCATTGAAGACGGGCAACGCCGTCATCATGGTCATGGCCATCGTCAGCGGCGTTCTCGTGGGTGAACTTCTGCGGCTCGACGACCGTCTCAACGCCGCGGCGGAGCGCTTGCAGCAGCGATTGCACGTTTCATCCGGGAGCAGGTGGGCGGAAGGACTGGTGACAGCCACCCTCATCTACTGCATCGGTCCCATGACGATCATCGGCTCCATTCAGGAGGGGATGACCGGCAATGGGACCCTCATCTACACCAAGTCCATCCTGGACCTTGTCATCAGTATCTCGCTGGCCGCAGCTTTGGGCAGCGGCGTTGCCTTCAGCGCCATCCCTGTCCTGGTCATCCAGGGCAGTCTTACCCTGCTGGGTTCGGCGCTGGGGTTCCTTATGGAGCCGTATATCCTCAACGAGCTCACGGCGACCGGCGGCCTCATGGTTGTCGCCATTGGCATCAACCTGCTGGGCATCAAGAAGATCAAGCTGGCGAACTTCCTGCCCGGGCTCGTCTTCGCAGTCCTCTACTCCCTGCTGGTCCGCGCGCGGAAGCTGGTCTGACCAGCTCTCCGCACGCACG
>JAUSAI010000170.1 GCA_030652945.1 Caldisericota bacterium | reverse complement strand
AGTCCGTTTGGAAGATGGCTCGGTCAGGCCATACAGTGTCTGGTTGAGCGGGAAGTATCCGCGGGTGCTGGATGGGCTGACAAAGCTCCTGAGCATCGACATGCGGGTCAGCGACCCTAAGTGGGCGCAGATGAAGCTTCGCAAGCTCGCCGACTTCGGCGAGCAGCGTGGTGACTTCCTCGCGTTCGTGCCCGGTGAAAGCCGGCAGCAAAGCTATCCATCAACGGTAGCCTACATTGCTGCGCTGTTGCTGGAACGGTATCGTGTTTTGGGTCTTGCTGGGGATGACCTGTCAAGCGACACAGCGCAGGCGGCTCTGCCGCTGGAAGCGCCGCTGATCGGTACCGGGCTGATGTGCCCATCGTGCAGGACGATGTCCGCGCACAAGAAAAATGGGTGCGTCGAGTGTGCCAACTGCGGGCACGTCGGGGAGTGCGGATAAGGGGTGATGAACCCTTCATTTGGACCCACCAGTGTTGACATTTAAAGCGGGCGGAAGGGGGAAACCTCTTCCCCCGCCTTTTTTGGTCGAGCAGTTATTTTGAGAGTTCTCCTGCAGTGATCTACACTACATGAGCATTTTCGTGGCGAAGCCACAAAAGGGTAGCTGAGATACCTCCCGGCAACGGGGAAGTCAGCCACATTCATTCCCACCGGGGGCAAGTCCCCGGTGGGGCTTGCTCCTTTTTTTATGGAGCAAGCAATGGCGCAAGTCATTACCAAAGACGCAGCCAATCTGGTCTGTGTACTGCTCGAAGTCCACATTTGGAGTGGGCGACGACATCTCGATAAGACAGATCTTGTCCATTCGAATCCTGAGTTTCGCAAACTGCCTGAGAAGGACCTTGCGAACTTGGGCTCAGTCAAGATCTGCGATCCCGAGGACATCAAGAAATTTCACACCATCAAGGGCAAGGCCGAACGCGCACTCAAGCGCGCCGGACTCCCTGTGCTGGGTGCGATCGGCATCCCGATCGACAACTTTGACGACGTCCACGATGAGTTGGTTCAGCTGCAGGCTGAATTCACGGCTCTCGCAGGCACCTTCATTTCTGACTACGACCAGCGCGTGAGCGACTGGAAGATGAAGCACACACTGGCCAACCCAGCCTGGGCAAATTTATTCGCCCACATTCCCACCGCTACACATGTGGCGGGACGCATAGCGTTCGACTTCCATCCTTTCAAGATTTCGGCCCCGGCCGATGACATGAAGCCGGAGCTGAACGCGCGCTACGAAAGCCAACTCAAAGGGCTGAAGGGCGAACTGATGTCGGAGGTCGCGAACGAAGCGACGTCACTCATCACTGACTACCTCACAGGCAGCGGCCAAGGTGGAATTGTGAAACGACGTGAGTACGTGACACAAAAGACGATCGGACCGCTCAAGCGAGCAGCCGCGAAGCTCAACAGCTTCCGGTTCATTGACTCGACAATCGGACCCCTAGCCGACGTGATCGAAGAGGTACTGAAATCGCTTCCACCCAGCGGACGTATCGACGGCAACGGGCTGATCAAGGTCTGGTCTCTTGCGCGCATGCTGTCGAGCCCTAAGCAGGCCGCTGAAATGGCAGCGCTGGCGCGGACTGGAAGCGTTGCGGATGAAATCCTGGGGACCGTCGTTGCGAGTGATATCGCGGTGGCATCCACTCAATCGCAACCGGTTGCGTCGGCGTCGATCCAAGGTGAACAGCTTCTGGACGCGCCGTTGGCGCAATCGACACCGGCCGCGGGCTCTGAGCGTGCTGCCATTGACCTGTCGTTGTTGCTGTGAGTGCGCTCGCCATGTCTAACAAAGACATTGCCAGGGCAATAGAGGGCGTCACAGCCCTCTGCCTTGGGTCAGCCGATCGACTCGTCTGGGTCGACCAGGCTGATGCGGCGGCCTTCACCGACGGTCAACGGATGTATTTGCCCAGGCCAACCGGCCAGCACGCTGAGGAGTACGAACTCTTGCTCGCCTTGGCGTTGCGAGAAGTGGCAAAGCTGTCGAGCACGGACGCGGAGGCGATGACGGGGGATTGCAAGGTCCTACCCTATTCGACCGTCATTGAAGAGGTGCGTCTGAAGGCTGAACTCTCGGCCGAGTATCGCGGTGCGCCGAAGATCTTCAACAATGCGGTGGCGATTGCCAGCCGCATCTTTGCCGCAAGCGCGAATGAAGGGGAAATCTCCCCCGACAATCTCAAGGCACTGGCAGTGTGGGCAGCAAGCCACCGAGCGTTGCTTGGTACGGCGGAGGCTAACGCTAGCCAGAACATCTTTGAGGACCTGGCTCGCACTGTTCCAGGTTCAGATGGTTTGGCGAGAGCCATCCAGCTCGCTCACGGCGGACCCGCCACGCGCTCAAGTGCAGAAGCGGCGCAACTTGGCCAGCAGATCTGGACGGTTCTGAATGAGCAAGAGGATCCATCACCCGAAGATGCTGGCGACGACGCAGACAGTCAATCTCAGGATGAGAACGGCAATCAGGACGAGGGAAACAAGGGCGAGAGCTCTGAGCTGTCCCAGCCGGCGTGCGGAGCATCTGGCGGCTCTTCTGGAGAAGACGCCAGTTCTCATGGCGATCCTCTTGAAAGTGCAGACGAACAAGGCTCGGCTGATGACGGCCAGACGCAGGATGCGTCCGATGAATCGACTCATGAATCCAACGCAAGCGGGGATTCAGGTTCGCCCAGGGACGAGCTGCAGGACGATGCGAGCGTGGCAAAGCCAAAGTCATCTGCTGCCGCCGAAAGCGGCGGCGGTGCAGATGAAGCTGGTAACCATTTATCCAATGAGCCGGCTACGCGTGGTGACAGTCAGTCTGCCGGAGGCGCCAGCGGGTTTAGCGATCCGTTGAGTGATGCGCTGGCCAGGCTTAAAGGGCATGCACGGTCCAAGGACTACTCAGCGCAAGCCGCGGAAATTCTGGACGAAGCTTCCGAAGGAGAGTCCGTCTCTGATGCCGCCCTTGCTGCCATGCGTGAGGTGATGGATTCTGAAAATCCTGACATCGAGCAATTGGTAGCCGCTGCAGCATTGCCGGCTGACGGCGGTGCGCAGGAGGAGCGGGGTGAGGACCTGACAGCCTGCTTGTGCGCTGGTGATTCACTGGCGATAGCTGCTGACGGCGGTAACCGCTCGCTGCTGGATGCTGTTCCCGCGAGACTGGTGACAGTCTTGTTGCGTGAGCTGCAGGACCTCAAGCGACGGCCTTTCATTCGGGCTGCAGCTGGGGCGAAGGTGGCGGTCTCTCAGGTTTGGAAGTTGAAACGCCTGGGCGATGTCCGAGTGTTCAAGAAGCGAGTCGCCGCGAGCGGGATCGACGCAGCGGTTTCAATCCTGTTGGACAGGTCGGAATCGATGGAGCAAAACGGGTTCGAAGCTGCGGTGGAGGTTGTCCACGCATTCATCCTCGCGCTGCAACGGATTTCCGGGGTTAGGACGTCGTTGGACGTCTTCCCGGGAACGCATGCCTCGAGCGAACAGGTGTTGGCATTCAAGCAAAACCTGAACGCCGTGAGCAGCCGGCTGCGAAGCATCGTTCCTTCGGGAGGCACGCCGACCGGCACAGCCTTGGCTACCCGCTTGACGCTGTTGCTTGCAACACGCGCTGAAAAGAAGGCCATCGTCGTAGTCACGGATGGACAACCGCATCCAGCCGAATTGCCTCTGGCCCGTGCGGTGATTGCGCAGGCTGTGGCTGAAGGCGTTGATGTCATCGGCATTGGAATAGGAATTGAGGTTGGACACCTCTTTCCGATGAGCATCAACGTGAGCAACGTCGGCGAACTGCCGGATGCGCTTGCAGAGCTCTTTCAAGGCAATTTTGCTCAACGCCTGGCGGCGTGAGCGGTTGCAGCTGCCCTCCCGGTGGGAGGGCGGTTTTTTAAGACTCCGGTGGGGTCTTAAAAAACTGAGCACATCAAAATCTTGCGCAATAATCATCGAACGTTTCGCTCTTTCAGAGCAAGCCAGCAGCTGAGCTTGATCAGCCATATTCACTAACCCGACTGGGCCTCCAGTTGGGGGCCCTTTTATTTTTAGGAGGGCCCACATGGGCGACACATCTCACGCACCGTCGCACGACGGGCAATCCCAACGCCTCACCTCGTATGAGGTCTTGACGTCCCGTTCTGATTTCGACTGGATCAGCGTCCTCAAGGATGCCGGCGCCGAAAGCTATCTCACCGGAAGGAATGGGCCATGCCCATTTTGCGGAGGGACAGATCGATTCCAGTTCTCGCTCAAGAAAGTGGCCTGGTTCTGCCGAGTCTGTCCAGAAGGCGGTGGGCCACCCAGCGACTTTCTCAAACGCTACATGGGCTACACCTGCTTCCAGCAGCTGGCGGACCATATCCGTCGCTTCTATGGCATCCAAGCTGGCACCCAAGGAGAGGTCCAGCCGCGTCCTGCAGTGCCCCCTATGCCAAAGCAACCAGCGATGGACAAAGCCAAATCACTCGCGAGGATGGAAGCCATTTGGAGTTCAACACGCGAGGTGAAAAGCGGCGATGCCGTCGATAGGTATCTACGATTTCGCATTCCCGGTCTGAAGCACATACCAAGGGAAATCCGGATACATCCTGCGCTCGAGTACTGGGACGCACCATTGGAATCGGGTGGTCGGCCTATCTTGGTGGGCAAGTTCCCGGCAATGATCGTGCGTGGCTTTGACGCGGACAACAACTTGGTGCAGGTCCACAAGACCTATCTGACAAGCGATGGAGCCAAGGCGGCTGTGAAGCATCCGAAGAAGACCGACGTTGGTGTCGGGTCGAACAGCTTCGCATTTCGCCTGGGTGAGCCGATTGGACACACGCTTGGTGTTGCGGAAGGGATTGAGACTGCATTGGCAGCAACTCTGCTCGACGGACATCCGGTATGGCCGTGCCACTCGAGCACGATTCTCTCGAACTTCGTCCTCCCAGAGCATCTTCGCACCACGGTGAAGATGGTGATCATCTACGCCGATTCGGATGAGATGAAAATGGGGAGGAAAGCCGGGAGCGCTGCGGCCGCGGCCTTGGCCAGCAAGCTGCGACAGGAGCGCGTGCGATCGATGATCGTGCGACCGGCAAAGGTAGGCGCCGACATGGCCGACCTTGTGGCCCATGGATGAGATCCCCCCGTTTGACCTTCAGGGGTCAGCGGG
>JAUSAI010000249.1 GCA_030652945.1 Caldisericota bacterium | reverse complement strand
CAGCCATGTTGAGCTTTCCGCGGTGCAGCATGCGGGCTTTCAGACGGTAGTACCGCTGGACGATGTCGACGTTCGCGTTGGTGACGTCGGATAGCGTGTTGACCACCGCTGCGTCCAGCTCGTTGTCGAGGTTTCGCATGTCCATGGCCTGGTCGTAGAGTCGCAGGTCGCACTCGATCTGGTGGTCCTTGAGGAGGGCATTGTAGATGCCCGTCAGCACCAGGCTGTTCCTGCCGTAGGTGGTGAAGTACAGCTTCATGGCGCGAGTGCGCAGTCGGGCGTCGGGACGCTGTCGGAGGGCACGAATCTGCTCACCGGTCAGGACCTTGCGCTTGCCGTCGAGGGTCATCGGGTATCGGAGGGAGCTGGCCACCTCCTCATACATGCGCTGGAACGCAAGCTTGCCGCTCAGATCACGCTTGTTGAGGATCGCCTCTTCCTTCTCTGTCAGCAGATGCTTCTTGTGCTTGCGGACGTCGAGGAGGAAGTGGCGGTAGCCCGCAAGAAGCGGATCGTTCGCCAAGTGGTCGAAGGCGGTGCTGGACATGGCATTGAGCTCGATGGGGAAGAAGACCATGGCGTTGGCGACATCGCTGCCAAGCTCCTGCATCCGGATGACCAGGCTCTTTGCGCTGGAGTCGGAGTTGTCCAGCGTCAGCGATAGCTCGGCGAATGTGCCCATTCTCGCGACCAGTGCGTCGATGCGCTCAATGTCCTCCAGCAGTTTCTTGAGGCTTGCCGCGCTGATGGCGCCGCCGCTCACCTTTCCCTTCCATGTCTTCGCGAAGGACTCCGCATCGGCGCGCGCAGCTGCCATATCGTGCGTGAGCCGAGGGTCCTCGTGCCCACCGTACAGGTCGGTCAGGTTCCAGGCGATCTGTTCTGAACCCAGCGCTCCCTTCTTCATCCGTACACCTCCTGTGCCGTTTCGAAGAGTATGGATCATGATACCACACAACGAGCGGTGTGACAGAGGGACAGCCGACGATCTTACCACTTTGAGCTCTCATTACCAGCTGACCCCAAAGGAGCGTGGCACGGAGGGCCAATGTGTGTATAATTGCAGGACATGCAGGTACCAGATGACAGGGGGAAGACTCCGTGGAAGAACCGGAAATCCTGAACACTGACGAGATGCCCAGCCGCAAGGAGAACACTCCGCGCCAGGCGGCATTCCTGAAGGTCTCCGGATCCTTCATGTCCAAGGTTCTGGGGTTCTTCCGTGACATCCTCATT
>JAUSAI010000248.1 GCA_030652945.1 Caldisericota bacterium | reverse complement strand
CGGCGGACTCCGCCGCGCGGCTCCCTCATGGACGTTACGTGCTTTCGGCACGCATCGTCGGAGACTTGAAGGTGGTCACACACGAGGAAATGCTGAATTTCCTTCACGGCTTGCCACGCTTTACGGGGTGGTCGCCCCTGCATGTATTCACTCGCCCGGAGCTAGAGCCTTACCCCTTTGGGGACGACGTCATTGAGTGCTGGTTGGCTAGAGACCCGAAAGAAGTTCGAGATGCTGGTCACTCTGACTTTTGGCAAGTGTCCTTGAACGGAAACATCACGTTGGTGCGCGGCCACCAAGAAGACGTCGCTCACGAAGGCATGCCAGAGGCAGGTACGGGCATTGAAGTTACCCTCCCAGCTTGGCGTGTCGCAGAATTCATCCTCCGGGTGCGCCACCTTGGCGAAAAACTGGCGAACGGTCCATTCAGCCTACAACTGATTGTTCAGTGGGAAGGGCTGAAAGGACGCAAGCTTTTCAGTCACGGGGGGCGCCGCTCGCTTCGCGACAGCTACGTTGCCCGAGATGACAGCTACCTTCGCGAAGCTGAAGTGTCGGTGGACCGCATCGATGCGGCGCTACCAGCAGTTGTCGCCGACCTTATTGCACCGTTGTTGCGTCGGTTCTCGTTCTTCGAGCCCCCTGCCGCCTTCTACGAACAAGAGATTGCAAAGATGGTGGCGCGATAGCCAACCACTTGACCGCATCAGGAGCTTTCAAGCACGATGAAAACAAAATGTGTCTCTGGTGACAACATTCAATGAAGACAACATTACTAAAGCTCGATAGAACACTCTTTGAAGTTTCAGGGAACGAATGGACTGACTCACGCGGCGAGGTTGCCAGGGCGCTCGGGAAGGCTCTAACTTGGTCTGAGGTCCTTCAGAACAAATGCAGTGTTCTCGTGGGAAGCGCCAACTCGGGAAAGACTTCAGAGCTTCGTCTGCAAGCGAGGGCGCTTCGTGAGGAACACGTCCACGCCTGCTTCATCTCAGTTCGAGAGCTCCTGGTGGGTGGCGTAGTCGAAGACGCACTGGAGCGGAATGAATCAGCCGCGCTGAATGCTTGGAGCAGCACTCCCCACCAGCAGCTTTTCCTTTTTGTCGACTCAATTGACGAAGCGACTTTATCTGGCGCTCGGGACCTCGGCAGGTGCCTCGGCAAGCTCGTCGAACGAGTAGCCGTTGCACAAGAGAACGTGACATGGGTTTTGTCGACACGCCCAGCTGTTCTCAATCAAGACGTTCTTGACGCTATTGACGACTCATTGGGCGTGAAGGTATCCAGGCGGGCAGCTCAAGAGAACAAAAGCGAATCAATTCTTGACGCGGCCGAAAGCACGGCGA
>JAUSAI010000240.1 GCA_030652945.1 Caldisericota bacterium | reverse complement strand
CCCCGTGCCGTAATGCCGGTGAATGCCTCAATTGTGTAGAGTGGGGAAGGGTACGTCGAACGGTAGTCAGTGAACCCCGGCGCCTCGCTCAAGCCGATGTCCTTAAACTGGGAAGCGATCCAGCCGGCTGCCATGGCCTCTCCGGCAGTGCCGCTGCGGCGTCCCTCGTAGACCGGTGAGGCGAGTACAGTTATCACTTCGTGCGCCCGCCGTTCGTCGATTGCGGCGAATGCAGCCTCCCTGTCCGGCCAGCCGACCCCATGCATGCACCCGGCGAGAGCGACCACAAGTATGATGACTGCAGCCCATCTGTACTTCATTCCTTCCTCCTCGAGCGCGCCCCGGTGGGCGCCCGTCCAAACGCGGCCGGTGCGCCGTAGGCGTTTCCTTGACTCATCGTGCCGCCACCCTACAATGGAAACGCATTATCACTGCCAGTAGTATGCGCGATCGGAGGCCAACGTACAGATGAGAATCGGCATTCTTACGGGTGGAGGCGACTGTCCCGGACTCAATCCCGCCATACGCGGGGCGGTGTGCAGAGCCACCGACTACGGCGACGAATGTGTCGGTCTGGTGTGCGGATGGCAAGGACTGTTGTCGTGTGAGACCGAACCACTCGATCTGACCCGCGTCGACGACATCATCGACCGTGGCGGGACCATCATCGGAACTTCGAGGACAAATCCCTTCAAGGACCCCGCGCTCGTACAGCAGACGATTGCCAATATCGCGCAACTGCACCTGGACGCCCTCATCGCCATTGGTGGCGACGATACGCTCGGTGTTGCGTACAAACTGGCCGGCATGGGCGTCAATATCGTCGGCGTACCCAAAACCATGGACAACGACCTGTCGGCGACCGACTTCACGTTCGGGTTCGACACAGCGGTCTCCATTGCTCTTGATGCGGCCCGGCGCCTGAAGGACACAGCCATGTCCCATCGCCGCATCATTGTGCTGGAGGTCATGGGCAGGCACGCGGGCTGGGTGGCAGCGTATACGGGCATCGGGTCGGGGGCCGACTACACCCTCATTCCGGAGAAGACGGTCGACTGGGACGACATCGTCGCTCACCTCACCACGGCCTACCACCGCAAGAAGTACGCCTTTGTCGTCGTCAGTGAGGGAGTCCAGGTGACCAGAGCGGAAGGCGAGAACCTCGACGAGTTCGGCCACATGCTGTTGCAGCAGCGCGGCGTCGGCCCCGAAGTGGCACGCATCATCGAAGAGAAGATGGGCATCTCAACTCGGTCCGCGACCATCGGCCACATCCAGCGAGGAGGAAGTCCCACGCTGTTCGACCGCATTCTTGGCTCCCGCGTCGGCGTCAAGGCAGTCGATATGATTCATGCCGGCGAGTACGGCAAGATGGCCGCCTTGCGCGGCACGGAGATTGTCGCTGTTCCTCTCGCCGAAGCAGTCGGAAAGCCGAAGGTCGTCTCAAAGGAATGGATGGACCTGCTGGAGATCCTCGCCAAGTGACGAGAAACGTCGGCATCCTGACCAGCGGTGGCGATGCGAGTGGCATGAACGCAGCCATCCGGGCCGTTACGCGAACAGCAGCGTCGATCGGCATCCAAATTGTCGGTTTCGAGCGGGGGTTTGACGGACTCGTCAACAATGCCCGTACCGAACTCGGTTCGCGTGCCGTCTCGGGAATCCTGGAACAGGGTGGCACCATTCTCAAGAGCGCCCGCAGTGAGGTCTTCAAGACCGAGGCAGGCCTCAGGAGCGCGGCGGAAAACGTTCGTGCCAACAACCTGGAGGGCCTGATCGTCATCGGGGGCAACGGCTCTCAGACAGGCGGATACCTGCTCCACAAGCTTGGCATTCCCGTCGTCGGTGTCGCTTCGACCATCGACAATGATTTGTTCGGCTTTGACTATACGATCGGTTTCGACACCGCAGTGAATGTTGCCATCGATGCCATTGACCGCATCCGCGACGTCGCCGAGTCCCATGACCGTGTCTTCGTCGTCGAGGTCATGGGCCGTGACAACGGCTCCATCGCGCTGGAGTCGGGACTTGCGACCGGCGCCGACATCGTCCTCGTGCCCGAGTTGCCATTCAGCATGCCGGACATCATCACGCACCTTCAGGGCGACGTGGTGGCCCGGAAGATGCATCACATCATTGTCATCGCAGAGGGCGCAGGCAGTGCTGAGGACCTCTCCCGGTACATCAACGCGAAGCTTCCGGTCGAAGCACGTTCGACAGTCCTGGGCTACGTACAGCGTGGCGGGAAACCGACTCGCTTTGACCGCATCCTCGCGACCGAAGCAGGCGAAGCGGCCCTCCTGGCGCTTGCCGGAGGACAGTCGGGAGTCGTCGCAGGAACGCGCGATGGCCACATCGTCCTGCAGGACGCCCTGGAAGCTGTCACGAAACGCAATCTGCTCAAACCGCAGTTGGTGGAGCTGTTGAACCGTGTCTCGATCTGAGGCGCTGTTGTCCAAGGAGGCCCCGTGGGGCGCATCTTCAAGTCGCTGACCTTTCAGATCATTCTGACTGCTCTGCTCATCGTCGGGCTTTCCTTGACGATCCTGAGCAATCGGCTGATCCTGGAGTTCCAGGACGAACTGATCGTCAAAGAGCGTGAGACACTGCAGGCCGTCGGCTCCCAGGCCGTCGAACGCTGGACCCGCATGTACCGCGAACTTGCGTCGAGCTACAAATTCGACACAATCAGTCAGACTCAGCAGCAGGAATTCATGCGGGTCTTCCTCAGCAAGTCGTACAAGGACTACATCACATCCTTCAAGGACAACTTCCCCCGCGTCGGCATAGGGTATCAGATCAGCCTGTTCGAGCCCAGCCTGGTCTACCTTAATGACGAGGCGCGGGACGCACTGGCCAAGCTGACTGTCGTCCTGCCACTCAAGGCCGGCGCGGCAACCGTCGGATACCTCATCGTCGACCGCGACATGCCACAGGTCCTGGCACCCCTGCAGCGGGTGCGCTACGAGGCGTTCAAGACTTCTACGTTTGCCGTCGCCATCGGGGGCGGCGCGACGATCGTTCTGCTAGCCTTCTTTCTTCTCCGCCTGCTGGTCCTTCGCCGGGGCGTCGTTCGCCTCAAGACAAATCTCGACGCACCCATGCCCCAAGGCGGTGGCGAGCTGGGCGAAATATCGCGCGTCGTGACCGACCTCGCGCACTCCCTCAAGCGCAGTATCGAGGAAGCACGGCAGACGGAGGCTCTCAAGACACTCGGAACGTTTACCGCCGGCATCGCACATGAAGTCCGCAATCCGCTGACAAGCATCAAGGGGTACGCGAACATACTGCAGAAGAGACTACAGGGGCGACCTGAAGCCAAGTACGTCACACCCATCGCCGATGAAGCCGACCGGTTGGAACTGCTGGTCAAGGACCTGCTGACCTATGGGCGCCCGGCACCTGCCCAGCCGATCGAGTTCAACCTGCGCGAGTTCTTCCAGACGCTCGGCGAAGTCATGGTGAAGCAGTTTGAAGATGGCCATGCCCAGCTGGACTTGCAGGTCCCGGACCTCCAAGTCACCTGGGACGCCCGGCAGGCAGAGCAGATGTTCATGAATCTCCTCCAGAACGCCATCCAGTCTATGGCCGACAAGGCCGGGGGGACCGTGACCGTTGCAGCTGCGGCGGAGGCTGACCGTGTGATGGTCCGCATATCGGACACCGGCATCGGCATCAAGAAGGATGACCGGCCGCGCATGTTCACGCCATTCTTCACAACCAAGGAACACGGCACGGGACTCGGACTGCCCATCTCGCAGAAGATCGCCTCCTTTCACAATGGCGTCATCACCTTCGACAGCGCCGAGGGACAGGGTACGACCTTCACCGTCAACCTGGCGCGCGCTATCAAGGCCACACTCTAGTTTGACTACGGCTCCGAAACCCGTAGACTTGTGAATTGCCTATGAAAACAACAGCGAAGCTCATCTTGGTCGTCGACGACGAGGAAAACATCCGCGAACTGCTCAAGGAATCCCTGGAAGAAGAGGGATACCGTGTGACGCTGGCAAAGAATGGCCAGGAAGCCACGGAGAAGGCAAGGGCGATGAACCCGGATACCGTCCTCATGGACGTGAAGATGCCCATCATGAGCGGATTGGAAGCCTTCCTGAAAATCAAGGAATCTCAGCCTGACCTTCCGGTCATCTTCCTGACTGCGTTCGGTTCATCGGACGTTGCCATCTCGGCGATGAAGTCTGGCGCCTACGACTACCTGACAAAGCCGTTCGACATCGACGAAGTGCGCATCAAGGTGAAGCGTGCGCTGGAACTGCGGGCCCTGTCCTGCATGTCCGGCCGCACACAGCCCGAGGAGCGACCCATTATCAACGCTGACGAGCTTGTTGGTCAGGCCCCCCTGATGCAGGAAGTCTACAAGCAGATCGGCAAGGTGGCCGGATCAGATGCCACCGTGCTGGTGCTCGGCGAATCGGGTACGGGCAAGGAACTGGTTGCCAAGGCCATCCACAGCAACAGTCACCGCAAGGACCGGCCATTCGTCGTCGTGAACTGCGCCGCTATCCCCGAGAACCTTCTCGAAAGCGAGTTGTTCGGTCACGAAAAGGGGTCGTTCACCGACGCCTTCGAGACCCACATCGGCAAGTTCGAGCAGGCCAACGGCGGAACGCTGTTTCTGGACGAGATAGGCGACATGTCCTTGCCGTTGCAGGCGAAACTACTGCGCATCCTGCAGGACGGCGGGTTCGAGCGGGTCGGCGGACGAGAGCACCTCGTCTCATCGGCACGCGTCATCGCCGCCACGAACCAGGACCTGACCGGTCTGGTCACCGAGCGCAAGTTCCGCGAAGACCTGTTCTACCGTCTCAACGTCATCACACTGAGACTGCCGGCCCTGCGCGAGCGCAAGGAAGACATCTGCCCCCTTGCACGCCACTTCCTGCGCCGATATGCCGGCAAGTACGGCAAGGACGTCACGGATATCGCCGAATCGACGCTCGGCAAGCTGGTACAATATGACTGGCCCGGCAATGTCCGCGAGCTCGAGAACGTCATCGCCCGCGCCGTCATCATCTCGCAGGCGCCCGTCCT
>JAUSAI010000239.1 GCA_030652945.1 Caldisericota bacterium | reverse complement strand
CCTCCTGTTCTGGTTCGTGAACAAGACGCTCATCGGCAAGCAGATGCGGGCAGTGGCATTCGACAAATCAGCAGCCAGCCTCATGGGCATCAACATCGACGTCGTCATCAGTACGGCCTTCATCGTCGGTCCTGCGCTGGCTGGAGCTGGCGGCATCCTGTACGGAACGACCTACGGCATGCTGGGATCACCGTTCCTGGGAACGTGGCCGGGCCTCAAGGCATTCATCGCCGCTGTGCTCGGGGGTATTGGAAATATTCCCGGAGCAGTGCTGGGAGCGTATATTATGGGCATCTCGGAGGCCTTTGCGACGTCGATCGACTCGAACCTGGGGTACGGCATCGCTTTCGCCATCCTGATAGGCATCCTGCTGGTGAAGCCAGGCGGCTTGCTGGGCAAGTTCATGCCGGAGAAGGTCTGACATGACTTTTCTGCGTGCGCACCGAACCATAGCTACCGTCATCGCATTCGTGCTGGCCTATGTCGTCATCAAGGTCCTGAATTTGGCAGACATCCTGAACGCATACTACATCCAGCTCATCATGCTAGCCGGCATCAACATCGTCATGACCGTGAGCCTGGGTATGGTGAACGGCTTCACCGGCCAGTTCTCCATTGGACATGCTGGGTTCATGGCTGTCGGCGCCTATACCTCGGCAATGATTACGACGGTCTGGTTGCACACCAGTGCCGCCAATCCGTTGGTCGCGTATCCTGTCTTCATTGCCGCGGTTCTTGTAGGCGGATTGCTGGCCGCCGCGGCAGGCTACCTTGTCGGCGCTCCCTCACTGCGCCTCAAGGGCGACTACCTTGCCATCGTAACACTGTCGGCCAACGAGCTTATCCGCACCGTCATCCGTGTCACTGAAGTGCTCGGTGGTCCGCGTGGCCTGGGTGGCATCCCCAAGCTCACGACGCTGGAAATCGTCTTCGTGTTCACCATCCTGAGCGTCGTTCTCATGCGCAACTACCTGTTCTCGTCGTACGGCCGCTCCATGAAGGCAGTCCGCGACTCGGAGATCGCCGCAGAGGCAATGGCCATCGATACGACGCGCCAGAAGGTCTTTGTGTTTGTCTTCTCGGCCTTCTTTGCAGGGGTCTCCGGTGGCATCTTCGCGCACCTGCTGCAGTTCATCCACCCGGACAACTTCAGTTTCGTGAAGTCGCTGGAGTATCTCATCTATCTGTACGTCGGCGGCTCCACCTCCATCAGCGGTGCCATCGTCGGCCCTGCCATCTTCACGCTTCTGCCCGAGCTCATGCGCGGCCTGCAGGCATGGCGTCTGGTCATCTACCCGCTGATCCTTATCCTGGTCATGATCTTCCGGACGGAAGGCGTCATGGGCCTCAAGGAATTTAACTTCATTCTCATCCCCCATCGCCAGAGGAAGGAGGTGAGCGCATAATGGCTCTCCTCGACGTTCAACATCTCACACAATACTTTGGCGGCCTGCGTGCCGTTTCCGACTTCAACATCCAGCTCGAGCATGGCGAGATTGTGGGTCTCATCGGACCCAACGGCGCTGGCAAGACGACCGTCTTCAATGTGATGACCGGTGTCTACACACCGACCAAGGGGACCATCGTCTTCGACGGACAGAACATCGTGGGCAAGAAGACGCACCAGATCACCCAGGCCGGTATGGCGCGGACGTTCCAGACCATCCGCCTGTTCACCAAGTCCAGTGTTATCGACAACATCAAGATCGCCTATCACTTCCGTATGTCCTACAGCAACACTGACGCGTTCCTGCACACACGTAAGTACTGGCAGGGTGAACAGATGGTGGACGACTATGCCATCGACCTCCTGCGCCTGTTCCACTTGGAGGGCAATGCCGACGACGTCTCGGGCTCCCTGCCATACGGCGCACAGCGCCGGCTGGAAATCGCCCGCGCACTGGCGACGAAGCCCAAGCTTCTCATCCTGGACGAACCCGCGGCCGGCATGAACCCGGCCGAAGCCGACGCACTGATGGAGATGATCCACTGGCTCCGTGACAAGTTCGACCTGACTATCCTGCTCATCGAGCACCAGATGAGAGTAGTCATGGGCGTGTGCGAACGTATCAAGGTCATGGACTTCGGCGAGACGATTTGCGAAGGCGTGCCCGAGTACATCCGTAACGACCCCCGGGTCTGCGAAGCGTACCTTGGAAAGGGGGCCTGACATGCTGCTAGAAGTCCGCAATCTCGACGTTTTCTATGGTTCCATCCGGGCGCTGAAGGGCGTCTCGTTCAGTGTAGAAAAAGGTGAAATCGTTTCAATTATTGGCGCCAACGGTGCCGGCAAGTCGACGACCTTGCGTGCCATCTCGGGCATTCTGCGTGCGGCGTCCGGAAGTATCATCTACGACGGACAGGACATCACCCACACACCCCCGCATCTCATCGCACGCATGGGTATCTCGCATGTTCCGGAAGGTCGTGGTATCTTCGGCAACCTGACCGTACAGGAGAACCTGGACGTCGCGCTGTCGTCGGTCAAAGACAAGAAGTCAGCCGGCGCCAACCAGGAGAAGGTATTCGCGCTGTTCCCACGCCTCAAGGAACGCAGGCGGCAGGTCTCAGGCACCCTTTCGGGCGGTGAGCAGCAGATGCTGGCCGTTGGCCGGGGTCTCATGCAGAACAACCCGTTCATGCTGCTCGACGAACCTTCCATGGGCCTGTCTCCCGTGCTGGTCGAGGAGATATTCCGCATCATTGTGGAGATCAACCGGCTTGGCAAGACAGTCCTGTTGGTCGAACAGAATGCATTCAAAGCCCTTTCCATAGCCAATCGCGGCTACGTGCTGGAAACTGGCTCGCTGGTCCTTGAGGGTAGCGCAGCAGAGCTGCGTGACAACCCTGACGTCAAGAAGGCGTACCTCGGCGGATAGACACTGTCGGCCTCACTGACGCCGGTCTCCGGTGGAGTCGTGGCTTTCTCCTCCCACGGCTCCACTTTTCATTTGGGGTCCTCCTCCGCGCGATGATGCTGCTCCAACAGTGTCGGCCTGAAGTCACTCCCAGACTTCTTGCGACGTCAGCAAATTCGCCTAGTATTTTGGGCAGTATGTCGCGTCGCATTGAGACAGTGTGCCGGGGAGGTTTCCGTGAACGATGCAATCGCAATTCACGTGCAGGACTTGCACTACAGTTACGGCGCGATCTGTGCCGTCGATGGCATCGACTTCGACGTCCGGCGCGGCGAGATCTTCAGCTTGCTGGGTCCGAACGGAGCAGGCAAGACGACGACCATTGGCATCCTTTCGTGTCTCCTGCGCCCATCCTCGGGCACAGCAACGATCATGGGTCACAGCGTCACCGAGGACGCCAATGCCGTCAAGGGTGTCATCGGCGTCGTCCCCCAGGACATCGCCCTGTATGCAGACCTCTCTGCCCGCGAGAACCTCGTGTTCTGGGGCAAGATGCAGGGCATGCGCGGCGCGGCCCTCGCGAAACGTGTCGACGAGATCGTCGAACTCATTGGCCTCGGCGACCGTCAGCGCAGCCGCATCTCGACGTACTCGGGCGGCATGAAACGCCGCGTCAACATTGGTGTCGCTCTGCTCCACAAGCCGGCGCTCGTCATCATGGACGAACCAACAGTCGGCATCGACCCGCAGAGCCGACGAGCTATTCTCGACAACGTCATGCACCTTCGCGACGAGGGGACGACCGTCCTGTACACGACCCACTACATGGAAGAGGCTGAAGAGCTGTCTGACCACGTCGGCATCATGGACCATGGGCGGATCATTGCGCTTGGAACGCGCCAGGAGCTCATCAAGAGCGTTGGTGGACTAGACCGCGTGCAGCTGCACATTAGCGCGGCGAACGAAGATCTCCTGCAGCGGTGGCGCCTGCTGGAAGGCGTTACGGAGGTTACGACCGATGGTGACGTGGTCACCGTCATGGCGGCTGACAGCAACCGTATTCTGCCGCGCCTCTTCGAGACAGCTTCAGAGGTGGCTGTGCGTATCGTCTCGGCAAACATACAGGAACCCAACCTGGAAGCGGTCTTTCTGCGCCTGACGGGCCGTGCCTTGCGCGACTAGCCTCCCATGCAGACACTGGACATTGCCCTTAAAGACATCCGTCACCAGTTCTCGAGTCTGTTCGGACTCATGTTCATGTTCGCGGTGCCTCTCCTCATCGTCGCCATGTTTACCCTTGCCTTTGGCGGCACCTCCGCTGATGGGCCGGCCGAGTTCTCCGTCCCTGTCACGAAGACAGCTGTGGTCAATCTCGATACGGGACGCACGGGAATCGATCTGGACCCGACCGATGCGAATCCCACTACATCTGCAGGGGACCTGCTCGTCCGTCTGCTCGCGTCCGACGAGATGCAAGACCTTGTTACACTGACAGTATTCACTTCTGCCGACGCTGGCCGCTCAGCCGTCGACAGCCGCTCAGCCGACGTCGCACTCATCGTACCCGCGTCTTTCACGACGGACGTCCTGGACGGTTCCGCGGGAAGCCCGGTGGAACTATACCAGGACCCGACTGTGACGCTGGGGCCGAGCATCGTCCGTGCGGTCGTCGGTCAGTATCTTGACTACTACGCATCGGCACGAATCATGCAGTCCACGGTAGCCGCCTCTCTCGCTGAGTCAGCCGTCACCGTTTCGCCGGCGACGATGAAGCGTGTCACGGATGCGTACGTTGCGGAGATACTGGCATCGCGGAGTGACTCCGGTTCACTGCAGATCGAAGCCCCACCTGCAAAGCAGGAGAAGCCGCGAAGCGCCATGGCAACGATTCTGAGCGTGTCGATGGCAGGCATGATGGTCTTCTACGTCTTCTACACCGGCGCCACCGGCGCTGAGACAATCCTCATCGAACAGGAGCAGGGAACGCTGCAGCGACTGTTCACGACCCGCGCGACGCCCGGGACCGTCCTCAAGGGGAAGCTGTTGGGGGTCGTCACCACGACTGTGCTTCAAATGCTGGTGCTGATCCTTGTGTCCACGCTGGCATTCAAGATCGACTGGGGAAGGGCCGG
>JAUSAI010000237.1 GCA_030652945.1 Caldisericota bacterium | reverse complement strand
AACAGCACTGCCGGTACTATTCAGAATTTCTAGCGCGGTCGTTTCCTCGCGTAGCGCCTCTTCGGCTTGCCGACTGTCGGTAATGTCGAGATTGACCCCGATCATTCCAAGAAACTCGCCGCTCGATCCGAAGCGAGGCCGGCCGCTCGTTCGCAATAGCCTTATTTGTCCGCCGTGCTGTCGATACCGAGCTTCCACTGTGAACGGCGTATGGGCCTGCATGGCTTGAGAAAACGGTCCGAATAGTCTTTCGGTATCCTCCGGAACAAGTGTTGTGCTCCAATCGAACTGGGAGAGGTCTTCCAAATTCACGTCCCAGAATTCCCGCTGTGCGCGATTAAGGTAAACGCACTTTCCATCGGCATCGCCCATCCAAATCATCACGGGAGCATTTTCTGCGACCAGTCGGAAACGTTCTTCGCTTTCCTCTAAAGCTCCTTGTGCCCTCGCTAATTCATCTTCTGCTGCCTTGCGATCGGTGACGTCGGCGACAATACTTACCATTTGGTGCGGCTTGCCATCCGGCAAACGAGCGACTACGTGGCCGTGACCCCTGAGCCAGTGAATCGTACCATCGGGCCACACCACGCGATATTCCGACGTAATCGAATCTTGCGTTTCAACGAGTTCATGGAATTTTTGCCTCAAATGACGGTCGCTCGGGTGCAACGCCGACGTATACTCGTCGTGACTGCCTCCCACCCGTCCGCGGCCGTCAGGAATGTTGAGCCCAAACAGAGCCATGCCTTCCGGCGTCCATAGCCTGGTCTTGGCTACCAAATCAGTTTGCCAAGTACCCAGCCTACCTGCAGCAAGGGCAGAACTATAAAGAGCCTGGTTCTTGCGCAATGAATCTTCCGCCGCAACCTGCGCCGATACATCGACGTTAGTACCCAACCATCGATTGATCGAGCCCTTCTGATCTTTCAACGGAATAACTCGCGTCAGAAAAGGACGGAAAATCCCATCATGCCCCCTTAGAGGGAACGTCATTTCGAACGGTTCTCCCGTCTCGATCGAATGCTTCCAGCCTTTCAATACCTCGGGCAGTCGGTCGGGATCATGAACCTTGGTCCAGCCCCATCCCAGCAGTACTTCTGCGGAAATGCCGGTGTACTCTTGCCAGCGTCTGTTATACCAGAAAATACTGCCATTCGCGTCGGCCATCCAGCACAGTGTCGGAAGGTTATTGATAACCTCAATAAAATCTTCGTCGTCTATATTGGTAGTTGATCCCAATTTATCCGCCCCCGAACTTAAGTACTTGCCCGCCTATTCGTGCCAAAATTAAAGCATCGTAGTTTGAAAATGAAGCTTTCGTAAACTGCCAGACTGTCCCTCGAACTCGTCCTCGCAATCATCGTGCGATAGCCAGTACGCTGAAGCAGCTACCGGCAATCGGAACTTCTTCGTCAATAGATCCCACAGTATCGGTTAGGCCGATGGAGCTGCTAGACCGCTATCCGCCCATTTTGCAGCGTCGATTTTCATAGGATCGACTGTATCGCACTTCAAGCAACATAGCTTGGTCTTGCCTGTCCGGTAGGTCATGGCCGTTAACCGCTTATTGCAGTTCGGGCAGCGAGCTTTATCCACGTGAACCTCCCTCATTTATTTGGCGGTTCCAACGCGGAACTCGACCCTTCGGTTTCACTTGGCGCTGATTTTATTAACGGATTGTCCGGTACCGGAC
Source organism: Caldisericota bacterium (assembly GCA_030652945.1). Lineage (GTDB taxonomy): Bacteria > Caldisericota > Caldisericia > Cryosericales > Cryosericaceae > Cryosericum. The sequence goes on along the minus strand of JAUSAI010000237.1, from coordinate 909 downwards.
TCGGGAACGTAGGTAGGTCTGGCGCATTAAGCTTTTGAAGTGTCCCCGAGACCTTCATCTAGGCCCGTCGCATACCCCGACTGCGGCGGGTTTTTTTCTGATAATCTGGCGTTTTGTGAGTTGAGTAATGGTCAAGCACACCCAACAATGCCGGGGTTCATTAAACCCCAGCTCGCCGTCGTACTTGATGAAGTGGGCCCGTCTTTGCGTAGTTCTAAGAGAGCGCCAATGCGCCAGTATTCTTGGCAGGCTATCCGAGCGAATAAACTTCCCGCCTGGACTTGTGTATAATTCAGCTTTCTTATCGTCGCTCATTGCACCCGCCCCTTAACCAAACCGCCCGACGTAGTATGTCAGGCGGTTGCGGTTAGGAAACGATATTGAACGTTTGTCCTAGCCAAATGTCCCGCCGGGCCGTGTTGCGCATGTTTAAAGTTCCTTGTCCAGTGCACTTTTATGCGGGGAACGACAGGTCTCATTGCTTGTTATTCCCGCAACGTAACGACCTGAAAGGAGTTCCTATGCCTATCCTTCTTTGGGCACTTGGCGTGCCGATCAGCTTGCTCATTGTGGCAGCTATGTTCGGTATGTTTTGACCGGCTGTATTTGCCGCATCCAGCGCGTGATGGAGAGTGATTTCTCCTCACGCGCTTTCTGTTGCCAGAACAAAAGGCCCCGACGATGGGGCCTTTTTTGCGTTTCATAAGCGCCAAGAGACCAGCGCCGTAAGAAGTCCAAGCCTCACAACGCCAAGACGAGCAGTCGAAGGACCGAGTAGATCATCGCGCTTGCGACGAACGCTGCACCGATGATTATGGCCGTGCGACTAGCGATCGGTTTACTCTTCATGAAAACTCAAGCAATTAGGGAATGGCATCTATTCCGGCATTCGTGAGTACCGGATCGTCG
>JAUSAI010000232.1 GCA_030652945.1 Caldisericota bacterium | reverse complement strand
AAGGCCACTGCGGCGTTCGCGTCGGGCTTTCACAAACACCAGCACTTGCGCTCCTTGAACCTCAGCCTGGCCCCCACCACGGCTGCCTACGAGTCACTTCGGCCGTTCTTCGGGTCAACGTCATTGACGAGTCTCGAGCTTGAAGAGCACTCCGACGCGGTTGGGCCCGACGAAGACTGCGACAGCGCAGCCATCGGCGTCGTTCGTCATGCAAAGGCCCTGCGCCAGCTCAGCATTGAAATTGACTACCGAAACACTCAGAAGCACCAGGCGCTGGCCGAGGCGCTCCGTGCCATGCCGAACCTCAAAGCGCTCTCAGGGTGGCGGCTCGCCGAGAAGGACCCCAAGGTGCTTCGTGGCCTTGACGACCTCCTCGCAGCCTCAGCGGTACGTACGTACAAACGACTGGGCGTTGCCACGACCGAAGCGCTGCTGAGACGGAACGCCATTGAGTCGTTGTGGCTTGCCTCTGACTATTCCCTTGATGAGCGGCTCAAGAGCTTCGCGGCGGCTCTGAAAGCGACCGAATCGCTCCACACGCTCATTCTTTTTGGTGGCGGGCTCAACAGCCCGCTGGACCCCAAAAAAGCCAAGCTGCTGCTGCAGGTTCTCGGCGCCAACACCAGCTTGAAGGCACTGACGCTTTCCCTGCCGATGAAGGTGTCGGTGGCAAAAGACGTGGTGAGGAGCCTTGGCAAGCGTGGTCGCATCAAGACGGTGAATCTGGCCATGCCAACCACCACCGATGAGCAGCGCCAGATTGTCGCCGCTGCGAAGGGCACCACCCAGGTGAGCTTTGTTGCTCGACTTGCAGAGGACTGGGAGTAGCGACGGTGGGGAGCTGAAGGGTTGCTGCGCCATCGACCGCGCACTCGGCTGTGGGTAGCCGTACATCGCCTGGTAGCGCTTCTCGACGCGCGCGCGCAGTTCGTCGTCAGACAGCTCGCAGAGCGTGATCAACTGCTCCGCGAGGTCTCCAACGATGGAGGAGGGTGGAGGTCTCTGAGACTCGTTCGGTGCGGAGCCGAGCGCAGAGGTCTTGAATGCCGTGGTCCGTCTGCTCGGCGGAACGGGCGTCTGTGCTACAGCGCCGCGGACCGGCCTGCTGCATTCCGCCCCACCATTTCGCGGGTCGCCCATGTTGTCATGAGCTGCTCTCGAAGGAGACCCCGATGAACCGACGCTTGCTGATGGCCGCTGTGAC
>JAUSAI010000167.1 GCA_030652945.1 Caldisericota bacterium | reverse complement strand
TAGATGTCCAGGAAGCTTTGCAGGTTGGTGAACGCGTACGCCTTGCGCAGCTCCTCGACGCTGGCGTAGGGGATCTTCACCTGGTTGCGTTCGGCCAGCGCGAAGATCAACTCAGGTTCGAGGGAGCCCTCGATATGGATGTGCAGCTCGGCCTTGGGCATGCGGCGCAAGAGCTCGGGCAGGCGCTGGGGGGAAATAAGGTGTGTTGCGTGGTCCATGGATGGTCATTGTCCAATGACTGCTATTAAAGGATAATGGCTTTATGTTTAATAACGCAAATCCTTGTTCAAGCTTTGCGGACAGGAAATTCCGTGCACCGTAAGACAACTGGGCGCTATGCCAGCAGTATCTCCGGTGGAGAAGCGGTGCGCGCCTTCGTCCCTCAACCGTTGCCCCCCGCACGCCCCCTGGATCTGAGCGGCCATCGGCAAGCGCTGTTGGAGCGTGCAACCCTGGCGCTAGGCCGGTTGGACAGCATCGCCTTGCTGCTACCGGACCCGCAACTCTTCCTCTACGCCTATATACGGCGTGAAGCAGTACTGTCGTCGCAGATCGAGGGGACCCAGTCCTCGCTTTCGGACCTGCTGCTGTTCGAACTGGACGAACTACCGGGTGTGCCCTTCGACGACGTGGTGGAGGTTTCGAACTATGTAGCCGCACTCGAACACGGCATGGCCCGTTTGGGCAAAGGCTTTCCGCTGTGCAACCGGCTGCTTCGCGAGATGCACGCGCACCTCATGTCGCGAGGCCGTGGCGCAGACAAGGCGCCTGGCGAATTTCGCCGCAGCCAGAACTGGATCGGCGGCACGCGGCCAGGCAATGCGCGCTTTGTGCCCCCGCCACCGAATGAAGTGGAGGCCTGCATGGCGGCGTTGGAACACTTCCTTCATGACGATGCACCGCAAGCCAGGATGCCCATCCTCCTGAAGGCCGCGATGGCACACGTTCAATTCGAAACTATCCATCCCTTTCTGGACGGTAACGGACGCTTGGGCCGTCTGCTGATCGCGCTCATGCTGCACGATGGAGGGGTGCTGAAACAGCCCTTGCTGTACCTGAGCTTGTATTTCAAGCAGCACCGAACCGTTTACTACGATCTGCTCGATCGCGTACG
>JAUSAI010000215.1 GCA_030652945.1 Caldisericota bacterium | reverse complement strand
GAGTGCCTCGTAGTCCGGAGCTCCGGTGACGTCGAGGAGAATGTGCTCGAGCATTGTTGTGGGCGCAAGGCCGTCGTGCGCCATGAAGGCAGCATGCGTGACATCGCGCAGGAGGTCCAGACCGCCACCACGCATTCCACTTTCATATCCGAGACCGCGCAGGGTTGTCCATACTCCCTGTTCGTCACGTGCGCAGGCGTTGGCACCGCCGCCACAGACGAGCGCGATACCCCACCCCTTGTCCGTCCCGGCTCGCAGCATGATCCACGTATCGTTGACGAGGTCAAAGGGCGTGTCATCGAAGGATGCCGTGAGCCCCTCATCGAGCCTATGCCGGTGAAGGGGGAGGTCCATGCCGGAGAGGCCGAAGACGATGTGCGAAACAGCCCTCCGCGTGCAGTGCGCTGCGTCCAGGGCCGACGAGACGGCGTGCCGGATGCTGTTCATGGCGGTCGGCATGCCGCATATCTGGAAGTTGGCAGGACCAGCATGTCCAGTGCCAAGGACATCGCCCCGCTCCGAAACGACAGCGGCCCGTGTCCGCGTGGTCCCTCCGTCAACACCTATGACGATCACGGCGGCATCACAGACCGGCCGAGTCCACGCTGGTATGCAGATGCAGTGGCGTCAAGACCTTGTAGGCTTCCGCAGGGCCGATGCCGTGGGCAGCACCGATGTCCGCAGCCTTGAGGTCGAGGTACTGGACCACCATCTGGTACTGCTCAGGAGAGAACTGGCTCGGGTACGAGGCAAGAGCATTCGTCTTCACGCCATGGACGGAGGTGATGTCCACAAATTGATTGGGCCTGTCTGTCAGGTAGAGGATGACATAGCTCACGCCATGCGCGGGCAGAACCTCCGGCAAGTACAAGGGAAGCGCAGCATAGATGACGCTTTCCGTTCCCGACCAGCCACAGTTGAGGTGATCCTGGTGCGATTCGTACGGAAGCCAGGGGTCGGGCACCATGATGGCATCCGGCTGTTCCTGCCGGATGATACGCACCATCTCGAGCGTCGCGGCACCGCAATGAGGCAGGGACCCATCGTGAAAGGGAAGGTAGAGGTGTTTCTGCACGCCGAGGATCTCTCCTGCCTTCTGATCTTCCTCTCGTCGGAGGCTGACCAGACGTTCGCGAGACATGGCAGGATCACAGGTTCCGAGACACCCATCGGTCATCGTGACCAGGGTCACGTGCTTTCCCGATCCCGTGAGTCGTGCGATGAGGCCACCGGCGAACAGAGCCGCGTCATCGGAGTGTGGCTGAAACACCACGTACCTCTGCCCGGACTCGATATCCGGGATGGGGATGAAGTCACGAGCGTTCATGATGAGATGGTTCTCGGTTCGCCGGCGGGCGCGGCAGGAGGCGGGACCTCGGGGCGCCTGCACAGGTTCTGTTCGAGTTCGCAGGCTCTCCGGACCTCTTCGAGGCGCTTGCCGTGCAGTGGGTACAGCAGGACGAAGACCAGGGCGGTCAGTATGATGACGGCCGGAATCGCGCTCATGAGCAGACGGAATCCGACGACCGCCGTGCGTGGCTGAAGGGCGGCGTCGGTCAGCTGGGCGACGTAGCCGGACCGCACCTGCACAAACGCGATGATCCCTGCAGAGATGGCGACACTGCTGCGCATGACCAGCGCGTTGATGCCGTAGTACATGCCCTCGCGGCGCGTATGTGTCCGCAGATAGTCTTCGTCGCAGATCTCTGCAATCATGATGTCGGTGACGATGAGGAGTGCCCCCAGTCCGATACCGAGCAGGGCGAAGCACACCAGGCCCTGAGCAAGCGTGCGGGCGAATGCCAGCGGAATGAGGCAGACAGCGAACATGATGATGCCGACGATCGCCGTGCTGCGCGTGCCGATCCTGACGACGACCTTGGTCCACACGAGCTGGGAAGCGATGGCCATCAGAAACACGGCCAGCAGGACAAGCGTCTTCTCCGTATCGTTCAGCAACAAAGCAAATTGCGTGTAGAACGGAATGACTCCCTGCACCAGGACCGTCACCGTCTGAAAGAGCAGGTTGAATATCACGAAGGTGAAGAACGACCTGTTGATGAGTGTGTTCTTGAGGGCGGGGAGCAGGGACAGGGGCGTTCCCGGTGCCGTCTGGTCCTCTTTCGAGCCAAGAAGGGAGAGGAAGATGACCAGCGCGGTGGCGCTCCCGATGATCAGGCCGAGTCCACGCCAGCCGAATCGTGCAATGAGAATAGGGGCAAGCGCGACGCCGACGATGACACCAAGGATGCCCAGCACCTGGCGCAGGGCGTTGACGGTACTGCGATCGCGTGGCGACGTGTACATCTCAGGATACAGCGCGGTCCAGTTGAGGATGACCAGCGTGTAGAACCCGTCAAACGCGAAGACGACGGCAAGGTAGTACCAGAACAGGGCTGTCGTGGAGATGCCGGCAGGCGGCACCCAGATGAGGTAGAAGGCCAAGGCGAGTGGCAGCGTCCCCAGCACGATAAAGGGGATGCGGCGGCCCCATCGCGTGTGCGTCCGGTCGGACCAGAACCCGAACATCGGATCGTTGATGCAATTCCAGATGGTGTAGATGAGCATGGCGGACGCGAACAGCCGGGGCGGAAAACCCAGCCGGTCTACATAGAAGTACATAACCCAGGTCGTGAAGCAGTTTTCGGGCAGAGCCGCACCCATGGAGCCGAGGCTGTAGGCAGATTTCTTCCAGAAGCTCATCATCCCTCCCTTGCCATAGGTAGCCCTTTTCTGGCTACCGGAAGATATCGAAATATGGTGCTTCCTGTTCGCGGAACGCGCTGACCAGTTCGCGTGCGACTGCAGGCGATGGTACGAGCGGGTTTAGTGCCAAGGATCGTATGAGCTCCTCGGTGTCGTGATAGACAATGGCATCGACGAGCGAACGCTCGTACGACTTGACCTGCTGAATGAGCAGCTGCGACTCCGCATCGACAGGACCTACGGCGAGAGGCCGGATGAGACGCTCGCTCAACAGCGAGGGGACCTCGACGACATCGTCGGGCGCGAGGAATGGCAGAGCGCCCTGGTTGAGGACGTTCACAGGCACGACCAACTGGCGCTTGCCGGACAATGCGAGCAGGACTTCCATGGCAACAGCACTGTATCCTTCACCATCCCTAATGTTCATGGTGCGGCGATACTCCTTGGCCAGGTGTCCATCTTCGCGATCGCCGAGGTAGGCGTCGTAGACGGTGACGGGATCTTCCGTGACGGCAAGCTGAGCCATGAGTGCGCTGTTCCGGCGCTCCATCTCCTCACCCCGGGTCTCGCCCGCGGCGAGAGCTTCCCCCAGTGACTCGCGCTTGAATGCGTAGTACCAGATGTACGGGTTGGGGAGCTTGCCCAACCGCAGAATGTAGGCTGGGGTGAAGTGCGTCATGGACTCCAATTCGGGCAGACCGCCGAGCATGGACAGCAGTTGAGGCAGGACATCTGCGCCCAGGATGCGAACGCTCTTGACGAAGCCACAGTGATTGAGGCCGTAGTAGTCCAGCACCACATCTTCGGGCTCGACCTTCAGGATGTGAGCCACCAAGGCTGCGATCGAGGACGGTGCGTCACAGATCCCGACAGCATTGCGGAAGCCCGCGTGGCTGAGGATCGCCTGCGTGACAATGCCCGACGGGTTGGTGAGGTTGATGAACCAGGCATGCGGAGCCGCCTCGCGCAATTCGCGCACCAAATCGAGGACGACCGGGATGGTGCGCACGGCCATGGCAAAGCCGCCCGCTCCGACAGTCTCCTGTCCGAGCACGCCCATGGAAAGTGGGATGCGTTCGTCCAAGACTCGCATGCGATCGCCGCCGACGCGTATGGCGGCGATGACAAAGGCCGCACCCGCCACGCAGGAGCGAAAGTCCTCGGCACGCGTAATGGTGATGTGAGCGCCGCGCTGGCGGACAATGGCATCAAGGACCTTGCCGATTGCCGACATCCTGTTTGCGTCAGTATCCGAGAGGGAAATCTCGGCGAGGCCGAGCTGTTCCTGAAGGTCCAGAAGCCCCCGAACCAGGACGGGGACCCTTGTTCCACCACCACCGATGATGCTGATCTTCACACAGCCCTTCCTCTCGCAGGCTCCTGCGTACGGTCTGGCGGCGCAACCTGCATCGTCCGCCTGGATAGGCGAGATGCGCCGTCTGCATCTCACGTACGTTGTAGTGGTGCGGCTTGCTTTGTCAAGCTGGCCAGGCCTTGGGAGCCCGTGTCGCGGTGGAAGGTTGACACGGGGCCGTCGTCGCGTACCGTAGAGATGGAGGCAACATCCGACAATGCGCCGACCGCCGTCTCAGACGCAAGTGCCCGTTCGCACGTCGAGAAAGCTGCAGAAGAACCCTTTCGGAGAGTGGGTAGCGCGTCCGGGGGGAGGCGCCACCGTTGCCACTCTTTGCTACGTCGGCATCTGGAGCGCCTTCATGGGGATCATTGCGGGCCATCTGACGCCGTTCATCGAGCTCGCCATGGGCATCACGGTAGTCGCGGGCGCAGGTGTCATCTGGGCATCGGTCCGTTCACTCATGCTGCAGCAGCTCGCGGAAGCAGAGCGCAGAGCGGATGACGCGCTCGAGCAATCGCGCTCGTTTGCCCGCGTCCTCATGGACAACATGCCGGGGTCTGTCTTCCTGAAATCGAGAAGTCACCGGTACTTGGCGGGCAACCTGCAATGGGCCCAACTCAACAACCCTGGGAAGTACGTTGCGGGTGATGATCTTTCGGGCGTCCTCGGTCACACGGACCGGGAGCTGTTCGACGCAGACCGGGCTGAGAGATTCGAGCGAAGTGATGACACAGTATTCACAACCGGTGAACGGTTCGCAGAGTACGAAACCGATGTGCTGAATGGTGAGGAACGGTACTATCACGTCATCAAGGTGCCTGTTCGCAACCCGTATGGTGACATCACAGCCGTAGCTGGGCTGGGCCTCGACCTGACGGAGCTGCATCGCGTCGAGCAGGAGCTTCGCAGCAGCCGCGAACAGTTGCGCACGTTCATCGACAACGCTCTCGAGCACATCTGCATCGTCGACGCCCAGCGGCGGATTGTGCTAGCCAATACACAGTTGTTGAGGTTCTTCGGCGTCAAGTCGAGCGATCTCGTCGGCAGAGACCTTCTTTCGCTTGTGGCCCCCGAGGAGAAGGAGAAAGCTCTTGAGTTCGTCAGACTGGTGTTGTCAGGTGTCGGGAGCGGCCTGGACGTCTTTCATGTCCGCAGTGCACGCGGCACCGTGCATCTTACAGAGGTAAGCGCAGGACCCATCATGGAAGGGGGCACTGTCAAGAGCGTTGTTCTTGTCGGCCGTGTCCACCCAGAGCCGTGGTCTCCCCCGCAGGATTCGAACGGCTCCGAGAAGTAGGTGCTGTCACAACCGGAAGATGCGTACCTCCCACGGGGCGAGCGCATTGTCTGGCGGGTTCTCCTCGGAACTGAACAGGGCCTGGTGCCCGCCGATTTCTGACCCCGCGCCCAGCGGAGTCGAGGTCGAGGCGAAATTGATGGCGACCGAGAGTGTCTCGTCTGGCGTGGACCGCCTGAAGGAGAGGACCGTGGGCGGCGACCCAGAGCTGAGTTCCATTCTGCCTTCGTGCAATGCCCGGTGTTCGGCTCGGAAGCGGGAGAGTCGCCTCGTGAAGCCAAGGACGGAGTGCGGGTCGGCCGACTGGGAGGCATACGTGTCTTGCACGGTGCCAACCGGCAGCCACGGAGTACCGCTCGTGAACCCAGCATTCGGGCCGTCGTCCCATGGCATCGGCGTACGCTCGCCGTCGCGTCCCACCGGCAACGGCCAGTACTTCAAGCCGACCGGATCTTTCAGCGTTGTCCGCGAAAGGGCAGTGTTCGCCATACCGAGTTCTTCACCATAGTAGAGGAACGGCGTTCCCCATAGGGTCAGCAGGAGTCCGTTCATGGCTTTCGTCATCGGCGCATCGAGTCGGTAGCGCGTGACGGCACGGACGACATCATGGTTGCTGAGGACCCAGGCGGGCCATGCGTCGTCCGGAAGCCGTGCAAGGGTCTGGGCGATGATGTCCCGGAACGCTTGAGCGCTGAAGCGCCGCACCATGAAGAAGAAGTTGAAGACGAGGTTCAGCTCGTCATCTCCCCGGCCGTAGTACGACAAGACCTGATCGAGACTCCGGTGGGTGACTTCTCCTACCATCATTCGTCCCGGACGTTCATCGACGACGGCGCGCATCGCCTTGAGAGAATCGTGTGTTTCGGGCTGGTCGACCGTACGGTCACGCTGTTCCTGTACTACGGGGATGATGAGCGTCGCACACGGGTTGCCGGGCATAGGCTGAGACCAGACGATCCGGTGGGGGTTGTCGCGCAGGAGCGCATCCTTTACATAGTAGTTGGCGACGTCCAGCCGGAACCCATCGACGCCCCGGTCCATCCAGAATCGCATGATGTCATGGACGGCACGGGCGACCTCGGGATTGCGCCAGTTGAAATCAGCCTGTTCGCGCAGGAAACTGTGCAGGTAGTACTCGCCGGTGGGGGCATTCCATTCCCACGCCGAGCCGCCGAAGGTCGAACCCCAGTTGTTCGGCGGACGTCCCTGCACCTTGTCGCTCCAGATGTAGTAGTCATGGAAAGGACTCGCGCGGGAAGCACGGGCTTCCCTGAACCATTGGTGCTCCGTAGAGGTGTGGTTGACCACGAGGTCCATGATGAGATGGATCCCGCGGGAGCGCGCCTCGTCTGCGAGGTGGTCAAAGTCCGTCATGGTCCCGTACGTGGGGTCAATTGCACAGTAGTCGCTGACGTCGTAGCCGAAATCCATTCCGGGCGATGGGAATATTGGTGCAAGCCATAGTCCGCCAATTCCCAGCGACCTTTCGGTGCCGTCGTTCAGCTGGTCCAGCTTGCCGATGAGTCCCGGCAGGTCTCCAATGCCATCGCCGTCGCTGTCCATGAAACTGCGAACATAGCAGTGGTAGATGATGCTGGTCTTCCACCACGGCAGGGTCGACATCACTGGCTTTCAGCCTCCGCCATGAGCGTCGCGACAGGGGGGCGCAGGTCCTGCGCAAGTTCGGACTGGTACATCGTGAATCCTGCGTCTGACAGAAAGGGCTGGCGCAGGACACCGCTCATGCGGTCTGCATCGAATGGCGTCCCAGCCGTGCTGCCCAGGCGGAAGAATGCTTCCAGAACATGAAATGCCATCTTGGACAAGGTTTCCAAGGGCTGGTTTCGGTGGATGACCTCTCCCAGCTCGGACTGGGCGATGCCGTCGATTCCCCACCTTCGGGCATACTCGACCAGATGGCCGAGCTCGACGCCGTACCCGGTCATGAAATGGAGCGCATGCAGGACGCTCGATCTGGCGGCAATGGTTCCGGCAAGTGGCTGGAAGAAGCCGCTGAGTTCGGGAAACCACAGGTTCAGCAGTGGACGCGCCGTCAATTCCGTTACCCGGCCGCCACCTACCTCGACGAAGTCGTTGACGAGGCGGATGGGCCGACGATAGAAGCCTTTGATGAAGTTCAGGCGTTCGTAGAGAAGGAGAGGACCGACGAGTCCTGTCACCAGGGCCGGTGTGGGATTTGCCAGGTCGGTGTCCACGAACGCAACGATGTCCCCTGTCGTCACGAACAGCGATTTCCACATAGCTTCGCCCTTGCCGGCATGGGTCCCCTGGTCTGGCCGCACCTGCTGATGGATGTACACCGGAATGCCGCGGGCGGCTGCGATGGTTCGCGTCTCGTCGGAGGACCCGCTGTCCATGAGGATGATCTCATCCAGCAGTGCATGGTCTTTCATGAGAGGACC
>JAUSAI010000161.1 GCA_030652945.1 Caldisericota bacterium | reverse complement strand
GGCGCCGACCAGTATCGAGATTGCGATGTTATTGATCGTGAATGTCCCGCTATCGAGACGGCTGCCCCAATACTCAACGCCGGCAGGCTCTGCGTCGCGGTTGAACAGATTTTGGTAAATCGCATTTATGCGCTGGGCAGTCGAGAAACCGGCGTAAGTTTGCAGGTACTCTGGAGAGCTGCCAAATCCAGCTGTCATCAGTGAGAGATCGCCTCCGCTGGCGTTCATCTTGTCCGCATAGTAGTTGAAGCCGGTTGCATCAGCTGGGCGTAGGAAAAATGCCAGATAAGCCTTCTCAATAAGGTCGCCATATGGTGTCGCAGTCAATGCGAATGGTGTAGCTTTTGTTGCGTCAGCTGATCCGCTGAGTGTTGACGTGGCCGCTGCTGCGATGGAAGGAACGGTGCTTGTCGCCCACGCCGTTGCAATTGCCGTCGTAGCGGAGGTTCCCGAGGGGATAGCCCAAGGCGACGACGCGGTGTCATGTGCAGAACTATCAACATACGCGCTGGGCTTGACCAAAACATCACGTAGGCGTAGTGGGAATCCGTAGAAGTCAGCGAGCAGCACCGACTGTTCTTGATCTGCGGTCAGTGTCGCGGGTAGAGCTTGCGCATTGAATGCAAATGCGAATGCTTGAGTGATAGTGACGTTGCCAAAGACTTCAACAGCCTTGGCGGCCGTAGTGGTTCCAGCATCAATTGCCAATCGGAGAACGGCAATTTGAATAGGTGAAAGGAAGGCTGTGGAAGGGTCGAGGTCAGGGCTGTACTTGTAGACATTGCCTGCATTTATGTCATTGGCGATGCGTTGACCAAAAATCAGGGCGATCGACGCGTCAATCAAGCCTGTCTCTGGGCCAACAGTCTTCACAAAAACAGAGCCATTCCAGTCATATTTGATAGAACTGGAGGCTACAGAGCCGTCAGCATGAATTACTCCGATGGCAGAGCCATAGCTGGTGTTGATGGGCACGATTGAATCCTTCCTGGGTAATAATTTTGGCGAGAGTTTAAGAGACCAAAACCGGTTTTCTAGGGCTGCGCAAAAGAAATTCGACCTTCAGATCTGCTACTGCGCTGGGGCATCGTCGAGGACCAGGCTTGGGGAGCTGGTTCCCTGCTTGACCGCTGTCTTTGGCACTGCCCCAGGCTCCAGTGGCGGCACCGGCTTGATATCCGCTTGAAGGACGCCGATCCGAACGAGCTCGTTGCTCAAGAGGATCTGATACCGCCGGTTGAAATAGGGTGTGGCGCTGTGGTACCGGGCAATACCCTCCCAGGTGTTTCCGTTGGAAGCCATGATCTGGCTAAGGTGCCATGCGGCGACATACGTGCAGATGCAAGGGTCAAGCAAGTCGGCCGGGGCGACGTTGTGCGTCGCCAGCCTTTTGAAGTGCATGGAATTGAACTGACAAATTCCGACGTCGACCGTCCCGTTCTTGTTCCTTGAGACGGTCGTGGACGGATTGAGCCCTGACTCGACTTTCAGAATCGACCTGAGCACGTACTCGTTGACCGAATGGAAGCGGGCTGCAGGAACAATGCACGCTTCGACTGGAGTAGAAAACAGGGGTGCGGCCCGCGCCGGCCCCTTGGCGTGCACAGGCCCCGAGCTGATCGCGGTCAGCAGCATTGCGTGGACGATCCGGCGCAGCATGATTTCAAGCAGCCGCGACGCGATTTCTTGAGGCCGACGTGATGGACATCTCCAAAGACGCGGAAAGAGCGATGCACCGACAGGTCCACCCAGTGATGAAACGGAAGTGGGCCCACGTGCTGGCTGGCCTCGGCGTGCGGGCATATCCAAGTCTCACAATGGCCTCGATGGCGAGTTGATCGTCAGTACCTGAACTGTCCCCTTGGAGAGTGGCCAGCCGCCTCATCTCGCCCCGGATGGAACGGACCATGAACGCGAGCTGTGCGTCTTCCAGTATCCAGTGACTGGTGGTACGCCCGGTGGGGTAGGGTTGTCCGACAAGGGCGCCGGCTACCTCGCTGGTGGAAGGCGCGTTCATGTCAACGGGGTGGGTTTGAGTGGTTTTGGTTTCCATGGAATCAAGTTCTCACGAAAAGTGCCCATGTCAAGAGGCAGCATGGGCTGGCATCCCCATGCCGAATTCGAAGACCTTGTCGAGATCTCCCGAGGTGAGTCCATCCAGTAGGCCGGACTCGGTGAATGCCGGCTGCTCCAGCGGCATCGGAGCGGCCGCCACCCGTGTCGCAGGCCGGTCCAGGTGAATTTGGTTCGTCTCGGCCAGAGCGGCACGAAGGACCAGGGCTTTAACCCGCCGGTTCAGCTCCCGTCTGGGAAGACCCTGAAGCAGCGTGGCCAGCTCGGGATAGGCGCGTTTACTCACCTTCATGTACAGCCTGATCTCAATGCTGTCGTCTTGCTGATCCTCGGAGGCTGTGGACATGAATCAGCGCCCCTTCTTGGCGGCATTGAACTGTTCTGCCCAGACGTGGAACCCCCTCACGTTGGATGTGACCGGCTCTTGATCCAGGACCATCACCTCCTTGAAGGCAGGCAGCACCTCTTTACACACCTCGTAAAGCATGGGCGCCGCGCCGCCAGTAAACAGGATTGCGTCCATTTCCTGCAGGTTGCCAACGGACTTGCGCATCTGCTCAATGGCATCAGTAAGGACGCCGCGAACAACGGGCCTGTACTGGCTCAGCTTGTGGGTCGTGGAAGAGACCTTGAAGGCTTCGGCATTAGTCCGAAGCGCATAGTCCACTCGACCCATGATTTGGGCGCTGTTCTTGTAGTTGGGGTCTATCTTGTTGCAGATGGCCGTAGCGCAGGCCAGGGCACCGATTGGCGCCGCGCCGCAGCGTTGAGGATTGGGCGTTGTGCCGACAGCCACATACCAGTCGAAGGTGCCGCCTCCCATATCCAGGACCAGCGTCGTTGCCGAGCGGTCGATCTTTCCTTTCGAGACCTGATAGGTCATAAGAGCGCCTTGCGGCTGGCCCATGACAAGCGCATTGCGAATGTCCACTGTCAGGACCCGGTCCTTATCCGCTGGGTGCGGCATCCGGTGTTCACGGCACATGAACTCGCGCAGCTCCGCGGCATGCGTGTGGATGGAGGAGAGCGGCAGGCCGGCCACCAGGGTTTCAATGGTCATGTTGCCCTTCACCGCATTGGCACGCGCGATCGCATGCAGCGCCCCCCGAAACAGAGCCTTGTACGCAGTGCTGCGGCTGTAGTCGGACGTGACAGCCGTCGTGCCGAAACCATGTGTGAGCTTGTCGATGTCTTTGCCTACCAGGTGGGAGACGTTCGGCTCGATTTCGATTTCCACCGCGTCCACCGTGTCGGTGTTGGGCAGCTTGATGTCCAGACCGGCCTGGCGAGGAGCCAATGAAGGGAACTGGTCCGCAACTATTGCCCCGATCTTCCCAGCGCCGGCGGAGCGGTAGCAGGTGAATTTGGTAGCGAAGAAGCCGACGTCGATGCCCGCGGCGGAAATGACTGTGTCGGAAAGGGTTGCGCTCAAAGGACTCTCCAAAGAATGTGGTGGAGAAATTGTCTGAGCCAGGCGCTGAACGAGGACG
>JAUSAI010000187.1 GCA_030652945.1 Caldisericota bacterium | reverse complement strand
AAACAGCGCCTTCTGCTCGCCCTGCTGTCGACCGAGTCGGCAAACATGCTCGTCCTCGACGAACCCACCAATTTCCTGGACATCCAGACGCGACAGGCGCTTGCCGCCACGCTGGTCAGTTTTGAGGGCACCATCCTCGTCGTCGCCCACGATCGTACGTTCATCGACGCAGTTGCAGACCGCGTCCTCTACATCGACGACGCCGACGCCGTTCTCCTGGACGGCAACTACTCGACAAACCGTCAGGCGCTGTTCACCGAACGATCTTCAGGCCCAAAGAGGTCCGCCGCTCCGCCCGCAGCCGCGCGGACCTCCCGTGTCTCCCATACCCGGCTGGATGCGATGCGCCAGCGCGTACAGGATCTGGAGGCGGCTATCGCTGCAATCGACGATGAACAGACAGCACTCACGACTCGTTTCCAAGCGGAGGGGCCTTCCATGCCCCCGGAGGAGATGAACCGGCTGTCCGTGCACATCCACGAACTCACGGAACGCAGGGAACGCCTGTTCGATCAGCTTGCTGCGGCCGAGGAGGAGCTGTTACAGGCCTCGCCGCCGTGATTCGACGTCGTGGACCAGTTCTTCGCGCGTCGTGAATCCCCAGTGCTCCAGCAAGGTTACTGAAACGTCGTACACGACGGCCTTCCTGAGGTAGTCCCTTCGGGCAGTCAGAAATCCACGCTGAACCAGCGAGATCAGCGCCTTGTCGCTCGTCACGCCACGGTACTCGAGCAGTTCCTTGCGGGGCAACGGACCTTTTGCAATGAGGAGTGCAAGGATCTCCATGCCTTGCGGCGACAGGGTGACGCGCGGCGGGGCCTGCTGTCCAGGATTCACCGACAGCCGCTCCGGTACGGAGAAGCAGTACAGCTGTCCATCGTGCTCAAGATGGACCCCGCGGTTCGCGTAGTCGGCGCGCAGGATCTCCAGGAGGCGTCGGGTCGTACTGACCTCCTGCCCGATTCTGCGTGCCAGATAGCGCACACCGACCGGCTGTTCAGTGGAGAACAGCAGCGCCTCGAGGCGCTGCTTTGCTGCCTGCATTTCGATGCCTTCGACGAACTCCTGTCCGTTCTCCTGCTGCCGCTTAGTCATGGTCTGCTCCGACGTACTCCACGATGATATCGTCGAACCTGTCCTGCTGGGAGATGCGAACGACCCCGGTCTTCGTCAGGATCAGAATGGCAAGGAACGTGAGTACGATCCGCTCACGCGAATCGGACGGTTCGAAAACGTCCTCGAACCTCATGGATCCTCGTACCCTGAGCAGGGAGTAGAGGTCGCGCATGACCTGCTGGATGCTGAGGTATGCCTCGCGTCGTGGCGCCACCTGTATGGGCCGCGCCGCGGCAACGCGCTCGACGATACGCGCCAGCGCCTCGAGCAGAGCATCGGGCAGGTCACCGCCGGATGGTCCCTCGGCGGCGGATCTCGGCACCTCGGTCCGCACCTTTGGCTTGCGGTATGTCGACGTACCGGCATTCACATCGTTCAGCACGTCAAGGAGAGACCGTGCATAGTCGTCCACACCGTCGAGTGCATGAATCCCTTCGATCAGTGAGCGCTCCTGTGATGCGGGGTGCCCCAGCAGAACAAACTCGCTCTTGAGCTTCAGCAGGTCTGCCAGGATGAGGATGAGTTGTGCATGATCGTCGACGCCCCGGTCGCGAAGCACGATCGTGCGGCATGCATCAACGAGCTTCTCGATGACCAGCGACGCGATGTTGGCCCGACCAGCCCTACCTGCCGTTCTGAGACTGTTGACTGCGTCAGCGAGACTGCCCACAGATCAGATCCCCACTGCCTCCCGCACCAGACGCACCGTCTCCCCGGCAACGGCCGAAGCCTTGAGGCTTCCCTCTGCAAGGATGCGGTCCACCGTCGACGGGTCCTCCGCGAACCCGGCGCGCCGCGAAGAGAAGCCCGCCAGACGTTCGATGACCATCTCTGCGACGGCCTTCTTGTGGGCGACACAGCCCAGGCTTCCCTGTTCGCATTGCGTCTTGATATCCTGGATGTCCGCAGGGTGCAGCAGCTTGTGGTACTGATAGATGACACACCCGTCTTCGGGATGCCCTGGGTCGTCCCTGCGGACCTTCAACGGGTCCGTGTACGCTGTCATCATGCGCTTCCTGATGACCTCTGGAAGGTCGGAGACAATGATGTGATTGTCCAGCGACTTGCTCATCTTGCGCCCATCCAGCCCGACCAGCATCTGGAACTCGTTGAGCACTGCCTGGGGCTCCGGGAAGACGTCCACGCCGTAGATGTGGTTGAACGACCGTACCAGCTCGCGTGTGAACTCGAGGTGGGGCACCTGGTCTCGTCCGACCGGGACTGCCTCGGCACGATACGCCATGATGTCCGCAGCCATGAGAACAGGGTAGCTCAGGAGGCCGAGATTGACGTTCCCCTTCAAGTCGAGGTCCCGAATCATCTCCTTGACCGTCGGGTTGCGCTCCACCCACGACACGGGCGTGATCATCGTCAACAGGGCGAACAGGTAGGCGTGCTGGGGGACGTCCGACTGACAGAACATCGTGCACTTCGCAGGATCCAGTCCGGCCCCCAGCCAGTCCAGCACCATATCCCGCCGCGATTCGCGGATGGACCCGCTTTCACACCATTTCGTTGTCAAAGCGTGCAGGTCGGCGACCATGAAATACGAGTCGTACTCCTCCTGCAGTCTCACGTAGTTCTGCAGGACCCCCAGGTAGTGACCGAGGTGCAGTTTGCCCGTGGGCCGCATGCCGCTCAGGATTCGTCGTTTCATGAACACCTCACAGGCGAAGCAGGGAGTTGAAGATGAATCCCAGTACCCGGGACATGATCCCGTTGATGACGCCGAACCACAAGAGCCCGAGCAGGACAATGGTCCCGTACAAGTCCACCGCGCGGTCATACAGCAAGCGCTCCGGTCTGTGGAAGAACAGCGCGAAGAATGCCTTGGAGCCGTCCAGCGGAGGGATCGGCAGAAGATTGAAGACGCCAAGTGCAATCGAGAACTCGACAAGGGTGCGCAGGAGAACGACGACATAGGCCAGTCCGGACGCCAGCGTCGGGGATGCGCGCACCAGCAGCAGGACACCATACGCGACGAGAGCGGTCGCGAAATTGGACAACGGCCCCGCAAGAGCGACCAGTACCGTATCCCTGCGCGGGTGCCTGAGCGCTCCGAAGTCGATCATGACCGGGCGAGCCCAACCCACATGAAACAGCAGGAGAGCGATCGTCCCGAATGGGTCCAGGTGCCGCAGCGGATTCAGCGACAGCCGGCCGGTCTCGACAGGCGTGGTGTCGCCTAGCTTCCACGCCGTCCAGGCATGGAAGTACTCATGGATGGTGATAACGATGAGAATAACCGGCACCTGGATGACCAGCGTCGGCAATTCGTTCCGCAGATAGGTCAGTAGTCCTTGCATATTTGCTGTCCTTTCTTCCGAGAGCGTGTCTCACGATGCTCGATGTTCTTCCATAGTACCCGCAATCCGGCCATGTTCAACCGCTTCCGCTCGTCTGAGCCTTCATTGCGTGCCCCGCCTTTCCTGCTAGAATCAACGCATGATAAAGATGCGCCTGCACTATGCAAAGGAAGAACAGGCCTGCCTGCTGTCGCACCACGAGATACAGGCGGCTCTGGTGAGATGGCTTCGCCGCAGTGATCTCCCTCTCATGTACACGGAAGGGTTCAACGAGCGAGTGCGCATCGAGACCGGCATTCCAACCGCTGTCGGCATGGCAAGCAACGCAGAATACGTCGACGTGTTCCTCGCATCTGCGACGCCGATGGAAGCACGCATTGCGGCACTGGACCAGACGACCCCTCCCGGCATCCGTCTGTTTGGCGCCACAGACATCGCCCTCGCAACACCGTCCCTCATGGCTCTGCCCATGATTCTGCGGTACGACCTCGCGTGGCCTCGTTCCTGCACGCTGGACGCGGGCGCGATGAAAGACGCGGCGGCGGCCTTCCTGGCCCGAGAGACCGTGCCGGTCAATCGCGAGAACTCCAGAGCCCCCGGTACCCGGGAGCCCCGGCGGCCGCGGCAGGCCAAAGACATCCGGGCGTATGTCCTCACGGTACAATTCGTCTCCCGCATGCCCGTTCACATCCACATCGGCGTCTTCTTCGACCAGACCGGCACCATCCGTATGGACGAAATCATGACCCACATCCTGGGGCTGTCTGCCACCGACGTTCCACGTCCCGTTTGTACCCGCGACAGCGTCCTCATCAAGATCGACGACGTATTCGTGGACCCAATGACGGTCGAGCCGCCCACCGCCTCACGGCGAGTGCCCCGCAAGCGTCACGCGGCGCCCGCGTAGCGAGCATCCCGTCCTGTCATGATATGCGCATTCCGGCGCTTCGCGCGCCGGAATGTACCATGGGGACACACCTAGTTTTCGGCAAGTGTTACAGAGAGGAGCCGGCGTTGTGCCGTCTCAGTCGCCGGAATCCTCTTCGCCGCGTCCGGACCGCTTCCTCTCCTTGAAGTCAAGAACCTTCTTGCGCATGCGCAGAGACTTCGGCGTAACCTCCAGCAGCTCGTCCTCGTTGATGTAGTCGAGATACTGGTCCAGCGCATACAACACGGGGGCATCAATCTTTGCCGAGATGTCCGACGTGGACGACCGCATGTTGGTAAGGTGCTTCTCTTTCGTCGGGTTGACCTTCAGGTCGTGATCGCGGTTCGTCTCACCGATGACTTGGCCTGCATACACCTTCTCCGCAGGCGAAACGAACAGCCTGCCACGTTCCTGGATATGCGCGACCGCGTATGCCGCCACGGCGCCGGTGTGGTCCGATACCAGGACCCCGGTCCTGCGTCCACCGATGCGTCCCGCCCACTCGCGATAGCCCAGATACGTATGCGTCATGACGCCATTTCCCTTGGTCACGCTCAGAAACTCGGAGCGGAAGCCGAACAGCCCGCGCAGGGGGATCGTGTAGCTCAGCCGCGCGTAGCTGCCCTTGAGGTCGATCATCTTCTCCATCGTGCCCCTGCGCTCGCCCAGCATACTGATGACCGTGCCGGCAGCTTCCTTCGGCACATCGAGGACAAGCATCTCGTACGGTTCCAGGATAGCGTCACCCCGCTTCTCCGTAATGACCTGGGGCATCGAGACCTGGAACTCATAGCCTTCGCGCCGAATCTGTTCGATGAGAATCGCCAGCTGCAACTCGCCGCGCCCCGCGACCGTGAATCGGTCCGGGAGGTCGCCCCATTCGACAGCGATGGAGACATTGGTCCGCAGTTCCTTTTCAATCCGCTCGCGCAGCTTGTTCGAGGTGACGTGCTTCCCCTCGGTCCCCCCAAACGGGCTGTCGTTCACCATGAACATCATGGAGACCGTTGGCGGTTCGATGGTCAGGAGGTCCAGGCGCACCGGGCGCTCGGGGTCGGCGATGGAATCGCCGATGGTGACGGTCGGTATGCCTGCGAACGCAAAGATCTCGCCCGCTTCGACGGTCGGCACTTCTTTGCGCTCCAAACCCTCGAACGTGAACAGCTTCTGGATCTGGCCGGCGTACTCGTGCTCGCCACCGTGCCCCATGACCAGAACCTTCGACCCGACCTTTGCCTGCCCGCCGAACATCCGGCCGATGCCGATACGCCCGATATAGTCGTCGTGCGAGATGTTCGTGACGAGGGCGGTCAGTGGACTGCCGGGATCGTATTCGGGAGCGGGAACCTTCTTGAGCATGAGCTGGAACAGGGG